>JBKPDY010000090.1:0-8514 GCA_046728155.1 Actinomycetota bacterium
TTGAGCACGCCTCCCAGATCCGTCAGTTCCTCACCGCCGCAGGCCTCACAGTGCAACCCATGCCCGGTGACCGTGGGTACAGGGGTTGACCGTGATGGTGATCCGGCGGATGCGGACTGGCCGACTGGTCGATCCCCGCTCGCCCGATCATCGGCAGATGTGAGTGGATGAGCCACCTCACGCCAGCTCGGCTATCACCGCGCGCATAGCGGCGGCCACACTCGGCCATTCGCGGGAATGTATGCCGGTAGTAGTCGATGCCGGTCAACGAAGGTCCGAGCGCCCAGCCGCAGGCGCGGCGCCAGGTGGCGTCGTCGTACCTATAGCCTCCCGGTAGGCTTCCCGCGCCGCGCCGGTGAAGGTCCACAACGCAGGAGCCACGTCCGGCGCCGGATCGCCGACGCCGAGTGCGCCGAAGTCGATGACCGCGGCCAGTCGGCCGCGGTCGGTGATCAGGTTGCCCGGCTGCAGATCACCATGAATCCATACCGGTTCCCGGTCCCAACCAGGAGCAGTCAGGCAGGCGGCCCAGGCCGCCTCGGCCGCCGCCACATCGAAGCCGTTGTCATGCTCGGCGAGCCGGGGCAGCGCACGGCGGACGCCTTCGTCGGCGTGGACCAGGGCGGCCCCCCGCGAACCCGGTGGCTTGACCGGACCTCCGGCCGGATCCACCCCGTGCAGGGCACGAACGAAGGCGGCCACATCGCGGGCCAGGAGGTGCACACCGTTCTCCGCATACACGTCGGAGATCGGCTTGGCCTCACCGCGGCCGATCCACATGGCATCGTCCGCGAAGCGCTGCAGCACCACCTCATCAGGCGCCTCCGCCCCGATCGCGTCCATCGTGAGCACCGTGACCTTCGCCGGCGCATCCACGCCGAGCAGCTTCCGCCGCGACTCGCTGATCGTCAGCAGCCGGTCAATCGCCGCGAGCACCGGTCCGTCATCGAGCAGGGGCGCCCCGGTGTCCCGATGCCGGGCGATCTCCCCGCGCATCCCGATATGCAGATGCCGCTCATACAGCACCCGCCACGCGGTCCGGGCCAGCTCGTCGAGGCGGTCCAGCTCGACCCGGCGGATCTCCTCCGCCGACTCAACAACCGCATCCATCAGTGCGGGCTTCACCGCGTCATACGCGCGGGAGGGCGAGCCCCAGCCAAGCTGTTCCGCGATCTGGCGGTAGGACAGGTTGGGTCGAGGAATGGGGCTACCCCGACATTGGTGTGTACATTGCCGACTGCCCGTCAGCCGGCCACGACATGATCGCTCTCGACTGCAGCTCTCCAGGCAAGCCAACCGTCGTACACATCGAGAGGAGTGGAACCATCAGGTCACGATCCTCGCACCGGACTTCGAGACCTTCATCACTGGACTCGTCGACGCGTCTAACTACCGACCGGACGACGAGCCCCCGGGCCGCAAACGTTGAGACGCGATCTGCGTCAGACATTAAACCGGAACTCGACGGGGTCAACGCTACGCAACACCAGGCTCCGCCAGGACCGGCGCTTTCGGCGCGTACGTCGTGACGTCAGCTAAGTGTCACGAGACGCGTTCGGACAGCTCGAACATGTTGCCCCAGGGGTCGCGGAAGAACGCGAGCCGGGCGCTGATGTCGTCGATCTCGAGCGGCTCGTTGACGATGTCGACGCGGCGCCTGCGAAGCTCGGCGAGCGTCTCGTTGACGCTGTCGACGGACAGGCAGACGTGGTTGTACCCGTTCACCGACAGGCTGGCGTCGACGTCACTGAATACCGTCTGGGCGCCCGCGCCCGGCCCGGCCAGGATCTCCAGGTGGAATTCGTCCTGGTTCGGTGGCATGACGTACGCGAGGGTCAGGTCACCGTATGGCCAAGTCTGCAATACCCGCCAGCCCATCGTGTCGACCCAGAAGGCGCGGGCCTCCTCGAAGTCGGGGTACCGGATGCCCATGTGATGCCCGCGCATCGAGGCGAACGGCGAGTCTGCGATCTTGGGCGGATTGGCTGGAAGCGGCACGCAATTCTGCTCCTCTGCTTGTCGCACGACAGTATCAGTAGAGTCCGGCCCAGCTCGGATGAATGCCGCCATCGAGAGTGCACGACATGAGGATCGCCGCAGGTGACGTTTAACTGTGGCGGAACTCCACGGGGATGAGAGCGTAGGGTCGCGTGGAGGGCGGCCATGCCAGCTCGGCGAAGGCTCGGCGTCGCGGGCGCCATGCCGGACCACGAACGTTGGCCGACCCGCGCGCGGGCGGCGAGGCGGCCGACCCGGTTGAACACCTCCTCGGTGGCGACCATGGGCTCATAGTGCCCAGACGCGAGCCAGCATGCGCGGGACGTGCACTTCGATGGTCCCGACGGGCGCTTCGTACTGCCTCCTCTGTGGCTGTTGTTCGGGTTCGGCGCGGCTCGGGTTTTCACGGGACCTGTATCAGTCGTGGCGGGCTCGAAGACTACTGTCCAAGTCAACCGCCGTCGGTGAAGGAGACCGGTGCTGGCAGGCGTGGGTCGCTGCGGTAGGCGTCAGCCGCCTGCCGCAGAGGACCGCCGGCCGCGCTGATCGCGGCGATCTGGTCCAGCAGGTCAATGTCCGCGGGTTCCAGCTGGTCGAAGTGGACGGGGATGAGGCCCCATTCGTCCCAGGGAAGTGTCTCGACGCGGTTGAGGCTGGCCAGGTCGCGTACGACGTTGCCCTGAACCTCCCACATGCCTGTCAACCCTGCGGCGCTGGTGCCGATGCGGTCCACGTCGCGACTACCTGCCCGGCATTCCTGCCACGCTTGGCCACCGACGAGGAACGCGTCACGGGGCACGTTCAGCGGGTCGACATCGGCGTCGGTGTACGTGCCCTTGGGAGCGCTGGCGACCTGCGCGTCGACCAGGTGCCAGCCGCGGTCGTCGTCCCAGACCTCGACCACCCAGTGGTCGTCGAAGAAGCCATCGGTGAAGTACCCGGCGAAGCCGGCCCGTGCTCGGGCAGGGGCGCCGGCATCACGCAGCATCGCGCAGAGCAGGACAGTGAAGTCCCGGCAGGTGCCAGCGAAGCGATCCTCGGGGCGGCGCTCGGCCAACGTGCTCAGGTATTTGAGGATCGCCTCGATGTACCGGGTGTTCGCCTCCTCGCGGCGCTGCTCGGAAAGGGCAAACCCGAACCGCGAGGTCCAGTCGCGATGTACAAGCACACCGCCGATCACCTTCGCCATCGCAGCAACGTCGGCCGGCAGACCGCGGAACAGGTGCCGCTTGGTTCCTGGGTCGGTCAACCGACTATGACGCCGGTAGTAGTCAAGCTCATCCATGGCCATGGGAGACTAGTCGCACCGTACGACAGTTTGCTGTGTCCGGCTTCCGGGCCGCTGCGTCGGCTCCTCCACGTATTTCGACCGGAGGCGTCGCATGGTTTCCGGGTCGCGGAGCGACCATACGCGGACCGGGCACTTTGAACGTCCGGCCGTCGTCGAGGCGCCACATTCAAGCACGATCGGCTTCGTGGACGAGCCAGCGGCCGCCGTCGCGGAATCCGACGGAGGCGATAGTCGGGTCGGCGCCGAACGGCGAGGCCGCGAGATCGGGGAGCTCCCAATCCTGCTCCGGCACGAGGTCCACGCCGGAAGCGAACCTGGCCTGCCCAGTAACAGTCGGGCAGCGGTCGCGGCGCCACCGACCTGGAGGTGGTACTCGCCACGCTTGCCCGATAGCACGTGCCACAGGTGAACTTCCCCATCCCCGGACACCCGAGGTTTGGGGTAACGGCTGTGATCTGATGGGGTGTGGAGTTGTTCGAAGTCAACCCGACTGAGCAACTTCGCCGAAGATCGACCGCAGGAGGACCCAGATGGAGGGCCCGGTCGAGGTGGTGAGCAGGTTCTGCGCGGCATGGTCCGACAATATCGGGCCCGTCGAGCTGGCCGCATTTTTCACCGACGACGCCGTCTACCACAACATCCCGCTCGCGCCGGTCGCAGGCAGGGAGGCGATCGCCAACACCATCGCCTCGTTCATCCGCCCTGGACCGCCAGGCATTGAGCGAATCGAGTTCAGGGTCATCAACATCGCGGCCGATGGTCCGGTCGTGATGACCGAGCGGGTGGACGTCTTCACCCTCCCTGACAAGTCGTTCGAGCTGCCGGTCATGGGAACCTTCGAGGTCAGTGACGGCAAGATCAAGGCGTGGCGGGACTATTTCGACATGAACCAGTTCAACAGCCGGATGGGATAAGGCTGGATCTGTTCAGCGCTCGAGTTCACACGAGCAGTAACACCGTGTTCGCCGAGACTGCGCGAACTGTTGTCAACCAGGAGGCGACTCCTGTAAAGGCAGTCGATGCGCAGGTCCCTCCATGTCGCTCCCGGGTACATCGCCCAGACCGGTCGTAAGGTCGAAGTCATGCTATCCCGGGAGACCCCAACAATGGCCCTCCCGCCGGGGCACGCGGCGCGCGTAGCCGCCGAGGCCGTCGCCTCGCGACGATCGCGGCGAGGGGTTGCTCGGTTCGCCCGCCGGCTGCGAAGTAAGCGCCACAGGGACAGCGAGGGACAGCGGACGGCTCGTCGACCCTAGTACTGTCTCTGGCCGTCCCTGGCTGACACCGTTGAGGCACAACGAAAAGTGACGAATGAAGATCATTGAGGGTCAGCAAGGTCAGCCACGGAGGGGTCGGCGCATACTTGACGGACAGTGGACGGCCGAGTACCAGCGTCACCGCGGGCTGGCGCTGGCCGAGCTTCCCTAGTCACGGGTTCGACTTGCCGCGTCACGACTCCAGCCGGTTCCAGCTAGTGTGGCGGAGTTCCTCCGCGAGAGCCGGGGCTGCGGTCTCCCCAAAGCGGCGGGCCCAGATGTTGAGCCAGTCTTCGTCGTCCAGGAAGAACTTCCAGTCGGTGGTGACCGCTCCCCTCACAAGAAGGAACGGCACCGGAGGCCTGAACGGATGAAAGTTGGGGTTGTAAATCGCAGACGCGGCCGTCCTTTCGTGGAACTCACCCAGCACTACGCCGTCTTCCGCATAGGAAGGCTTCAGGAGTTGCGTTACCTCCGCGTCGGGATAATCCTCCAATCGGTCCGACAAGTCGGTGAAGACAACGACGATCGCCTTGTAGGTCGCGTCGTCGCCCTCCGCGGGCTGAGCCAAGAGCATCAGCTCGTAATCCTTGACAAGCTGGAGAAGCTCAGGTGCGGCCCGGTCGGCGATGCGCTCTGGGGCAAGCCAGAGTTTCCCACGGTCCATGGCAGTACCGACGAAGGGGCACACAGGTCCGGACCGGCCGAGGTCCTTATTGGGCATGGCCGCGAAGTTCTTGATCCAGGATGCAACGGTGCGCAGCGCATTCAGGTCGCTGTCCGCGAGCCCTCTGGTCGCGCTGGAATCCTCGAGATCCTGCACGAGGAAGAGATTGCTGGTCTGTGCTGGCATCGCGATTCTCCCGCGCCGAAATGGGCTTCAACCGTCACACTCGGGAACGCCGCGCGTCGCTAAAGACGACCTTCGCCGCTCGTTGTGAACGGGCTGCTATCTTGGCGGCGTCGCCTCGCGGACGGAAGCCTCCCCTGCCTTTGGCAATGCCGTCCTTCCCGAGAAGTTACTCCCGCAGCTCCGGATACGTGGGAGAACGACGGATCTGGTTACGGGGGTGGCCATGACCATCCACGACCTGCACGCGATCGGGTGGGGCGCCGTCCGCGGGTTCATCACCGGCGCGATCGAGGACGCGTCCGGTCCATCGTAAGGCTCGGCGTGCGGCGCGCGGTACGTCATCGTGGGATCCCCGGCGTCGCCGTCGCGCCGGTGGTGGTGGACGGCGGATCATTCGCCCATATGACGGTTGTCACGGCAACGGCTGCGCTCACGATCTCTGCGATCGAAGCGGCGTCCTGGAGAGGTCTCATGTGGCCGATGGTGAAGGGCGCGGACCTTCACGACCAAGCAACCGTTCGGCCAATTATCTAGGTTGTCCGTTCAGCCATTTATCAAAATTGTACGTGTGGCTATTTGACCCAGCGACGATCTTGCTACTCACCCGGGCGGACTCTGATGACGGCACGGAAGGCACCTGAGCTGAAGCTCCTTCAGGGCAACCCGAGCAACCGGCCGAGGAGGCCGCTGCCGTCAGCAACCGACGCGATCCTGAGCGGTGACCCGACGGCGCCTGGGTGGGCCAAAGCCTGTGGGGCGGGCCAGCGCAACCGGGCGATTGCCGATTACGAACTTCCACCCATGCCGCTGATCAACGAGTCCTTCGTGATGCCGTATGGCAGTAGAAGCTCCGCCGCGCGCTGAACATCGAACCGCTTGGGCAACGATCGCTCGACTAACTCACGGCGTCCATCAAGCCCTCTTTTCGAAGGACCTTAACGACCTCGCCTCTGGTTACCTCCTGCATGGCGCAAGAGTAAACCGAATAACGGATGGAGCACCAATGACGGCACGAAAGAACCCGGACCGCAAGCTCCCCCAGGGGAATCCGGGTAACCGGCCGGTGTCGCCGGCCCCGTCTGCCACATCCGAGGCTCCGAGCCTCCGGCGGATTTCAAGGACGAGGCACTCGCGGCGTGGGAGAGGTTCACGAGCTGCCTCCTTCGCGTCGGCCACATCGAGACGGTGGACTACGCGGCCCCGGCGGTCTAGTGCTCGGTGTTCGAAGCAGCTCGTCGCGAGCTGGACGACCACGGCCCGCTCGTGAGCCGTCGTGACGGTGGGCTCGTGAAGAACTCGGCGCATCAGGTCACCGTGGACGCGAACGCCGGGGCTCGGGGGAGGGTGCCACTGCCGATTTGGCTTGAACCGGTCCTTACGCCCTACCGGGAAGTAATGACAGACACGACGACGTCCACGTTGCGCTTGAGGTAGTCGGCCATCGGCCTGGCTCGACCAGTACGAAAGCCCGGTCACTCCGGGTTATCGTCCAGATCTTCGGGTTTCTCAGCAGCCGGTCCCTGAAGTTGTCTACGCTCACCAAGGACATGCAGCTGGTCTTCGTCGAAGGCGGCCCATGCCATCGCCCGGATCCAGGCCGACCAGGTCACACGGCGCTGCGGCGCTTCGTGCACTGCTGATTCCACGCCGCAGCGCGCGATCACCGAGACCCTACGGCCGACGGAGGGACCATGTCGAACCACTTCAGCGCCGCCAACCTCAAGTCACCTGGCGACGATGCCCGTTTGGACCTCACCGACCTGTTCGTCTTCGCCGCGCCGGACAACCCCGACCGGACCGTGCTGATCATGAACTCGAACCCCTAACCGCAAGGCAACGGCTTCCACCCAGACGCGGTCTACCGGTTCAACATCGACAACGACGGCGACGCCCTGGCCGATGTAGCGTTCAGCTTCACCTTCTCCGACATCAAAGACGCCGCGCAAACCGCCACTGCCTACTACGCCACCGGCAGCGACGCCCAGACCCGCGAACCACGCGGTAACACACTCATCCAGACGACCCCCGTGGGCTTCGACGTCACGGCCAAGCCTGTCCAAGCGGGCCCATGCCGTCTGTTCTTCGGCAAACGCAGCGACCCGTTCTTCGCCGACGCCGACGGTGTCCTGCACTGGCTGCTCGACGGCGCAGCGGGAGACTTCCAGTGGACCGGGACTGACACCTTCGGTGGCGGCGACATTTTCTCCATCGCCGTGGAGGCGCCCAACGACATGCTCGGCCGCGGGCCGGGCATCGGAACGTGGATAACGACCAGCCTGCGCCGCGACGGCACGCTTGTGCCGATGGACCGGGAAGGGAACCCCTCGTTCAACCCGATCCTCAACCCAAACGGCGTCAAAGACGAGTTCAACGCCACGGACCCGGTCGACGACGTGAGGAACCACTTGCAGCCGCTGTCGGAAACGCTGCAACAGCACGGTTATTCACCCGACGAAGCCGAAGCTGCGGCCCTCACCCTGCTGCCCGACATCCTCCACTACGACCGCACCATGCCGGCCCACTACCCCAACGGCCGGGTCATGACCGACGATGTCTTCTCCGCCCGAATGATGTTCATGGTCCACGGGCGGGCCACTCCCCAAAGCATCAGACCACACGAGGATTTGACGACCTCGTTCCCATTCCTCGGGCCGCCGCACGCCTAACCGCACACCGCTGGGGAGTCAGAGGCGGAACAACGGGCCGTCGCCGACCTCAGCTACTTCGGCGGCGCCCACGTCCCCGGCCCACTAATCACCCTCGCACCGTTTGAGGTGCTCGCGGCGCTGCTGGTGGGCCTGCGCTCCCGACAGGTCGCCACCCGGGGCTGACGGCCCGCCGCCCGGGAACGCGCCGCACAGGCCCCGTATGCCGTCCTACCCTCGGTGCGTTGCTCGCGGTGCACATCGCCGCGCAAAACGTCTTGCCGACGGCTCGACTGTGAACACATCTCAACTCAGATATCCCATTGCTCCGAAGGAGATTCGCTGATGGTTGCCAACAACCTTGTTCTCATCCCCGGTGCCGCCGGCGTGGGCCGTGCGGTCTTCGAGAAACTGCGTGCCCAGGATGTGCCGGTGCGTTTCATGGTCCGTCGCGAGGACGAGCGTGCGGCT
>JBKPDY010000091.1:0-6279 GCA_046728155.1 Actinomycetota bacterium
GTCACGATCTCCCGAGGGCAGGACCTTCGACCAATCCGGCGCCAGCCGTATCCGTGCGTGGACGCTGTTATGTTCGGATGGGTAGGTGATACCAAGTCGTCGCCAGAGGTCGACGAACACCCATGGGTCGTCGCGCTCGAACTCATCGTCTGGAAAGGCCTTGCCGGGTTCGTGGCCGTCCAGCAGGAACAGGCCATCGTCGGTGAACGTGAGACTTACCGGGTAGGGCAAGATGTCCGCGACTTGGGTGCGCGTCAGTTCGGCCACGATGGTCGGGGTCACCGCGCCACTTGCGAGAAAGCTTAGCCAGCTCGGCTCGGTCCTCGACGAAGTAACCCGGGACCTGTGCGTCTCGGCCGTGGTCGACGAGGGCATGGGGCCCAGTAGTCACCGTCATAGATGTGCACCGTGCCGGCAAGGGTGCCGAGCGATCGGGAGATGAACTCGGCGGCGGGCAGATCGAAGAAGAAGCTCGGCCACAACGCGACGGTCCAACCGTTGGTCGCCGCGTAGATCAGGACCTCGTTGCGACCCTGGTCGTCGGCGTCCGCTTGGTCGACCTCGACTCTCTGTGCCGGCAATCCGTGTAGATCGAAGAAGCCTTCGACGGCCGTTAGAACCTGACCCGCCTGCTCAGTTTGGAACGCCGATACCGCCAGGAATAAGCCCATGGGATGGCACCGTAGGCGCTGGGCCCGGCACAGTGGTGGTCCCCGCTCGCAGTAGGCAGGGCGCGGCGTGGGGATGATCTGGTTTGAGGTGGTGAGGTCGGCCCATGCGGCCCATGCGGCTCGGTTCGGTGAGGGTCAAGGGTGCGGACCGCTGAGGTGCTCCCGCGAGCCCCGTCCTGAGGCGATCCAACTCGTCGGCCACCGCCCCGGCACCGCATGCGCGGCAGAAGCAGCGGCCGTTAAGTGCGCCTCACTGCTCGGGACTATTTGATGGCCTACCTGAAGAGCCGAAGCTAACCGAATGTTTGCGCGAGCTTCTCCGCCATCGCGGAAGATAACGCTGGTCCCTGAATGAACACCGCGACATTGCCGGTCGGGCTCATGACAATACTGCCGTGACCGTCATTGTTGCCCAGTCTGGGCAGGGATGCTGGAGCCAATCCATATGAGACTGACCTTGCCAGGAGACAACTTCGCGTTTTCCAATGCCATCGCGACAACGTCGCCATGCGCCAGGTTAGCCTGCTCCAGTACGGTTACACGTCCATCGGTCGGGCAATCCCGCCCGATGGGGAACTTGAAGACGAAATCGACAGTCCGACCCGTTCGTCGAGGGCGAGTTCTTGGACACGGTCTGCAGCATTCCCGACTCCCGCACCGAGATCGTCATGCTGAAGCCGCCCGACGATGGCACCCGCCTGGGGCTGTCGAGCTTCGTACGGGCCGAGCCATGTCGGATACGAGCCAACAGGGGACAGGCGGCGCACTACCGAGTGTCCGGGCGCAGCTGCTGGCGACCGAGCACTGGAGCCTGCGCGCCACCCGGAGCACGGCACAAAGCGCGCTCCTTAGCAGGATCACCACGTTCCTGATGCTGGTGTCGGCCAGCATCGTCGGCCCGGCGGTGATGGAGCAGGCCACCCGATTCGGGGGACGGTTCATCACCTTCGCTAGTGCTTCTGGGCATGGTGGTCATGATCGGCACGCTGACCCAGATCCGGGTGGTCAACGCCAGCAACGAGGATCTTGTCCACGTGATCGGCATGAACCCCCTGCGGGCCGGTCTCACGTCCCGATGACTACGCCTGCGATTCCCCTTCGGTATGTCGGCCTAACGCCGACCAGCAGCCGCTCGGCGATAAGATACCCGGGGCCCGGGAATCGGTTGGTGGCGACCGCGACGCTGTCGGACTGGTTGTACCTCCGCCCGAGGTTCTCAGCGCAGTCGCGAGGCGATGTGCTTGACGACGTGTTCTGCATCTCTGCCGACGCCGGGGAGAAATCCGGACGACATTGCATAGAGGAAGTACAAGCCGACGAAGTACAGCCCGGGCTCGTCTGTGATGATTCCACGTTCGTGGATCGGCTCGATCGGTTCCTTGTTCTGACCGAAGACCGGAAGGTTGATCCAGGAGAAGTCTGGATCGAAGCCGGTACACCAGATGACGTTCTCCACTGGAAGGACGCGTCCGTCCTCCAGGACGGGGAATCCGTCTCGGGTGCCGACCACCCGGCTGACCCGTTCGATGCCGGCCGCTGCTATGTCGGCCGGTCTGACGCGTACGACCGGCGCAGCATGGGACAGCAGCTTCGGGCGCATCTTGCGTCCGATGGGCGTGCGGACGGTCAGCACCCGGTGGCCGATGACACGGAAAATCAACGGCAGGAAGATGTACCGGGCCAACGCACTGTCGTGGCGGAAGGGAACCCGGCCCGACTCGGTCCCGGCCAGCCATGTCGGCTGGAAGCCCGCGACATCGAGGGCGATCTCCGCCCCGGAGTTCCCCATGCCCACCACGAGAACGCTGCCGTCTCGAAGTTGAGCGACGTTCCGGTAGCCGCTGGAATGCATCTGGACTATGTCGGGGTCGAGACTCGCGGCGAATGCGGGCGATCGAGGACGCTGGTGGCTCCCCATAGCCACTACGACGTTGTCGGCCTCGAACCGCCGATCACCGGCGTCGACAAGGAAACGAGCTCCGTTGCGGGTCAGGCCCCTAACCCGGACTCCGGCGCGCACCGGAAGACCGAGCCGGGCCGCATAGGTCTCGAGGTAGTCCGCAACCTCGTCCTTAGTTGAGAAGGAATGTGCCGGGCCCGGAAATGGCATGCCGTCGAGCCCATTGAAGCGAGCCGGGGTGAAGAGCCGGAGCGAGTCCCACCGCTTCCGCCAGGCGTCGCCGATCCGCTCGTTGGCGTCGAGGATGACAAAGCGGAGACCTCGCCGGGCGAGATGGTAGCCGACGGATAGGCCGGCTTGTCCGCCGCCGACGACTACGGTCTCGATCCGCTCGGTATCCCTCACGGCGTTCATCCGAGCCACCTCCCTTGGAGCGGATTCCTTGGCCGTGACGCTATGCGTAGCGGCTGCTTGGTTCGATAGGGAGTTCTCCCTATGGCACCAACCCGTGCTGCATTGCAAAGAGTGCGGCCGCCGCGCGTGTGGACACGCCGATTTTGGCGTACACGTTTTGGATGTGGTTGTCGGCCGTCTTGACCGAGATTCCTAGCACACGTGCGATCTGCTTGGTCTGCAACCCGCGAGCCAGGAGCCCGATGACATCTGTCTCGCGCTGGGTCAGCCCCGCCGGTCGTTCGATTCGTGGAGTCCGCTGGCCGGCGGCGTCCAGCACCGCCCTAACGGCGACGGCGTCGAGCCGTCTGGCGTGGACCTCAGCCGTGAGCGTGTCGGCGGCCTGCGCCGGAGTGAGCGGCTCTCGGTGCGGCCTCGGTTCGATCTTCGTCTGATAGGCGTCTGCGGCGGCAAGCAGGCGCGCCTGCTGTGTAAGCCCCGGAGCAGCGGTTCCACGGTGATAGCCCGACCCGTCGCAGCGTTCGTGGTGCGTACCAGCGACCCCGGCGAGTGCGGCCAGAAACGCAGAGCGGTGGAGGATGCGTTCCGTCTGGTAGGGATGCAGGCGTACCTTCTCCCAGTCATCGGGCGTAAGAGGGCCCGGCTGCAGCCATATGCGGGCCGGCACGGCTACCCGCCCGACGTCGTGGATAAGCGCCGCCCGCCGGATCGTCGTAACGTCGGCACTGTCGAAACGGCAACCTCGGGCGGCCTTCATCACCAGCACCGCAACGCCGGTTGAGTGCCCGACGAAGCACGGCGATACGAGATCGCCGAAGTGGCCCATGGCAGCAAGGGCCGTATCGATCGACTCGCCTTCCAGGAGTTTGTGCGGCCTCGGTTCGCGGGCCAGCGTCTCATCCCACGCCGAAGCCGTGTCGATGGCAATGAGTCCGGCCGCATCCTCAGCGAGGGCCGCGACGACGTCGGGATCGAACGCGTGCCCCGCACGCCGGCGGATCACCGCTGCCGCACGGTCGGCGCCACCGAGCATCCGCTGAAAGGCAGCGTCTCGGGCCACGTGAACAATCCGCATCGGCAGCGGTATCTCATCGCCTTTCGCATTACCTGGTTCGCCCTTGCCGTCCCAGCGCTCGGCGACGTGTGCGAACAGACCGCCTACCGACGAATGGACGCCGAGCCGGTCGGTGAGCATCGTGGCCACCTCGCAAAACGCAGCGATGTGATGCTTGAAGACCTTGGCGACCATTGGAAGGCGGCGGGCGAGCTGCCCGGCGCGCGCGATCGGCGCGCCGCCTGGTGGCGCCACCGCACGGAGGAAGCCGGATGTCATTTCTGCCCGCGACCCGAACCTGCTCGGTGTGGCGTACGTCGTGAGGGCGTCGTCGGCGCCGAAGAGCTCCGCGGCGATGTCGGCGTTGGCGGTGCACCCGACGTAGAACAACTGGCATGCGTAGTAAGTCTGGGTTGCCGTCTCCGCATCGACTTTCAGACGATCGGCCAGCCGCATCGCGAGTAGCGTGCTGTGCAGGCCGTATTCCAGCGGCACGCCGATGCCGAGGTCCGTCGCAAGTGACAGAGCCGCGATCACCTCCGCAGCGCGGATACTTTCCACGGCCTCTGATGCTTCATCTGCCACATCACGAACCTACTCAGGCCAGCGGGGCATAGGCGGATCTCCCTTGTACTGCAGCCTCAAAGGGCCCCGTGCGAAACCACGGACACCGGTCGCCGAACCAGCCCGCTCGGGCCGTCAGCGCCCACCACGGCGCCGACCGATCGTAGGTCTGGCAGCCGGCGATAACGACACCCACGTCCGCGACGGCCCGCTCGAGGAAGCGCCGGGTCATCTCGTGGATCACGCTGTACGCCATGCCCCGTCGGCGGCTAGGGGTTCTGGGACGCGACCGCACGGGCCCGCCGCCGGGCTGAGCGTGGGCTGAGCAACACGTCGAGTTCGAGGCCCTTCACCAGCCAGGACAGACCGAACGCCTCGAGCGAGACGGTCTCGCCGATAAGCAGCGAGTAGCTGGTGAAGATGTGCTTCATGTCGGCGTACGCGGCGAACGCGACCGACAGCAGGATCACCGCGGCGAGGATCCAATGGAACCAGCGCCAGAACGTCGGCGTCAGCCGGGCCCGTCGCCCGACCCGCTGCGGCGAGCGGCGCCCCTCCTGGACGCCGAAGAAGAACGTGATGACCGCCAGCGACACGATGGCGATCCCGGCGGCGATGAAGTGTACGTGGACGACGGTCGTTTCACCCAACTTCTCCTGAAGCGGGGTCAGTGCGGTCGCCACGCCGGGCGGGCGATTGGTCGGGAAGAACGCGGTTGTCAGCGCCGCCAAACCGGCTATGACGCTGAGCAGGTTACTCAGCCTACGTTCGAAGATCTTGTACGCGATGAGGAAGAACGCAGCGGCCGCCAGGCTCGCGACGAGGAAATCGCGCATGCCGGAGTAGTAATAGGTACTCAGGGACGCCCGCAGCATCGGGCCACCGGTCTTGAGCAGGTTGTCGCCCAACACCAGCAGGATGGGCAGCGAGACTCCGATGAATCCGATGATCGCCCGCATGAACAGGTACGACCGGAGGTAGAGGATCCTCGACTGCAGGTTGACCGCCTGCTCGGTCGGGCTGACCAGAGGCGGGGCCGACGGCTGCGCCAGCTCCGCCAGGCTGGGACGGGCCGGAGCCCGGGTGTCGCGCGTCAAGAAGCCCACGTCAACCTCCTCCCTCATCGGCCGGCGTCTGCAAGTCCCGTTTGCTCGGGTTACGTCACGGCGCCGGCAACGGACACACGAATTGTGCCGGCGACGTTCGCCAAGGTCCAGAGCCCCGCCACATCAGACATGCCGGTCCTTCCCAAGCAATGCGGCGGCTTCGCCAGCAACCCGCAGCCGGTTATCACGAAGAGTTTGTTATTGAGGTTCTGGGACTTCCCCCGAGGCGGTCGCGGCGGTCGATGGTCGACTCCTCGGGAGGAGATCGATTCGGTGAACACGCGGGTGGGGAAACGATCTCGAAAGAGGGCGGTGTCATGAGAACGAGTGGAGTTGGAGTGATCTTCAAGCGGTGCGGCTGCCGCGCACAAGGTTCGGCCAGGCTGCTCGGCAGCAGGTGTGCCAGGCTTAGTGACCGCGGACACGGCAGCTGGTATTTCCAGTGCTCGGTGATGACGTTCTCCGGTCGTCGGGAGACGGTCCGTCGTGGGGGCTACCCGACGCGGGCCGCGGCGGAGTCCGCGCGTGATGAGTTCCTTGTCTGTTCCCGGGAGGAGTGCACAACGGCAA
>JBKPDY010000092.1:0-4366 GCA_046728155.1 Actinomycetota bacterium
GGTCATCCAGGCCAGCACGGTCGCGTTCACCAAGTACGTACTGCACGAGACGCACATTCTCGCGCTCAACATCAGCACCGGCATCGGGATCGGGCTGGGCACGCTGTTCCGGTTCTGGGCCTACCGCACGCATGTCTTCAAACTGGAGCTCCCGGCGCCGTCTCGGCCGACGTTCGAGCCCGCCCGCCGCGAGGAGCCCGAACCGACGGATGTCGAGGTTCCGGCCGCCGATGACGAGACGCCGGCGGAACCGGCGCCGGCCCGCGGGCTGCGCCTCGTCGTCACCTCCTCGCCGGGCGGCTCGGTTGTGATCAAGGTCGTCGATTCGGCCGAGGAGATCGACGAGATCGACCTGGACGACTCCGTCCGCGCCTCGCCCTAGTTTCCTCTCCCCACGGCGTGGCTGGGACTACTTCGCCGGCGGGGTGGCGTCGTGGTCGCGGTCGCGAAGGGCCTCCTTCAAGTCGTGGTCGTCCAGCGTCCGCCGCTCGTTGTCGGCCTCCACCAGCTCGTACACGACCTTCTGCACCCGTACGACCTTGGGAATGTTCTCCAGGATCGACTGCCCGCGCTCGCCGGCGGACTCGACCGTGAGCTGACCGGACGCGATCACACGTTGCCAGAGCTTCTGGTGCGAGGAGACATCGTTGACCCGCGTCAGTGGGATGTCGCGCTGCTGGCGGTTGAAGACGCCCTCTCGCAGAAGGACCCGTTCGTTGGTGAATACGAAGTGGGTGCTGCGCCAGACGATGAACGGCCACATTGCGAACCGGAGGAAGAGGAAGACCGCCACCGCCCCGACCGCGATGACCGCCCAACCCGCCCAGCCGAGCAGCGACACCGCGATCACGCCGCCGGCGGTGATGACGGCGACCACCACTGGGAAGATCATCTCGCTCCAGTGCGGATGAAGATGCAGGACGACGTGTTCGCCGTCGGTCAACGAATCATCGGGAAAAGCCACACGAACCTCCCTGGCACCATCGTCCTCGGCGCCGACCTTAGTAGGTCCGGGCCAGCCTTGTCGTCAGCCGAACGCAGACACGCGTAGGCGAATGATGATCACCGTACGCGTAGCACGTCCCCGGCGGCAACCAGGCGCATCCCCGCGGCGGTATCGACGGTGAGCCGCCCATCGGAGTCGATACCCGCGGCCGACCCGCGCAACACGTCGCCGGTCGGAAGGGCCACCGCCACGTCGCGGCCGAGCGTCTCGCACCGCTCCACGTAGGCTGCCCGGAGCCCGGACGGATCCGGGTCGCCGCGGGCGGCGGTCCACCGCTCGTACCACCGCTCCAGTCCGCGCAGGATCGCGCGTACCAACGGATCCCGGTCGGTGCAGGCCGCGGCGGCAATCGCCAGAGAGGTGGCCGGGTAACCGCCCTCCGGTAGCTCGTCCGCCCGCTGCGCGACGTTGAGGCCGATGCCCACCACCACGGCGTCTCCCACGATCTCGGCGAGCACACCGCCGCACTTGCGGTAGTCCGCCTCCCCGCTCAGTGACGAGCGGATCAGCAGGTCGTTGGGCCACTTGAGCACGGCGTCGACCACGGCCAGCCGGCCGACGGCCTCGGCCAGGGCCACCCCGACCAGTAGCGGAAGCCAGCCCAACCGTGCAGCGGGTACCCGGTCGCCCGGCCGCAGCAGGAGGCTCACCGTGATCGCGGACTGCGGCGGTGCCACCCACGGCCGGTTGAGCCGTCCGCGACCGGCCAGCTGAGCCTCGGCGATGAGGATGGACCCCTCGGCCCCACCCGCTCGGGCCGCCGCGGCAAGATCCGCATTCGTCGATCCCGTCTCCCGCACCACTCTGATGGCGGACCAGAGGCCGCCGGGTCGCACCAGAGCGCGCCGCAGAGTCTCCTGCCGCAGGGGTGGCCGGGACAGATCCGCGTACGGCGAGGTGCGCATACGGCCATGCTGCCGGAGCCGAGCGGACCCATCTCGGCCGGGGCCGGATCCTCAGTATCCGGGCCGATGGCGACGTACGCCTGAGTCCTGCGGCGGCCTGAACGCTGTGTTGCGCGACGGGTTGGCATCCCGGCCGTGAATCCTGCCCCGGTTGCGCGCCGCCGCCTCGGCGCGGCCGGTCCGGTCCGGACTCGCCGGCGGTTCCGCCGGCTGCGGCGCCTGGCGATTCGGCGGGTCCGGGTACGTGCGTTGCGGCCGGTTGCGAGGCCTGGTGTCCACGTACGGGCGGGCCAGGGGCACCGGAGGGACGGCGATGCGCTGTACCGTCGGCGATTTGATCGGCGCCAGGGCATCGACCGTCGACTCGACCGCCGGATCGCGGGAACCCGCCTGAGGCGGTGCCGGCGGAACCGTGACCCCGGTCACCGGGGTCGCCCACGCCGGCGCGACCTGGTCCAGCTGTACGGTCTCGGCGAGCAGGGCGCTGCGCCGTACATCCGGTCGGGGGTAGGGCGGGGGCAGTGGTCGCTTCGCCGGAGCGGGTGCGCGTGGTGCAGGCGCGCGAGGCGCCAGCCGCCGGCGCCGGCGACGGAGGCGGCCGGTCGCGATGATGGCGGTGACGAGCAGAGCGATCCCACCCACGATCAGGCCAAGCCCGAACAGAGTCATCCAGGTGAGCAGGTCCGCCACACGTTGGCTAACGACCAGGACATGCGCCGCGACACGCGGCAGGGAAGCGTTGTCGCCGGCCGTCATTCCGGGTGGCCCACATCGCGGCTGGATACCATCACGGATGTGCCCGCCACTTCCGCGCCACAGTCGGCCTCGGCCGGCGCGCCAGACATCCACACGACCGCGGGGAAAGTCGCGGACCTCGGTCGACGCATCGACGAGGCCGTCCACGCCGGGTCGGCCAAGGCGACCGACAAGCAGCACGCCCGCGGAAAGAAGACGGCCCGCGAACGCATCGACATGCTGCTCGACCCGGGCTCCTTCGTCGAGCTGGACGAGCTGGCCCGACACCGGTCGACCGCGTTCGGGCAGGAGCACAACCGCCCGTACGGCGACGGCGTCGTGACCGGATACGGCACAGTGGACGGTCGCCAGATATGCGTCTTCGCCCAGGACTTCACCGTGTTCGGCGGCTCCCTCGGCGAGGTCTTCGGCGAGAAGATCGTCAAAGTCATGGATCTGGCTATGAAGATCGGTTGCCCGATCGTCGGCATCAACGACTCCGGCGGCGCGCGGATCCAGGAGGGCGTCGTCTCGCTCGGCCTGTACGGCGAGATCTTCTTCCGCAACGTCCGGGCCAGCGGTGTCATCCCGCAGATCTCGCTCATCATGGGACCGTGCGCGGGTGGCGCTGTCTACTCGCCCGCGGTCACCGACTTCACCGTCATGGTCGATCACACGAGCCACATGTTCATCACCGGACCGGACGTCATCAAGACGGTCACCGGCGAGGACGTCGGCTTCGAGGAGCTGGGTGGCGCGCGCACCCACAACACCAAGAGCGGCAACGCACATTACCTCGCGCATGACGAGTCCGACGCGATCGAGTACGTCAAGGCCCTCCTGGCCTATCTGCCGGCGAACAACCTCGACGACCCGCCCATCTTCGAGGCGGACGGCGAGCTGGAGATCACGGCCGACGACGAGTTGCTCGACACGCTGATTCCCGACTCGGCGAACCAGCCCTACGACATGCACCGGGTGATCGAAGCGGTCGTCGACGACGGCGAGTTCCTCGAGGTGATGTCGCTCTACGCACAGAACATCGTGGTCGGGTTCGGCCGGGTCGACGGGCGCTCCGTCGGCGTGGTGGCCAACCAGCCCATGCATTTCGCCGGCTGTCTCGACATCGCCGCGAGCGAGAAGGCGGCCCGCTTCGTCCGGACGTGCGATGCCTTCAACATCCCGGTACTGACCTTTGTGGACGTTCCCGGATTCCTGCCCGGTACCAGTCAGGAGTGGGAGGGAATCATCCGACGCGGGGCCAAACTCATCTACGCCTATGCTGAGGCGACCGTGCCGAAGGTCACCGTGATCACGCGTAAGGCTTACGGGGGCGCCTACGACGTCATGGGCTCCAAGCATCTCGGCGCCGACCTCAACTTCGCCTGGCCGACGGCGCAGATCGCCGTGATGGGCGCGCAGGGAGCGGTGAATATCCTCTACCGACAGGAGATCCGCGATGCGGTGGACCCGGCCGCCGAGCGTACCAAGCTGGTCGGCGAGTACGAGGACGCGCTGGCCCACCCGTACGTTGCCGCCGAGCGGGGTTACGTCGACCTGGTGATCAGACCGGCGGCGACGCGGCTCCAGGTCGTGCGCGGACTGCGTGCCCTCCGGACGAAACGCGAAACGCTCCCGCCGAAGAAGCACGGCAACATCCCGCTGTAGGCCGAGACTGTAGAACTTCCGTCGCCTCTGGCGTACCGCGAGCCGGGTCGGG
>JBKPDY010000093.1:0-34662 GCA_046728155.1 Actinomycetota bacterium
ATCTTCTTCTCCAACGCGACGTCGAGCACCGATCCCTCCCACGAGATGCCCTCGCCGTAGGCGATGTCGAACTCGGCCTGCTTGAACGGCGGCGCGACCTTGTTCTTGACGACCTTCACGCGCACCCGGTTCCCGACCGCCTCGGTGCCCTCCTTCAGGGTCTCGATGCGGGGATGTCGAGCCGCACCGACGAGTAGAACTTGAGCGCCCGGCCGCCCGGTGTGGTCTCGGGCGAGCCGAACATGACGCCGATCTTCTCGCGCAGCTGGTTGATGAAGATCGCGGTCGTGTTGGAGTTGTTCAGCGCGCCGGTGATCTTCCGGAGAGCCTGGCTCATCAGTCGGGCCTGGAGACCCACGTGACTGTCGCCCATCTCCCCCTCGATCTCGGCGCGAGGGACGAGTGCGGCCACGGAGTCGATCACGATGATGTCGAGCGCCCCGGAGCGCACCAGCATGTCGGTGATCTCCAGGGCCTGCTCACCGGTGTCGGGCTGCGAGACGAGCAGCGCATCGGTATCGACGCCCAGCGCCCGCGCGTAGTCAGGGTCGAGGGCGTGCTCCGCGTCGATGAAGGCCGCGATGCCTCCCATGCGCTGGGCGCTCGCGATAGCGTGCAGGGCCACCGTCGTCTTGCCGGAGGACTCCGGACCGTAGATCTCCACGACCCGCCCTCGGGGCAGGCCACCGATGCCGAGTGCGACATCCAGCGCGATCGACCCGGTCGGGATCACGGCCATCGGCACGGTCGGGCGCTCACCGAGGCGCATCACCGAGCCCTTGCCGAACTGCTTGTCGATCTGCGCGAGGGCGAGGCCCAGCGCCTTCTCGCGGTCGGGGGATCCTGCCATCGGTGCCACCCCTGGGTTCGTGGTCTTCGTCGGTCGCTTCGTCACGGTCACGCGGTCACACGCTATGCGCCCGGTCCGACAGATTCGAGAGTCAACGCCGAAGCTGTGGATAACCCGGTTCGTCGGTGTGTGGATAACCGCCTCGATCCACCCTAGGTGTACGAGTGTTCGACGCAACCACCGACACGCTCGACGTCAGTGCAGACGTGCGGGGACCCGGTCGGGGAAGGTCGCCACCACCGCCCGCCACACGGCGGCGACCTCCTCCCCGGCGGCCAGCGCTTCGTCGATGGTCCGGCCGCCCAGTTCGGGGATGACCTGGTCCCGGGCGACACTCTGGGCGTACACGGTGCCGAACGTCTGCTCCAGGCGGAACCACAGGTCGGTCAGTCTCACCCGCCTATTCAACTCCTCCGGCGAGGGCGACACGGCCTGGCCGCAGGGCGAGCGCGATCAACGGGATGGTCGCCACCGCGGCGAGGACCGTCAACACACCGTACGAGGACCAGGCGACGACCAGCCCGCTCAACGCGCCCGAGATCGCCCCGGCGAAGCCCATGACCAGATCCGACAACCCCTGCACCGACGGCTTGTTGGCAGTACCGACCGACTCGGACAACAGTGTCGAACCGGCCACCATCGTGCAGGACCACCCCAGACCCAGCATGCTCAGACCGAGCGCCAGGCGTGGGATGTCGTGCCCCGCGGTCCCGGCCACCGCACACGCTCCCACCAGGAACGCGACTCCGATCAGGATGATCGGTCGCCGACCGAGCCGATCCGTCAGCCATCCGGTGACCGGGGAGATCGCGTACATCCCGGCGATGTGCACACTGAGCACGATTCCGACGACCCGCAGCTCATCACCGTGCATCGTTTCGCCGATGTGTACCGGCGTCATCGCCATTACACCGATCATGACGAGATGCCCCATAGCCACCGCCGCGATCCCCAGCCTGGCCGCGGGTGAGGCCATCACCTCCCGCATCGCGGCCCGCAACCCGCTGCCCCGGGACGAGCCCACCCCGGCACCGGGCGCCTGCTGGCGCGCCACCAGGAGCGGATCCGGCCGCAGCAGGAGTGCGATCGAGACCGCGGCCAGCAGGAAGGCCACGGCGCTGAAGACGAACGGCCCCGAGTCGATGGCCGCGCCGAAGCGGTGCACGGCGTCGTCGGCCGGCTGGGCGAGATTCGGCCCGGCCACGGCGCCGACCGTGGTCGCCCAGACGACCCAGGACAGTTGGCGACCGCGACGCGCCGGTTCGGCCAGATCGACCGCCGCGTAGCGAGCCTGATAGTTGCCCGCGTTGCCGCCGCCGAAGAGGAACAGCCCGAGGAACAGCAGCGGGAGCGACCCACGCGCCGCGGCGGCGACCACCAGCGCGGCGCCGGCCACGCCGACCGCGTACGCGAAGACCAGACCGGGCCGCCGGCCGTACGAACGCATGATCCGCGAGACCGGCACGGCGAGCAGCGCGCCGCCGACAACGAGGGAGCTCTGGCCGAACCCGGACACGCCGGTGCCTCCCATCCGCGCGGCCAGCAGGGCGCCGACGGCGATCCCGATCGCCACGCCGATGCCGCCGATCACCTGGGACAGCATGAGTACACCGAGGGTCCGGCGCTGGACACGCTGCACGTCCACCGACTGGACCGCGCCGGGCGCCGTCATCGTCATCGTGACCTCCCGACCGGATTCTGCCCGGGCCAAGTATCTGCGGCCGGTCCGCGGTGCGGCGGCGGTGCCATGGCAGGCCATCCCTAGGCTACCGACCCGCGTCTGGCGCGATGGTCCACATGCGACAGTTGAAAGGGTCGAGGGGTGGCCGCATGATCGAAGACTAGGGCGTGTCTGCTGGATTCTCGACGTCGGGTCGGATAGATCATCCGTGTGATTGATCGACACGATCTGACTGATTCTGAATGGGCGCTGCTGGAGCCGCTGTTGCCGGACCGTACGCCGCGACGGGGCGGCCAGTGGCTGGATCACCGGCAGGTGATCAATGGGGTGCTCTGGCGGACCAGGACGGGTTCGCCATGGCGTGACCTGCCTGATGAGTACGGCAAGTGGAAGACCGTCTACATGCGACACCGGCGCTGGTCCGCGGATGGTACCTGGGCCGGGATCCTCGATGAGCTGCGTCGTGGCTGTGACGAGGCCGAGGGTGCGGAGTGGACGCTGGCGGTGGATTCCCCGACTGCCAGGGCACATCAGCACGCCGCTGGTGCGCCGCGCACGCCGCCGGCCCTTGCCCACACAGGGGGCTCTATCGAATTACAATATTCCGCCCGACGGCCATGATCGAGAAGCTTTGGGGCGGTCCCGCGGCGGGTTGACCACGAAGGTCCACCTCGCCGCTGACCGGCGGTGCCGGCCGGTCGCCCGCGTTATCACCTCGGGGCGACGCCACGACTCGGTCGCCTTCGACGCCGTCCTGGCCGGTGTGCGCATCCGCCGCCGCGGGCGGGGCCGGGCACGCACCCGCCGGGCCGAGTGTTGGCCGATAAGGCGTACTCCAACCGGGCGATCCGTAGCACGCTGCGCAAGCGCGGCATCGCCGCGACCATCCCTGAACCGGCCAACCAGCAAGCCCACCGGGCCCGACGTGGTAGCCGTGGCGGGCGGCCGACCGCCGACCTTCGACCCGCCGCGGTACAAGCAAGCGCAACGTCGTCGAGCGTTGCATCCACAAGCTCAAGCAGTACCGTGCGATCGCTACCCGCTACGACAAACGGGAGTACATGTACCAGGGCACCGTCGACCTGGCGTCCGTCAGAATCTGGCTCCGGGACCCCGTTCCATGAACCAGCAGACACGCCCTAGTCTCGGGCGGCCGGTGGGCCCACCCCGAGGAGTGTGGATCCGGCCAGGCTCGGTTGTATGGTGACGCGGTCTGAGTGATTTCGCGGAGGAGCGCCGACATCAGCGGGACGACCCTACGGGTGGGCGGGCGATCGTGAGTCAGATCTCGTCCGACGCACCCCCGCAGCTGGTGCCGACCCAGGCCGGTGGCCCGGGTCACATCCGCTCGACCGCTCGGCCGGAACGGCTGCGGGTATTGCTGGTCGAGGACGACGAGCAGGACGCATTCCTGGTGCAGGAGCTACTCGCCGAGGTCAAGGCGCCGGTCGACCTCACGATCGCGCACACCATTGCCGAGGCTCAGGCCGGCATCGCAGTCGCCGACTGCGTTCTACTCGACCTCGGTCTCCCCGATGCCGAGGAGCTCGACGGTCTGCGCCGACTGCTCGCCGTGGCCCCCGGCGCGGCGATCTGCGTGCTCACCGGCTTGGGCGATGAGCACCTAGGCTCAGCCGCGCTGGGCGAGGGCGCCCAGGACTACCTGATCAAGGGACAGGTCGATGGGAACGTCCTGGCCCGCTCACTGCGCTACGCGGTCGAACGGCGGCGTGCGGACGAGAACGCCAGGCGCCTGCACGAGGTGGAGCTGTTGCAGCAGGAGTCGGCCCGGCTGGAGCGCGGTCTGTTGCCGCAGCCGTTGCTGCACTCCGCTGGCGCCGAGGTTCATCCCTTCTATCGGCCCGGCCGGCGACGCGCCGAGCTCGGCGGGGACTTCTACGATGCGGTCGAGACCCGACCCGACACGGTCAGTGTCATGGTCGGCGATGTGTGTGGACACGGTGTCGACGAAGCCGCGCTCGGGGTCGAGCTCCGCGTCGCCTGGCGAGCGCTGATGCTGGCCGGCGTTCCCGCCGATGACGTGCTCCCGGCCATCGAGCAGGTACTCAAGAGCGAACGTAACCGCGACACCATCTTCGCCACCGTAGCCATGGTCACGGTCCACCTCGACCGGGCCGAGGCCGACGTACGCCTGGCCGGGCACCCGCCACCGCTCCTGCTCACGAGCTCGGGGGTGCGCGTCGTGGCGGCGGAGCACGGGCCGGTGCTGGGCGTGTTCGACGACGCATCACACCAGGCCACCCGGGTCGATCTTGACCAGGACGGGTGGGCGTTGCTGCTCTACACCGACGGCCTTATCGAGGGCCGGATCGATGACACCGACCGCCGGCTCGACGTGGATGGCCTCCGATCGCTCATTGACCAGGCCCAGGCCCGTGGTATTCCGCGTGAGGCGCTCGCCGGTTGGCTGGTCGAGCAGGCCGAGGAGGCCAACGGCGGCCCCCTCGCGGACGACGTTGCCATGCTCATCGTCGGCCCACGGCGGTCGGGCAGATGACCGAGCCGACAGCGAGTGAGCATCGCAGGGCCGCAAGGCCCGAGGAGCGGAGCGAGCGCGGAGGCGAGGCGACATGACCGAGTCAGCGGCAACGGAGCGAGCGCGGAGCCCGGGCGGCATGACCGAACATGCAGCCGCCGAACCGGAGTCACCGAACCGGCCGTGGTCGCTCCGGCGGCGGGTGACCGCCCTCTGCCTGCTGATGGCCGCTGTCATCGCCTTTCTCGCCGCGGGTGCGGCAACGACGGCGATCGCGAACCGCCGTCAGTTGAACGAACTTCTGGACCAGGTTGGCCCGATGCGCACGGCCAGCAGTGACCTTCTCGCATCGCTGGTGAGCCAGGAGGCGGCGCTCCGCGGGTACGTCGTGACCGCGAGCGGCAAGGATCTGTCGACGTACCACTCCGCGCGGGCGACGGAGACGGACCTGATCACGAGGATCCTGTCCAACCCGGCCGCCACGGCGACGGTCAAGGCTGGGATCGCCAAGGTCGCCCAGGCGGCCGACGACTGGCGGGCGAACGTAGCCGATCCCGCCATCGCCGACATCGAGCGCGGTGACCTGACCAGTGCCCGGAACGTCATCAACGACGTGGCCCGCGATCGGTTCGACACCCTGCGACGTGCGATCGAGGCCGTGCAGAAGACGATGCAGGGCATCCGGGACGACCTGTCCAGCAGCGTACGGGACAGCAGTTCGACGCTGCTCTTCGTGCTCTTCGCGGTCGCGATCCTGGGGATCGGCGGAGCCATAGGCCTGCTGGTCGCATTGCAACGGGTCGTGATCGAGCCGGTGACCGACCTCGCGCGGCAGGTACGCACCATCGCCGACGGCGAATATGGGCGGGCGATTCGCGCCGGCGGACCACCAGAGCTGGCCAACCTGGGCCTCGATGTCGACCAGATGCGCCGTCAGATCGCCTCCGACCTTGCCGAGGTCGAGGCCGGACGACGACAGATAGAGGAGTCCGCGGCCCTGCT
This sequence comes from Actinomycetota bacterium, assembly GCA_046728155.1. Taxonomy (GTDB): domain Bacteria; phylum Actinomycetota; class Actinomycetes; order Mycobacteriales; family Micromonosporaceae; genus CAWDLX01. The sequence continues at coordinate 6,031 of JBKPDY010000093.1, forward strand.
CGAGGCGCAGGCGGCCGAGTTGACCCGCTCCAACCGCGACCTCGAGCAGTTTGCGTACGTCGCCTCGCACGACCTGCAGGAGCCGCTGCGCAAAGTGTCCAGCTTCTGCCAGCTCTTGCAGCGCCGCTATCAGGGACAGCTCGACGAGCGGGCCGACCAGTACATCGCGTTCGCCGTCAGCGGAGCGCAACGCATGCAGCGGCTCATCAACGACTTGCTGGCGTTCTCGCGGATCGGCCGAGTCACGACGGGGTTCACCGACGTTGATCTGGCGAGCGTGGTCACTGAGGCATCGACCGCGCGGCCGGACCCGCGTCTCCTGGGCGAGGGCGAAGGCGCGGCCGACGACACCATCCCGCCGGAGATCACCTGGACCGACCTGCCGGTCGTACATGGTGACGAAACACTGCTGACCAATTTGTTCACGAACCTCATCGGCAACTCGCTGAAGTTCCGCCGGCCGGACCTGCCCGCCCGCGTGGCGATCTCCGCCCGGCGCCTCCGCGGCTACTGGGAGATCAGCTGCGTCGACAACGGCATCGGGATCGAGCCCGCCTACGCCGAGAAGGTCTTCGTCATCTTCCAACGCCTGCACACCCGCGACGCGTACGCCGGTACCGGTATCGGGCTCGCGGTCGCGAAGAAGATCGTCGAGTACCACGGCGGCCGAATCTGGGTCGACACGTCGGTCGGCGATGGCACAACCATCCGCTTCACGCTGCCGGTCATCTCCGAACCGACCGGGGCAGTCATTCCCGGCCCCGCTATCCGCACGAAGGAGCCCGTCCGTTGAGCGCTCCCGTCCCGGTCGAGGTCCTGCTGGTCGAGGATGACCCGGGAGACGTATTGATGACCCGGGAAGCCTTCGCGGACAACAAGGTCCGAAACCGGTTGACCGTGGTTTCCGACGGCGAGGAGGCGCTGGCCTACCTGCGCCGCGAGGGCAGGTACGCCGAGGCGATCCGACCTGACCTCATCCTGCTCGATCTCAACCTGCCCCGGCGCGACGGACGGGAGGTGCTGGCCGAGATCAAGAGTGACGAGGTGCTCCATCAGATCCCCGTCGTGGTCCTCACCACATCACAGTCCGAAGAGGACATTCTTCGCAGCTATCAGCTGCATGCCAACGCATACGTGACGAAGCCCGTGGACTTCGACCGGTTCATTCAGGTCGTCCGTCAGATCGACAACTTCTTCCTCACGGTTGTCAAACTTCCGCCGCGGCAGTGAAGCACGCTGCGGCCGGGGAACCTCGGGTCCGTCCCAGCGGACTCCACTTGACCCAGCCGCCGTCAGCGGGAGATGAGGCCGGACGGGGCCACCGCATTGGCCACCGCGTCGGCGAGTGGGTCCACATGGGACAGTCGGAGATGGCCAATCGATATTCGCACGCCGGGCCGGCTCTGCTGCCGGAAGAGCGATCCGGGGGCGACGGCCCACCCGCCTTCGAGAAGTGCCGCGACGACCACCGACTCATGGTCGACCGGGATCCAGACGTTGATCCCAGACCGGCCGCGGGCCGGAACCGCGCGCTCGGCCAGCGCCGCCAGGAGCGCCTCGCGCCGCCCGGTGTACTCCCGCTGCGCCGTCGCGACACGCTCGGCGACGCCGTCGTCGGCCCACATCTCAACCGCGAGGCGCTGCAGCAGGGTGGAGACCCAGCCGGCGCCCAGACGCATCCGGCCCTGCACCCGGGCGACAGTGGCCTCGTCGCCGGCGAGAATGGCGACCCGCAGATCCGGACCGTACGGTTTGGACAGTGACCGGACGAAGGCCCACGACCGGCCGGCACCGGCCAGAGGCGCTAGCGGCTCGGTCGCCAACTCCGCCGCGTGGTCGTCTTCGATGACGAGAACGTCGGCTCCGGCCAGCAACCGCCGAAGCGCCGCCGCCCGGTCGCGCGTCAGCGAGCCGCCGGTCGGGTTCTGCGCCCGACTCGTCACGACGACCGCCTCGATGCCGGCGTCGAGTGCCCTCTGCAGACCGTCCACTGTGGGCCCTTCGTCGTCGACGGGTACCGCAACGGCCTCCATCGACAGCGCGGCGACGAGGTCGATCACGTTGGCCCACGCCGGATCCTCCACCCCGACCCGGTCGCCCGGGCGCAGGTGCGCCGCGAGGAGTCGCTCGATCGCGTCCAGCGCGCCGGCGGTGACCGTGATGCCGGCGTTAGTGGCCGGCACGCCGTCGGCGACCAGGCGCTCCCGGCCCGCCGCAACGAGCTGCGGTACGGAACCGGAATCGGCGTAGCTGACGGGCCGGGTGGCCGTACGACTCAGCCGGCTCAGAATCGCACCGAGCGGGGGCAGCAGGTCCGGGTCGGGTTCGCCCGAGGCGAGATCCAGGGTTCCCGACGGCACCGCCATCCGCCGGCCGACGCGCGTGGTCACCGGCGGGCGCTGTCGTATCCGGGTTCCGTTGCGCCCGGCCGTCTCCACGACGCCGCGTTGTCGCAAGCCCTGGTAGGCCGCCGCGACGGTCGCGGGCGCCACGGCGAGATCGGTGGCGAGTGCCCGTACCGGCGGAAGGAGGTCACCGGGCGTCAATGCGCCCAGCCTTACACCGGCCTCGACGCTGGCGGAGATGGCCGCCGCTCCACGACCCGAGATCTGATAACGTACTGACACAATCATAAGATTGTACTAGTACGAAGGGCGCACCGCAATGAGCGACACGTTCGTGCAGACACCCCGCACGACGGCGAGCCGCAGCCGGGGCCGGATGACCTACGTGCGGGCGACCGCCGACGCGATCATCGATGAGGCGTACCACTGCCATCTCGGCTTCACCGTCGTGGATCCGGTGACCGGAGACGCCGAGCCACGGATCCTGCCCACGCTGCACGTGCGTGTGGGTGACACGCTCTACCTGCACGGTTCGACCGGTTCGCGCCCTCTGCTGGCGGCTCGCTCGCCCGTCGGCCTGCCCGTCTGCGTCACCATCACCCACCTCGACGGCCTCGTCTTCGGTCGCTCCCAGTTCCACCACAGCGCCAACTACCGCTCGGTGGTGGCGCACGGCCACGCCCATCTCGTCACCGACGAGACGGAGAAAAGCCGCGTGATGACCGCTCTGGTGGAGAAGGTCGCCCGCGGCCGCGCCGCGGATTCCCGCCCGCCGACCCGCCGGGAACTGGCCGAGACCTCCGTGCTCGCGGTGCCCCTGACGGAGGTCTCTGTCAAGGCCCGTACCGGAGGCGTCGTGGACGACGAAGACGACTACACCCTCCGGCACTGGGCCGGGGTCGTCCCGCTCCGACTCGTCGCCGGCATACCCGAACCGGATGGCGGGGTCACCGCAGCGCTGCCGGCGTACCTGAGACCCGCGCGCTCGGCCTGGTTCGACGCTCCGGTACTCCACGGAGAGCTCGTGATCCTCGAGCCGCTGGATCTGTCCCATGTGGACGATCTCTTCGAGGCGATCGATGACGACGAGATCTACCGGTGGCTCGTGCGCCGGCGGCCACACACGGCCGTGGACATGGCCGGCGAGGTCCGGGAGGCTCTGCACGCGCACGCTCTGGGAGTCCGGGTCCCGTACGCGCAACGCAGCACAGCGACCGGGCGAGTGGTCGGCATGACCTCGTACTACGCCATCGACGAGGTCAACCGCAGACTGGGGATCGGCTACACGTGGCTCAGCCGGGCCTGCTGGCGGACCGGCATCAATGCCGAGGCCAAGCTGTTGTTGATGTCCCGCGCCTTCAACGACCTCGGCGCGGTCCGCGTCGAGTGGCACACCGACCTCCGCAACGAGCGCTCGCGGCGGGCGATCGAGCGGCTGGGCGCCCTGCGGGAGGGAGTCCTTCGCCGCCATACGCAACGCCCGGACGGCACGTGGGGCGACACCGTCCTGTACTCGATGACCGACGCCGAATGGCCGGCCGCGTCGGCGCGGCTCCGGGGCGGGTTGCCCACGCGTGTCCCGGCGGCTTGACCGGCAGGCGCGGCAGGATTGGGGTATGACACAGGATGCCGTGCCCCGGGTGGTGCGCAACGACAATGCAAGCCAGTACGAACTCCAGCTCGATGGCAAAGTCGTGGGGTTCGCCGAGTTCCGCGTCCGGCCGGACCACCTGGTGTTCACGCACACCGAGACGGACCCATACTTCGAGGGACGTGGATTGGGCAGCATCCTGGCGAAGGGTGCCCTCGAAGATGTCCGGTCGCGAGGCGAGAGGATCAAGGCCGAGTGCCCGTTCATCGCCGCGTACATCAAACGGCACGGGGAGTACGCCGACCTCTTGTTTGCCCGGGCGTAGTGGTCCTGTACGGGCCGGTGTCCCCTGCCGACACTTGATCTTGGAGCTCTGCCGGGCCGGCGCGGGGTCGGCCGCGGCAGAATGTCGGACGGGCGAGGCAGGATGGGTCCATGTCCGCCGCACGGGACCCTGCCGACGCTTCCGACGTGCTGAGCCGCTTCGGCGCGGCCAGCCGGACGTGGTTCGACGCTGCGTTCGCCGCACCGACCGCGGCCCAGGCCGGGGCCTGGCGGGCGATCAGCGCCGGCCGGCACACGCTCGTCGTAGCGCCGACCGGCTCCGGTAAGACCCTCGCCGCCTTCCTCTGGGCACTCGATCGTCTCTCCGTGGGGCCGCCACCGGACCCGGCCCGGCGCTGTCGGGTGCTCTATGTCAGCCCCCTCAAGGCGTTGGCGGTCGATGTGGATCGCAACCTGCGGGCGCCGTTGGCCGGCATCCGGCATGCCGCGCACCGCCTTGGCGCCCCGCCCCCCGACATCTCCGTTGCGATGCGTACCGGCGACACTCCGGCCGACGAGCGGCGAGCATTCGCCCGTACACCTGCGGACATCCTCATCACGACGCCCGAGTCGCTGTTCCTGATCCTCACCTCGGCCGCTCGCGAGGCTCTCCGCGGCGTGGAGACGGTGATCGTCGACGAAGTGCACGCGGTGGCGGCCACCAAGCGCGGTGCCCATCTCGCTGTCTCCCTGGAGCGCCTGGACGCCCTCCTGCCGCGGCCCGCGCAACGGATCGGACTATCAGCCACTGTCCGCCCGGTCGACGAGGTGGCGCGGTTCCTGGGCGGAGCCGCTGAGGTCGAGGTGGTCCAGCCGCCGACCGCCAAGACGATCGAGGTCCAGGTTGAGGTCCCGGTCGAGGACATGACGCGACTCGACGAGCAGGAGGAGGTCGGGGACGACCAGGAGCCGCGCCGGGCGTCGATCTGGCCCGCCGTCGAGGAACGCGTCTACCAGCTCATCACGGCACACCACTCGACCATCATCTTCGCCAACTCCCGTCGCCTCTCCGAACGGCTCTGCGCCCGCCTCAACGAGCTGGCGGGTGAACACGCCGCCGATGCCGCCGGCGGACTCGCCCCGGCGCAGCTGATGGCCCAGTCTGCGACCGCGACCGGGGCGCCCCCGGTGATAGCCCGGGCCCACCACGGGTCGGTCTCGCGGGAGGAACGCAAGCACATCGAGGAGGCGCTCAAGTCGGGCCGGCTACCGGCGGTCGTGGCGACAAGCTCTCTCGAACTGGGCATCGACATGGGCTCGGTCGACCTGGTCATCCAGATCCAGGCCCCCCCGTCGGTCGCCTCCGGCCTGCAGCGGGTCGGCCGGGCCGGCCACCAGGTCGGCGCTGTCTCGCGAGGGGTCGTCTTTCCGGCCCACCGAGGTGACCTTCTCTCCTGCGCCGTCGTGGCTGAGCGCATGCACGCAGGGCTGATCGAGGAGATGCACTATCCCCGCAATCCGCTCGACGTACTGGCGCAACAGATCGTGGCCATGGTGGCGATGGACGCCTGGAACGTTGACGACCTCGCGGTACGGATCCGCCGGGCGGCGCCGTTCGGCGAACTTCCGACATCGGCGCTTGAGGCAACGCTGGACATGCTCTCCGGCCGGTACCCCTCCACGGCGTTCGCCGAGCTGCGCCCCCGCATCGTCTGGGACCGCGCGACCGACCAGCTCACCGCGCGGCCGGGAGCGCAGCGGCTGGCGGTCACCAGCGGTGGCACGATTCCCGACCGCGGCCTCTTCGGGGTCTTCCTGGCCGGGGCCGACCGGGCCGCGCGAGTCGGTGAGCTCGACGAGGAGATGGTCTACGAGTCCCGCGTCGGCGACGTGTTCCTGCTCGGCTCGACGTCGTGGCGGATCGAGGACATCACGCCCGATCGCGTCCTGGTTTCTCCCGCGCCCGGCGCGGCGGCGCGGATGCCGTTCTGGAAGGGCGACCAGCCGGGTCGTCCGGTCGAGCTGGGACGGGCGATCGGGGGCAAGCTGCGCGACATCGTCCGTCACGGTCGGGAGAAGGCGGGTGCCGATCTGGCCGACAGCGGCCTCGATCCGTGGGCCGTCGACAATCTTCTGTCGTACGTGGACGAGCAGCGCGAGGCCACGCGCCAACTCCCTGACGACCGGACGATCGTGGTCGAACGATTCCGGGACGAGTTGGGCGACTGGCGCATGGCCGTCCACTGTGTCCTGGGTTCTAAGGTCAACGGCGCCTGGGCGATGGCGATCGGGTCACGACTGACCGAGCGCTACGGGGTGGATGCGCAGGTTCTTCCGAGCGATGACGGCATCGTCGTCCGGCTGCCCGACGTGGTGGACAGCGGCGGGCACGACGCCGCTCCCGGAGCCGATCTCGTTATCTTCGATCCGGATGAGGTGGGCCAGATCGTTGAGGAGTCGGTCGGAACCTCCGCGATGTTCGCCTCGCGCTTCCGGGAGTGTGCCGCCAGGGCGCTGCTGTTGCCACGCCGCGACCCGCGCCGCCGGCAACCGCTGTGGCAGCAACGGCAACGTGCGGCTCAGCTGCTCGACGTGGCGCGCGAGTTTGGCGACTTCCCGATTACGCTCGAGGCCGCCCGCGAATGCCTGCGCGACGTACTCGACGTGCCCGGCATGGTCGAACTGATGCGAGGTGTGACCGGTCGAGCGGTGCGCGTCGTGGAGGTGGAGACCCAGCGCCCGTCACCCTTCGCCCGCTCGCTGCTCTTCGGCTACGTGGGCGCCTTCCTGTACGGCGGAGACGTGCCGCTGGCCGAGCGTCGCGCCGCCGCTCTGGCCCTCGACTCGACCCTGCTGGGCGAGCTGCTCGGCCGGGTGGAGCTGCGCGAGCTGCTCGACCCTGAGGTGGTACGGGCGACCGAACGAAAGCTGCAGTGGCTCGACGGCACCCGGACCCTGCGCGATGCCGAGGACCTCGTCGAGATGCTCCGCGTGCTGGGCGATTTGTCCACTGTGGAGTGTGTCGCCCGTGGCGCCCAGGCGGTCTGGCTCGACGACCTGGCCCGGCGTAGGAGGATCATCGAGGTGCGCATCGCCGCCGAGCCGCGCTGGATCCTGGTCGAGGATGCAGCACGGGTGCGCGACGGCCTCGGGGTCGCGCTGCCGGTCGGGGTTGCCGGGGCCTACCTGGAGCCCGTGGTAGACCCGGTCGCCGACCTCGTCGCGCGGTACGCGCGCGGACACGGGCCGTTTGCCGCGGCCACCTGCGCCGAGCGGTTCGGCCTCGGGGTGTTCGTGGTTGAACAGGCGCTCAAGCGGCTGGCCGCAACCGGACGGGTCAGTGCCGGGGAGTTCACACCGATCGGTCTCGATCGGCCAACCGCCGCGACGGAGTGGTGTGACACCGAGGTCGTACGTCTGCTGCGGCGACGGTCGCTCGCCGCCCTTCGACGCGAGATCGAGCCGGTCGCACCCCGCACGCTCGCCTCGTTCCTGCCACGCTGGCAGCAGGTCGGTTCGTCGGCCCGCGGGGTCGAGGCGGTCGCCGCGGCGCTGGAACAGCTTCAGGGCGTCGCCGTACCCGCGTCCGCGTGGGAGCGCCTCGTCCTGGCGTCGCGGGTCGCCGACTACAGCCCGGCCCACCTCGACCAACTCTGTGCCTCCGGTGAGGTCGTGTGGGCCGGGAACGGCTCGGTGCCCGGCGGGGACGGATGGATCGTGTTCAGCTGGGCCGACGCGGCACCGATGCTGCTTCCTCCCCCCGATCCCGACTTCGCGGGCGGTCCGCCGCACGAGGCCGTGCTCGAAGTCCTTGCCGGCGGCCAAGCCCTCTTCTTCCGGCAGCTCGCCGACGCGGCAAGGGGCGCCGGCGGCGAGGCCGATCTGCTCGCGGCCATCTGGGACTTGGTCTGGGCGGGGCTGGTCACCAACGACACCTTGGCGCCGGTACGGGCACTGCTGGCTGGTGGTGGCGCACATCGGGCCAAGCCGACACCGCGCTCGCGGTACCGAACGGCGTCACGACTCCCGGCCAGCCGCTTGAGCCGCGTGTCCCTCTCCGCCGCGCGGACCGGCCCACCGAGCGCCGCCGGGCGGTGGTCGCTCCTTCCCGAGCGCGACACCAATCCGACCCGGCGGGGGACAGCCCTCGCCGAGACTCTGCTCGACCGGCATGGCGTGGTCACCCGGGGCGCGGTGATGGCAGAGGGAACCCCCGGCGGCTTCGCGGCGGTGTACCCGGTCCTCGCCGCGATGGAGGAGCGAGGCTCGGCCCGGCGGGGATACTTCGTCGAGGGCTTGGGAGCGGCGCAGTTCGCCGTACCTGGAGCAGTGGATCGGCTCCGCGCGCTGGACGAGACCGCGGACGAGAGTGGCCGATCCAAGACCCACATGCCGAAGGCCCTGGTGCTCGCCGCGACCGACCCGGGCAACCCGTTCGGAGCGGCGCTGCCCTGGCCGGAGCGGATCGTGGACGAGGGCGAGCCCGGCGCGGGGCACCGCCCCGGGCGCAAGCCGGGCGCCCTCGTGGTGACCGTCGGTGGAGAGCTCGCTATCTATGTGGAGCGGGGCGGCCGGACACTTCTCTCCTTTGTGGACGACGGGCAGCGGTTGGCGGCCGCCGCCGAGGCTTTGGCCCGAGCTGTCCACAGTGGAGCACTCGGACCGTTGTCGGTCGAGCGGGCCGACGGGGAGACGATCCACGCCTCGCCATTGCGGGAGGCGCTGACCGCCGCCGGTTTCCGGGCTACACCGCGCGGGCTGCGGCTGCGGTCGTAGTCACGTGGACGACGCGACAGGCGCGGCTGTGGCAGGCGACGGTGCCCGCCTTGCGCCGGTCCAACACGGGCGGGAAGCTACCGGCATGGTGCCGTCCGTCGCCCGTCTGACCGCTGTTGTACTGGACTGCCAGGACCCACACAAGCTGGCGACGTTCTACGGTGAGCTTACCGGTTGGCAGGTGGAGTACGACGAGCCGGAATGGGCCACGCTGAACACCGGAACCACCCTGCGGATCTGCTTTCAGGAGTCCGTCGACCATGTGCCGCCGGCATGGCCAGACCCGACCGGCCCGCAGCAGGTGCACCTGGACTTCGCGGTGGAGGACCTGGACGAGGCGGAGGAACGGGTGCTCGCCCTGGGTGCAGTCAAGCCCGATCACCAGCCGGGCGAGACCTGGCGGGTCTACGCTGACCCGGCCGGACATCCGTTCTGCCTGCACGAAGAGGACTAGATGAACCAACCCACGCTGCTGGGAAAGCTGCTCAGCCCAGCGGGATTCGGTGTTGTGCTGCTCATGTTCTTCCTTCCGTTCGTGGCGGTCTCATGCGGCACCGACCCGAACCACCGGGTGACCGCCACGTTCACCGGCATGGATATGATCACTGCCGGCGCTCCCAGCATCTCCGGCCCCGACGTGACGGCGGATGACCAGGCCAGCCTCAGCGGAGCCTTCGCTGACCAGTACGACAACGAGCCGCTGGCGATCCTCGCCGCTGCGGTCATCCTCGGCGCGATGGGCACAGTGCTATTACGCGATTGGCGAACGCGTCATGCCACCGCAGCGGTGCTGGCGGTCGTCTCGGCCGGTTTGCTTGCCGCCGCCGAGATCCGCTCGATAGGCCGGCTCAACCACATCCAGCTACACGGCGGCGACGGCAGCGTAACGGACCTGAATCCGGTCAGCGCATGGCCACGAATCGGCTTCTATCTCGCTATCGGCGTCCTCGTATGCCTCGTGGTAGGGCATGCGGTCACGCTGTTCCGCCGGCCCGTCAACGCCGGTCCGCCCTTGCCGACCGGACCACCCGGCCAGGTTCCGCAGAGCACGGAGCAGTGGGCTCGTCCGATCTGGGACCCGCTGGACCCGGAGGATCTGGAGGACGCGGACGAGTACGACGAGGCGACCGTTCCCATCGAAGATCCACGCGACAACCCGCGGCGGGACGGCCATCCGACCGGGCCGTCAAGCCCGGGCCAACCTCCGTGACCGCGGGCGAAGGAGACGCGGTGCGGCGCCGGGCGGATTGTCGGCCTCGTGCGCTGGGAGTCACGGGCGGCGTTCGAGGCAGCGATGCCGGGCAGCGGTGTGGCGAACGACACCATCCACCCGCTCGAGACGCAACCTCGCGAGTACCTGCACCTCGACAAGGCTTGGGCAGGGCCGCCCCGGTGGCTCCGATCTTCAGGTCGGCCACGCGTCGACGCGTTACGGTCACCGCATGGCCAGCGGACGCGGCGTGACGTACCGGTGGATCACACTCACGACCGACTACGGGCTCGCCGATGGTTTCGTAGCGGCGGTCCATGGAATCATCGGCCAGCGGGCTCCCGGGGTACGGGTCCTGGATGTGACACATCTCGTGCCGCCAGGCGATGTGACCCGGGGAGCCGCGGTGCTCGCCCAGACCGTCATTCACCTTCCCACCGCGGTACACGTCGCGGTGGTCGATCCTGGGGTCGGGTCGGCGCGCCGCGGGGTGGCGATCGATACCGGCCGCGGATTGCTGCTCGGCCCCGACAACGGCTTGCTGGTGGGTGCGGCGGAGGCGTTGGGCGGCCTGGTCCGCGTGGTCGAGCTGACCAACGCGGAGTGGCTTGCCGAGGCCGTCTCGGCGACCTTCCACGGCCGGGATGTCTTCGCGCCGGTCGCGGCGCGGCTCGCAACCGGCGCGGCGTTGGCTGCGGCCGGTTCCGAGATCGACCCCGCCGAGCTGGTCCGGTTGCCGGATCCAGTGGTGGTGATCGCTGATGGGACGGTCGAGGCCGAGGTGGTCATGGTCGACCGGTTCGGCAACGTTCAGCTCGCTGCACCTGGTTCGGCGCTTTCTGCCTTGCCCACAGAACTGTCCGTGGGCGGCATGCACGCGACGAAGGGGGCCGCATTCGCCGACGTGCCGCAGGGCCAACTGGTGGCGTTCACCGACTCGGCCGGCAAGCTGGCGTTGGCCATCAACGGCGGCAGAGCAGCCGTGGCTCTCTCGCTCCTGCCCGGCGATGTCGTGCGGATCTGCGGTCGGTGACTGCCAATCCAGGCACCGCGCGAGGCACCATGGGCACATGCCCGAGGGCGATACCGTCTGGAACACGGCGAGGATGCTGGACCACGCGCTCGCTGGATCGGTCATTGAGCACAGTGACTTCCGTGTTCCGCAGCTCGCCACGGCTGACCTCGCGCAGTGGCGGGTACGAGAGTGTCGGAGCCGGGGAAAGCATCTGCTGCTGCGTCTGACTCCGGCCGGCGAGGAACGGCCGTTGACATTGCATTCGCACCTGCGGATGGATGGCTCTTGGCGCGTCTATGCTACGGGCGCACGCTGGCGCGGCCCCGCCCACCTGATCCGTATCGTGTTGCGTACCCCGACGGCGGTCGCGGTCGGTTATCACCTGCACGATGTTGCACTGGTCGCCACCGATGTCGAGGAGACGTTGGTCGGCCACCTCGGTCCCGATCTGCTCCGCGCCGGCGACGAGGTCGGCGGTTGGGACCCGGCGGAGGCGTTGCGACGGCTGAGTGGGCATCCTGACCAGGCCATCGCCGAGGCTCTGCTGGACCAGCGAAACCTCGCCGGCATCGGAAACCTGTACAAGTCCGAGGTTCTGTTTCTGCGCGGCATCAACCCGTGGACTCCGGTATCCAAAGTGGACAACATCGAGGGCCTGGTCGGGTTGGCGCATCGGCTGATGGTGGCCAACCGTGGAAGGTGGACACAGTCGACCACGGGCTCACTTCGCCGCGGGCAGGAGGTCTACGTCTACGGCCGGCCCGGCGCGCCGTGCCGCCGGTGCGGAACGCTGATCGCGCGGGACACTCTGGGAGAGCGGATCACCTTCTGGTGTCCCAGCTGTCAGCCGGCGTGAGCCCAGCCTTGCCGCGTCGCCACGATCGGTCAGGCTTGCTCGGACTGCTTCTCCGGCTCGGTGGCCGTCTCGAGTTGCTCGACCGGGTCACCGGACGTAACCGCCTTCGCGGCGGACCCTTCGACCGCCGTCTTCGCCTGACCAGCGGTCAACTCCGCCTTCATGCTGGCGCGGATCTCCTCCAGCCGGCTGGCTCCGGCCATGTCGAGGGTGGCCTTCTGTACCTCGAGCCGCCGGCCCTCCACCGAACCCTGGGCGAGGTCGGCCCGGCCGAGCGCGACAGCGTACCGCTTCTCGATCTTGTCCCGGACCTCGTCCAGCGTGGGCGTGGTCCCTGGTGCCGAAAGAGTGCCGACCGACTCCAGCGACTTCGCGACGCTCTCCTGCATTTTTGCCTGCTCGAGCTGGCTGAGCAGCTTGGTGCGCTCGGCGAGGCGCTGGCGCAGCAGCAGCTCGTTGTTCTTCACCGCGTCGCGGGCCTGCTGGGCCGCGCCGAGGGCCTGGTCGTGCAGGCTCTTGAGATCCTCGAGCCCGCTCTCGGCGGCGACGAGCTGGGCGGCGAAGGTCTGCGCGGTCTGTTCGTAGTCGTTCGCCTTGGCGTCGTCCCCGGTCGCTCGCGCGCGATCGGCCAGTACGAGCGCCTGTCGGGCGTTGGCTTGCGTGTTCTCCACGTCAGTAAGCTGCCGCGAGAGCTTCATCTCCAGTTGGCGCTGGTTGCCGATCACGGCTGCGGCCTGCTGCAACAGGGCCTGGTGCTGACGCTGAGCATCCTCGATCGCCTGCTGGATCTGCACCTTCGGGTCGGCGTACTCGTCGATCTTGGAACCGAAGAGCGCCATCAGGTATTTCCAGCCCTTGACGAACGGGTTGGCCATGTTCGCGTCCTCTCTCGGCGGATGTGCACGCCGTCCCGGTTGCGGGCCGACCCCTCAATCTTGACAGCAGTGCGCCACCCCGTCACGTGGCGGGTACGCACCGGCTGGTGCAAAGATCCGCAGGTCAACCCCGGTCAGGCGTCAGACGAGAAGAGGGTCGGTTCGCCGCTGGTCGGAGGCTGCCCGGCGGGCGGTCAGGGTCGTGCGGAGCGGACCGTGGCTACGAACCTGGACAGTGAGATCACCCTCGGTGACTTCGAGATCGTCGGGCTCACGAGCCGGCGCGCCCGCCGGAACCAACGCATTCGTCACAGGGGCCACACGAGGCTCAACCGGGGCCGCCGGCAGGGCCCCATCAGTGAGGGCAGTGCTGTCGGCGAACGCCTCGTCCATCTGCTCAGCCAGAGCAAACGTGGCGCTGACCTCGCCGAGCATCTGCGAGAGAGGGGCGCCGAGAGCTTCGCAGATCGAGGCCAGCAGTTCGCTCGAGGCCTCCTTGTGGCCGCGCTCGATCTCAGACAGGTAGCCCAGGCTTACGTTCGCGGCCGTCGAGACCTCACGCAGCGTCCGGTGCTGAGCGAGCCGCCTCGCGCGCAACGCGTCGCCGATCACCTTCCGGAGCAGGACCATCGCACCCCCTTGCACGACGATCGGCGAACACTTGAACCGATCGGTCGTACGGCCAAGGTTACCGGGTGGGCCGCGGATCGACATCCGCGCCCCGCCGCCCCGCTCCGGAAGGTCTCGCCTTACGCCTCGGCGAAAAAGTCCTCGATCGTGGTGGCGGTCACCGCGCGCTGGACCCACCGATCGAGTTGAGCACGGTCGCGGCACTCGCTGATCCGCGCGCGAGCGTCCTCGGGTACGTCGATGCCCCGGGTGTCCAGGAACTTCAGTATGGCGGTTGCCTCGCCTTGGGCGAAGTAGCCGCGTGCGTAGTCGCTCATGTACTCGCGGACGGGGCTTGTCATCAATGCCTCCAGGATCTGGCTGGCGGCCTCCGGCAGCACCGCGAACGCAACATCGTAGTAGTCGGCGGCACGCTCCTCATCGAGCAACCGCAATGAGTCGAGCATGGCCTCCAGGATCCGCTCGCAGTCGGGATGGCCGGCGTGGGTGATCGCGGAGAGTACTGCGAGTTCAGCGACGGGTATCTCGTCCTGCGTCGGCGTCAGCACCGGGATCAGGTCCGGCCCCAGGACCAACGGAACGAGATCCCATCCTGGGTGGCCGATCTCGATTGGCTTGGCGGACCAGTCGGCAACTTCGCGATCGACGCACACAACCAGAAGCAGCGCCGGACATCGCAGCCTCGACCGCAATCCGATCACGTAGGCCGGCCACCGCCAACACTTGTCTGGGTCGCGGTTGAGTTGGGCCTCAACGACAACCGCGAGCACCGGGCCGTTGTCGTTGCTCAGCACGATGACGGCGTCGGCGCGGTACTGAGTCGGAATCAGATCCGTGAACTCGGCCGATTCCAGGCGCACTGCCTCATGTGCCGGCACATCGACCTTCAGGGCGTCGGCAAGTAGCAGTGGAGCGAGCGCTGGCTGATGTCGAAACATGTCGACAAGAGCCTCATGGGGGTAGACAGCATGCGAAGCACCGTATCGACAGGCTTTGATCGGTCGGGCTTGTCGGGTCCGCCCAGTCGAGCCGATCAGGCTTCCCGCAACGCTGTGAGCAGCAACTCCACGGCGGCATCTACCGCTCCTGCCCGGATCGCCTTACGGTCGCCGCTCAGCTGCGACCGCCTGACATCCGCCACGTCCGGGCCGGCGTACGCGACGTAGACGGTCCCAACCGGGACGCCGTTCTGCGGGTCGGGTCCGGCCACACCGGTCGTCGCCAGTCCCCACGAGGCCCGGCAGCGCTGTCGTGCACCGCGCGCGAGGGCCAGCGCCACATCGGGGTCAACCGGCCCGAGCCGGTCGAGGAGATCGGTCGGGACGCCGGCGAGGCTCTCCTTCAGATCTGTGGCGTAGACCACGAGTCCGCCCCGGAAGACCCGGCTGGCCCCTGGAATATCGACAAGAGTCGAGGCGAGCAGGCCTCCGGTGAGTGATTCCGCGACCGCGAGCGTCTCCGCCCGGGCCCACAGAAGCCGGATCACCTCGGCCTCATGCACGGTCGGCGGTCCGGTCGTACTCGTCCTGAGCGGCGCGGGCACGCTTGTAGATGGCGTCCCATTCGCCCGGCTCGAGATCGTCGAGCCGAAGCCGGAACTCGTCGGCGAGCACCTGGCGCACGTGCGTCGAGCTGGCCAACCGCTCGACCCGCCGGCCGTCGCTTCCGACCCGTAACAGCGTGCAACTGATCAGCTTGTCGTATCCGTCGGCGTGGCGGCGCTGGGCGGTCAGGCGCTGGACAAAGCCGGATATCGGCGACGTCGACAGGTCCGCGTGCGCGACCGCGAAGTCGGCCATGACCGCTTCGCCGGGCGCGAAGTCCATCCAGCGAAACGATCCCCGGTCGTCATGGTGGAACCGCCAACCGCCCGAGAGAACCGGTGACGGCCTCAGCCGGTACGCGAAGCCCGACTGCGTCAGGGCTCCGCTGCGCAGTGGCGTGGGCTCGTGCAAGGCGTCGCCGAGGCCGGCGTCGACGAGCCAGGTGCCGCCGGGGTTCGCCGAGGTCGGGAGCCCGTGCACGGTCAGGGCGAGATGGTTCGGGTACGGCTGCAGCGGTACCTCGCCGGGCTCGCTCGTCACGCCGCCGCGGTGCCGGTGGACATCGAAACCGAGCGCCTCCAGCAACACAGACAGCGCGCCGTTGAGGTGAAAGCAGTAGCCACCGCGCCCGGTCGCCACTACTCGCGCCGCCGACTCGTAGGGGTCGATCGACGGCGGCCGGCCGCGCTGAATGTCCACTGTGGTGTATGCGATCCGCTCGACCTGCGCGCGGTGCAGTGCGATGAGACCTTCGATCGAGGGCGGACCGGGATGATCGAGTCCCAGCCGGCGGAGGTATCCGGCGACATCGAGCACGCGTGCGACCCTACCCGTCAGGCGCGCGTCGCCGCCCGTCGGAGGCGCAGCGCCCGGACCACGTAATCGGCGCCGGTGACGAGGGTCACCACGACCGCGAGCGCCATGAGCCCCGGACCAGCGGCCTGTACCGCTGCCGGGAACGGCCAGATGTACCACGCGACCGCGACCACCTGCAGAGCCGTCTTCAGCTTGCCGCCGCGACTGGCTGGAATTACCCCGTAGCGCAGTACCCACAGCCGGAGCAGGGTGATGCCAAACTCGCGGACCAGGATGACGATCGTCACCCACCACGGCAGCGCTCCGTACACCGAGAGCAGGAACAGTGCAGTACCCGTGAGCGCCTTGTCCGCGATCGGGTCGGCGACCTTGCCGAACGAGGTGACCTGATCGAATGTGCGGGCGATCCAGCCGTCCGCGAGATCGGTCAAGGACGCGACGACGAACGCCAGCGTGGCCGCGACCCGATAACCCGGCGCGGTCAGGTGCGATGCGATTACGAGGATGACGAAGACCGGGATGAGGACCATTCGCAGGATGGTCAAGCCGTTGGCGACGTTGACCAGCGGCGGCCGGCGCTCCGGGCCAGCCGGACCGGCCGCCCTGGACGGCTGGGTCGGCGTCCTGCTGACGGTCGGCTCGGTCATACCGGCTCGCCCCCGCGCTCGCTCGGCTCCGCGGGCCCGACGGCCCGGCGATGCTCGCTCGCCGTCGGGGCGGTCACGGGCTTCGAATCCAGTACCCGGGCGGGCACGGCCACGAGGTCGACTCCGACAGTGCCGGTCACGTACGCCTCGACCAGATCGCCGACCCCGACCGGAGGGTCGCCGACGAGCGTGGTCGAGCCATCCACCTCGGGCGCCTGGTGTGCCGCCCGCCCTTCCGAACCGGCCGCCGTTATCGTTTCGACCAGCACCTCGACCCGCGAGCCGATCCGCTCCTCGGCCCGTTGGTTGCACAGCTCCTCGGCGAGTGCGCTGACCCGGGCGTAACGCCGGGCCACGGTAGCGGCCCCGACCTTGCCGGGCAGGCCGGCCGCCTCGGTGCCGTCCTCGTCGCTGTAGTCGAAGACGCCCACCGCGTCCAGGCGCGCCGCCGTGAGGAAGCGCTCCAGTTCGGCCACGTCGGCGCGGGCCTCGCCGGGAAAACCGACGATCACATTGCTCCGAACGCCCGCCGACGGATCCAATGCCCGTACCGAGGCCAGCAACTCCAGGAACCGCCCAGTGGAACCGAACCGGCGCATCCGGCGGAGCACCGCCTCGCTGGCGTGTTGGAAGGAGAGATCAAAATACGGCGCGACGCCTGGCGTTGTGGCGATAGCCTCGATCAGCGCGGGCCGCATTTCGGCGGGTTGCAGGTAGCTCACCCGGACCCGGACGATGCCGGCGACCGCGGCCAGTTCGGGCAGCAGTTTCTCCAGGGCGCGCGGGTCGCCGAGGTCCTTGCCGTACGACGTCGAGTTCTCGCTCACCAGGACGAGCTCGCGCACACCCTGGCCGGCGAGCCACTCCGCCTCGGCGAGAACTTCCTCCCGGGCACGGGAGACGAAAGCCCCACGAAACGACGGGATCGCGCAGAAGGAGCAGCGGCGATCGCACCCCGAAGCGAGCTTCAGGGAGGCGACCGGACCATCCTCGAGGCGGCGCCGCAACACCGGCCGGAGATGGGCCGGCGTGTGCTCGTCGACGAGGACGCCATGCCCCGGCAGGACCAGCGAGGCGTGGCGGCGACGGCCGGGAGAGAGTGGGAGCAGGTCCCGACGATCGTGCGGGGCGTGCGCCTGATGCCGAACGCCCGCGAGCACCGCCCGGAGCTTGTCGGATATGTCGGTGTAGTCGTCGAAGCCGAGGACGGCGTGCGCCTCGGGCAACGAGTCGGCCAGCTCCCGTCCGTACCGTTGAGCCATGCACCCGGCGGCCACCACCTTCGCGCCCGAGTCGGCCGCGGCAAGAAGCATGTCGATCGAGTCACGCTTGGCCTTCTCCACGAAGCCACAGGTGTTGACCACGATGACGTCCGCGCCGGCGCCGTCGGTCACGAGTTCCCAGCCGCCGGCGTCGAGTCGCGCCGCCAGTTCTTCCGAGTCGACCTCGTTGCGCGCACAGCCCAGCGTCAGCAACGCCACTCGGCCGGGGGCCGCTGAGCTGGGGGACTGGGCGGGCAGGGACACCTACCGAGGGTACCGGTCCGGACCCCACGAGCAGGCGCCGACCTGATGATCGTTACCACGTCCGAGATGTCGGGCCGAGGCGACGGCATCCGTCCTATGTGGAGGTGCGATCCGCCAAGAACCGTTCGCAAGCCGCGGCGGCTCGCTGGCGCTCGCCTCCTCGCGCTCACGTCAGCCCGTACGTCCGGTGATCGAGGCGCCCGGTGCCGCGCACCTCGATCACAAGCATGAACCCCATCACCAGGAAGAGACCGGCGAGCTGGGCCGCCCCGAGCCAAAGTCCTAAGGGGACAGTCGCGAACGCGACGATGCCGGCGACGGCCCGGTACCGGATGCGGCTGATGCTCAGGATGCGGCGGAACACCGCGTCCGAACCCAGGTACATCGCGACTCCGCTGGCGAGCAGGAACGCCTGGGCGAGAGCGAGACCGCCGTCCGGGTGGGTCAGCGTCTTCTTGATCCCGGCGGCGACCGCGACGATGCCGAACAGCAGGCCCAGGTGCGCCCACCCGTACGCGTGCAGCGCCGCCCTCGCCCGCCTTGCGGGATCGATGGTGGTCAGTGCCCGCTCGGCCGCGGTGTCGTCGCCGGAGAAGTAGACCCACCAGAGCAGGTACGTCACCGCCAGGCCCAACATGGCAACCGCCAGCAGCGTCACGGACAGGGGCAGGCCCGACGCGCCGGCACCGATCGCCACGACGGACTCCCCGAGGGCGATGATGATCAGCAGGCCGTGCCGCTCGACGAAGTGGGCCGGTGAAATCGTGAACTCGCTGATTGGATTGACGTACGGCGAGACCAGCTGGACCGCGACCGCCGCGCCCCAGAGCGCGTACCGCCACACCCCTGGGGTGAAGCCGCCGATGAGGACGAGGCCGGAACTGGTGAGGTTCATCGGGCCGAGTACCCGCATGGCCCGGACGACGCCCTCACCGCCGGCCATCGTGAACAATGCGGTGTGGACGCCGTTCACGACGAAGTACCCCAGCCCGAAGGCCCAGCCGGCGGCGGTGAAGGCGGTCGGCACCGCGAGCGCGATCGCGAGGAAGCCGCCCATCCCGACGAGAATCAGCGTGCGGCGGCTCCGGCTCGACGGTGCGATCGCGTTGGTAAGCCATGCGTAGCCGCCATACATCCACATGATCAGGCAGAGCATCAGGACGACCTGGAGCACGGAGCGCCAAGTGAGCCGGTTGGCCAGCAGGGCCGTCAGCTGCGTGATCGTGAAGACGAAGACCAGATCGAAGAAGAGCTCCAGCGTGGTGACCCGAGCCGGCGCTGTCGCGCCGGCAACGCGGACACCATCTTCCGATGTGGACACGACGCCCAGCCTAGGCCTTGCTGGTGAGGACGTCCGCCTGTACACGTTGTGTAAGTGAACGGTCCCGGCAAGCGCAGAGGGCTCACGGACGCAGGGCGTCGAGGATGTCGGTCAGCTCGTCCGGCTTGACCAGCACATCGCGCGCCTTCGAGCCTTCGGACGGTCCGACGATGCCCCGCGTCTCCATCAGATCCATCAGGCGGCCGGCCTTCGCGAAACCGACGCGGAGCTTGCGCTGGAGCATTGAGGTTGAGCCGAACTGAGTCGTGACCACCAATTCGATCGCCTGTAGCAGCAGGTCGAGGTCGTCGCCGATGTCCTCGTCGACGTGCTTGCGCTCCGGCGCCGGGGCGAGGACGTCGGAGCGGAACTCGGGCTCGCGTTGCTCCTTGCAGAAGCGCACCACGTCGGCGATCTCGGCCTCGCCGACCCAGGCGCCCTGCACCCGGATCGGCTTCGACGAGCCCATCGGTAGGAAGAGCGCATCGCCCCGGCCGATCAGCTTCTCGGCGCCGGTCTGGTCGAGGATGACCCGGGAGTCGGCGAGCGAGGACGTGGCGAACGACAGCCGCGACGGCACGTTGGCTTTGATGAGACCGGTCACCACGTCGACGGACGGGCGCTGGGTGGCGAGCACGAGGTGGATCCCGGCCGCCCGGGCGAGCTGGGTGATGCGGACGATGGAGTCCTCGACATCGCGGGGTGCCACCATCATGAGGTCGGCCAGCTCGTCGACGATGACGAGCAGGTACGGGTAAGGGCGGATCACGCGGTCGGTGCCGGGCGGCGCCTTGTACCGCCCGTCGCGGACCCGCCGGTTGAACTCGTCGATGTGGCGCACGCCGGCTGCTGCCAGGTCGTCGTACCGCATGTCCATCTCACGCACGACCCAGTCGAGCGCGTCAGCGGCCTTCTTCGGGTTGGTGACGATCGGGGTCACCAGGTGCGGCACTCCCTCGTACCCGCTGAGCTCCACCCGCTTCGGGTCGATCAGCAACAGCCGGACCTGGTCCGGGGTCGCCCGTACGAGTACCGACACCAGCAGCGAGTTGAGGCAGCTCGACTTACCTGCGCCGGTCGCCCCGGCGATGAGGATGTGCGGCATCTTCGCCAGATTGGCGACGACGAAGCCACCCTCGATGTCCTTGCCCAGCGCGACCAGCAACGGGTGGTGGTCAGAGGTGGCGGCCCGCGATCGCAGGACGTCCCCGATCGCCACGTTCTCCCGGTCGGCATTGGGAATCTCGATACCGACGGCGGACTTGCCCGGGATCGGACTGATGATGCGTACGTCGGCGGACTTCACCGCGTACGCGATATTGCGCGAGAGCTGGGTGATGCGCTCGACCTTGACGCCGGTCCCCAGCTCCACCTCGTACCTGGTGACGGTCGGACCCCGGGCGAAGCCGGTGACGGCGGCGTCCACATCGAACTGTTCGAAGACGTGTTGCAACGCACGGATCACGTCGTCGTTGACCTTGCTGCGCATGCGTGGCGAGTCGCCCCCGCGGAGCAGGGTGGGCGGCGGTAGCCGGTAGTCGCCCTCGAGTGGACCGAGGGTGAGCTGCTGCGCCCGCGTCGGCGCCACGGTGTGCTCGGGCGGTCCGGCAACCGGGTGGGGGACTGACGATGTCACGAGCGGCCGGCGCTCGATGATGACCGCCTCGTGAGTGGGCTCGAGGACCTCGGCGTCGTCGTCGGCGTGGGCGAAGACACCCTGACGCCGGCGGGCGGAGTGGCTCGCCACGCGCAGCGCCTGACGGCTCGACGCGGCCTGATGGCCTGAGGCGGCCGCCCCGACGATTTCACCTTCCTCCACAGGGGACGGTGGCGCACCGACGAGGTAACGCCAGAACGCACCGAGCCGCGCACCAACTTGGCTGACCGGGGTGGCCGTGACCACGAGGACTCCGAACAGGGCGAGGAGAACGAGCAGCACGACCGCGACGTAGCTGGTCACACCGACCGAGAGTCCAGATCCGACACCGCGGCCGACGACGCCGCCGGCCCGGTCGGTCAGCAGGAGTACGGTCGGTTCCCGCTTGCCGAGATGGAGCAGGCCGGCGCTGGCGACGATGATCGCGGTCCAGCCGACCAGACCCCGGCCGCGCCGGGCATCGTCGGGAGGGTCCCGCATCATCCGCACGCCACCGAGCAAGAGGAGCAGAGGCAACACCATCGCAATCGCCCCCACCGAGAACCGGGCCGCTCCGGCGAGCCAGCGGCCGAACGGCCCGGCTCCGTCGAACCACACCGCGACCGCCAGTACGATGGCCAGCCCGATCAGCAGCAGCCCACCGCCATCGCGCTGATGCTCGAGGTCGAGGTCCCTCGCCGTGGCGGCCTTGCGACCGATGGCCCGAACGACCCAGCCGAGGCCGTGCGCCACGGCCATCCACAAACCGGCGATCCCGGCCCCGATGAAGCCGAGCGAGGCCAATGTGGAGCGTCCGCTCGAGCCCACGTTCCGGTTGGCCGCGCGCCGCGTTCGCGCGACCTCGGCGCGCGCATTCCGGGCAGCGCGACGCCGGCCCGCCTCGGAGGTGCGGCCAGCCACGCCTCACACCGTAGCGGCGACCGCGGGCGCCACCCCGCTTTTGCGCCCGTGTCGTTCGGGCGACCTCGCCCCTGACATCTGTCACGCCTTGTTCGTGACGGTCACAAGCGGATACCGGAGCATCCTGCCGGCACCGTTGTTCCCATGACACACGCAGTGATGAGCGATCGGAGCGGCCCGGCATCCACGGACGCTCCGGCCGTACACGTCAGCGGGATCACCAAGCGGTACGGCGACGTAACCGCGGTCGACCGCCTGGATCTCACGATCGGCCAGGGCGAGGTAGTTGCCCTGCTCGGACCCAACGGCGCGGGCAAGTCCACGACCATCGACATGATGCTGGGCCTGACCCGCCCGGATTCAGGAACTGTCAATGTCTTTGGCGTCGTACCGGGTGCCGCCGTCCGCGACGGCCGGGTCGGCGCTCAGTTGCAGTCCGGCGGAATGCTGCCGGACCTGACCGTGTCGGAGATCGTCACCCTGAGCGGCGCCCTGCACCGGCGGCACCGCCCCGTCGCGGGCGTCCTGGAACGGGCCGGCCTCAGCGAGGTCGCGCGGCGCCGGGTCGCGACCCTGTCCGGCGGGCAGCAGCAGCGGGTCCGCTTCGCCATGGCCCTTGTCGCCGATCCGGACCTCATCGTGCTGGACGAGCCCACCACAGGTCTCGATGTCGAGGCCCGACGCGCCTTCTGGGCTTCGATGCGGGAGGAGATCGACCAGGGACGCACGATGCTCTTCGCCACGCACTACCTGGAGGAGGCCGATGCGTACGCCGATCGGATCGTCCTGATGCGGGCCGGCCGCGTGGTCGCCGACGGCACCGCCGCGCAGATCAAGTCCGTGGTGAGCGGCCGGACCATCAGGGCCACCCTGCCCGACGCCGATCCGGCTCGATTGGCCGGACTGGCCGGAGTCGACTCGGTAGAGGTCCGCGGTGACACGGTGCTGCTTGCCTGCTCGGACTCGGATGCCGCCCTGCGCGTTCTGCTCGCGAACACCTCAGCCCACGACATCGAAGTCACCGCACGCAATCTCGAGGACGCGTTCCTCGCCCTCACGGTTGGAGCCGACCAGTGAACCTCGTCTACCTCCGCCTGGAGATCGTCCGGTTGCTGCGCAACCGGCGGGTACTGATCTTCAGCATCCTCATGCCTGCGCTACTGCTGCTCATCTTCGGCGGGATCTACGGCAGGGGCGCCCTCAACGGGGTCACGGCGGCCTCGTACCTCATGGTCAGCATGGGCCTGTTCGGTTCGATGTCGGCGGCGATCGGATCCGGCGGCTCTATCGCCCTCGAACGCGGCATCGGCTGGAACCGTCAGCTTCGCCTTACCGCACTGCCCCCGAACGGGTACGTCGTAACGAAGCTCTTGCTGTCGCTGGTGATGGCGCTGCCTCCGATCATCATCACCTTCCTCGTCGGTGTGCTCGCCCTCGGCGTCCGGCTGCCGGTGCAGACCTGGCTGCTCGTCACGGCCCTCTCCTGGCTCGGTGCCCTGCCCTTCGCCTCGCTCGGGCTCGTCGTCGGGTACCTCGCCAAGCCGGACAGCGTTCAGCAGGTCAGTGCGCTGCTGTACCTACTGCTGGCCGCGTTCGGCGGGATCTGGGTACCGATCGAGACCATGCCCTCGCTGATGCACAGGATCGCCGAGTGGACCCCGGCGTACTGGGTCGGCCTGCTCGCCCGCGGCCCGCTGTTCCATAGCTCGCTCAGCCTGCGAGCGGTCGAGATGATCCTATTGTGGACGGTGGTGCTCGGGTCGATCGGACTACGTCGTTTCCGGGCCGACACGGCCCGAGCCTGACGATGCCGGCCCGCTCGAGGGCGTATGCATGCGATGGCTGTGCCCGGTCGTCTCCGCTCGCTCCGCTGCTGCCCCCCGGCTCGGGGGCTGGCGGCCCTGCGATGCTCACTCGCTATCCGTGTGGCACTACCGTGGCCATCGTGGCCACTACGGCTGACCCGGACACCGGCCGGGACACGGGTGCCCGGACCGACGAGCTCTCGGCGATGATGTCCGCGCCGCTCGATCCGGTCTGGCGCCGCCGCCGTTACGTCTGGGCCATCGCCGGGATCTGGCTGTTCTACCTGTGGCAGCCGGTGGTTGAGGCGTGGCGCACGCCGTCCGCGGTCAACCGCGTGTTGTCCCTCCTGGCCATCACGGCGTTCGCCGCGACCTTCATCTACTCCTTCGCCAAGGCCCGTTCGCTACGCCGTGTCGGCGATGAGGTGCCGACGAGGTCCGCCATCGCCCTCACGGCGACCGCGTTCCTGCTGACCGTTCTGCTCACGGTGGAACTCGGTCCCAGGGGATTGTCGGTCCTCGTGTACGTCGGTGTGATGGCGATCTTCCTGCTGCCCGCACGCTGGGGTCAGCTTGTCGTGCTCGGACTCGTGGTCGGAAGCTACCTCACCGACCGCCTCTGGCCAGGGGCACCGACAGACTTCTCGGTGCAGTTCTCCATCCTCGTCGCCGCGCTGGCGATGTGGGGTGTGATGCAGCTGATCCGGCGCAACACCCAGCTCGCCGCCGCCCGGTCGGAGATCACCCGGCTCGCCATTGCCGAGGAGCGGAGCCGGTTCGCCCGCGACCTGCACGACATCCTCGGTCACTCGCTCACCGTCGTCGCGGTCAAGGCGGAGCTGGCCGGTCGACTGGTGCGGCTCGACCCCGACCGGGCCGAGGGGGAGATCGGTGACGTGGAACGGCTCGCACGCGAGGCACTCCACGATGTACGTACGGCGCTCTCCGGCTACCGCGATGTCACCCTCATCGGGGAGGTGGCCAACGCCCGCTCGGCGCTGGCCGCCGCCGGAATCGAAGCGGAACTGCCGCATGCACTCGACGACGTTCCAGCCGAGCGGCGGGAGCTGTTCGGCTGGGTGCTACGCGAAGCGGTCACCAACGTCGTTCGCCACAGTGGAGCGTCGCGCTGCCGGGTTCAGGTGACCGCCACGGAGATCCGGATAACCGACGACGGCCGCGGACCGCTCAATGGGTCCCCTGTGGACGGTGGTCGACCGGGCGTCGGCCTGGTCGGCCTGCGCGAGCGGGTCGACGCCGCTGGCGCCACGCT
This sequence comes from Actinomycetota bacterium, assembly GCA_046728155.1. Lineage (GTDB taxonomy): Bacteria > Actinomycetota > Actinomycetes > Mycobacteriales > Micromonosporaceae > CAWDLX01. The sequence continues at coordinate 31,082 of JBKPDY010000093.1, forward strand.
CACCGTCGACCGGGCGGCCGAGGGCGGTTTCGAACTCCGGGTGTCGGTTTGAAGCCCCCACGAAATCGCTCACTGCGCTCACGATTTCGCGAGGACCCCGTATGAGCATCCGTCTTCTGCTCGCCGACGACCAGGCGCTGGTACGAGGTGCGCTCGCCGCCCTGCTCAATCTGGAACCCGACCTCGACGTGGTCGCGGAGGTCGGGCGCGGCGACGACGTCGTCAACGAGGCCCGCCGGGTGCGCCCCGACGTCGCTCTCCTGGACGTGGAGATGCCTGGCCTGGACGGCATCGCCGCGACAGCCGCGCTGCGGGCGGCGTTGCCGTCGTGCAGAGTTCTCGTCGTCACCACGTTCGGCCGGCCCGGGTATCTGCGCCGGGCCATGTCCGCCGGGGCGAGCGGGTTCGTTGTCAAAGACACGCCCGCCCGGCAGCTCGCCGACGCCGTACGCCGAGTCGCCTCAGGGTTGCGCGTCGTCGATCCCACGCTGGCCGCCGAGACTCTGGCCAGCGGGGACAGTCCGCTGACGCCCCGGGAGGCCGACGTGCTCCGGGCGGCCCGAACGGGCGGAACAGTAGCCGACATCGCAGCGGCATTGACCCTCTCGGAGGGGACCGTGCGCAATCACCTCTCCTCGGCCATCGGCAAGACAGGTGCCCGGACACGGGCCGAAGCGGTGCGGCTCGCCGACGAGAACGGCTGGCTGCTCACACCATGACCTCATAGTCCAACGGCTCCCCCGCGACGTACTTGTCGAGCTGCGCGACGACGAGCCCTTTGGCCCGTGGTTCGAAGGCGGTCGTGTTGCCACCCACGTGCGGGCTGAGCAACAGGTTCGGCGCTGTCCACATCGGATGGTCGGGCGGCGGTGGCTCCGGGTCGGTGACGTCGAGAGCAGCCCGGAGCCGCCCGGTACCCAGCTCGGCGAGGAGCGCTTCCATCTCTACGACGGCGCCGCGGGCGACGTTGACGAGCAGTGCGGCATCTTTCATGGCGGCGAGGAACGGCTTGTCCACCATGCCCCGAGTCTCGTCGGTCAGGGGCACGGTCAGAATGACGACATCGGCGCGCGGCAACAATTCCGGCAGGTCAGCCATGGGCAGGACGCCATCGCGGCCCGTGCGGGCCACCCGGACGACCTCAACCTCGAACCCGGCGAGGCGGCGCTCGACGGCGGCCCCGACGCTGCCGTACCCGACGATCAGGACGCGCTTGTCGGCGAGCGCGTCGTGCCGCTCGTGCGCCCACTGCCGTTGCTCCTGAGCCCGTACGAAGTCGGGGATGCCCCGCAGAGCGGCCAAGGTGAGCGTGACGGCGAGCTCCGCCGTGCTGGCATCGTGGATGCCGCCCCCGCGCAGCAGCCGCACCCCGGCCGGTAGGTACGGCAGCACATGGTCGTAGCCGGCCGTCAACGTCTGTACCACCTTCAGCCGCGCCATCTCGGCCATGACCTGCAACGGACGGCGGTCGAAGGTGTACGGCGCGACGTAGAACTCGACCTCGCCGATGCTCACCGGCGCCGGGCCCGTGCCGTCGTAGAGATCCGCAACGACCCCGTCGGGTGGCTGGGCGACGATGTCCTCGAACGGCACCCAAGCCCGGACTCGAGAGCCTCCTGCGGGTGGTGGCCGCCAGAGGGGCCAAGACACGACGTAGCCTCCCGGTGTTGGAGGAGATCAGACCTCGACCACGTTCGGCACGATCATCGGACGGCGGCGGTAGGTGTCGTTGACCCAACGCCCTACCGTGCGGCGGACCACCTGTTGCAACTGATGTGGGTCGCTGATCCCCTCGGCGGCGGCACGGTCGAGTGCGTCGGTCACCAGCGGGATGACGGGGTCGAAGGCCGCCGGATCTTCGGAGAAGCCCCGGCCGGAGACGGTCGGACCACCAACCACCTTTCCGGTGACCGAGTCGACGACAACAGTCGCCGCGATGAATCCGCCGTCGGAGAGGATGCGCCGCTCGGTCAGCAGCGACTCGCCCACGTCGCCGACGGCGAGACCGTCCACATAGACGTAGCGGGTGTGGATGTGGCCGACGATGGTGGCGCGGCCGTCGACGAGGTCGACGACATCGCCGTCGTCGCAGAGCACGATGCGGTCGGTTGGGATGCCGGCCTCCTCAGCCAGCCGTGCGTGCGCCCGCAGGTGGCGCCATTCGCCGTGGACGGGCATGAAGTTGCGCGGCTTCACGATGTTGAGCAGGTAAAGCAGCTCGCCGGCGGGCGAGTGGCCGGAGACGTGCACCTTCGCCACATCCTTGTGCACCACGAACGCGCCGGCCCGGGAGAGCTGGTTGATGACGTGGTAGACCGCGCTCTCGTTGCCCGGCACGAGTGAGCTCGCCAGCACCACGGTGTCGCCCGCCGCGACGGTGACGTGGCGGTGGTCGCCGACCGCCATCCGTCCCAGCGCCGACATGGGCTCACCCTGCGACCCGGTCGACATGAGCACGATCTCGTCGGCGGGCATGGTCATCGCGTCGTCGAGCCCTACCACCAGTCCGGCCGGAATGCGCAGCAGTCCGAGGTCGCGGGCGATTCCCATGTTGCGGACCATCGAACGGCCGATGAAGGCCACCTTGCGCCGGTGGAGCTGCGCCGCGTCGAGGACCTGCTGGACCCGGTGCACATGGGAGGCGAACGAGGCAACGATGATGCGCCCGGTGGCCTTGCCGAAGATGGCGTCCAGCACCGGCCCGATCTCCCGCTCGGGAGTGACGAAGCCGGGTATCTCGGCGTTGGTCGAGTCGGATAGCAACAAGTCCACGCCGGCCGCACCGAGCCGGGCGAACCCGGAGAGGTCGGTCAGCCGGCCGTCGAGCGGTAGCTGGTCCATCTTGAAGTCGCCCGTGTGCAGGACGACCCCGGCCGGCGTGGTGATCCCGACGGCCAAGGAGTCGGGGATCGAATGGTTGACCGCGAAGAACTCGCACGTGAAGGGACCCAGCCGCTCGGATTGTCCAGGCCCGACGGTCAGCGAGTACGGCGTGATCCGCCTCTCGGCGAGCTTCGCGTCGACGAGCGCCAGCGTGAACTCGGAGCCGACCAGGGGAATGTCGTGCTTGTGCGCCAACAGGTACGGTACGGCGCCGATGTGGTCCTCGTGTCCGTGGGTGAGGACAATGGCCTGGACGTCGCCGAGTCTGTCCAAAATGGACGAGAAATCGGGCAGGATGAGGTCCACTCCCGGCTGCTCCATGTCGGGGAACAACACTCCACAGTCGACAATGAGCAGCTTCCGGCCGTACTCGAACACGGTCATGTTGCGCCCGATGGCACCGAGACCGCCGAGCGGACTGATCCGCAGGCCACCCTCGGGGAGGGGCGGTACCCGGTCGGGCTCCGTCTGCGCCGGGGTTCCCTGCTCGCCTCCGCGCTCGCTCCGCTGCTGCGACCCCACGAAGACGCTCTGCTCCGCATCACGTCTGCGCGGGGACCCCGGCTCGGGCGTGGCGGCCATGCGATTCTCTCTCGCTGTCGGCTCGGTCATGCCGCCTCGCCTCCGCGCTCGCTCCGCTCCTCGGGCCCAACGGCCCTGCGATGCTCACTCGCTGTCGGCTCGGTCATGCCGCCTCG
>JBKPDY010000094.1:0-11186 GCA_046728155.1 Actinomycetota bacterium
GTCGACGTGGACAAGTTGACGGCGACCAGGGTCAGCGGAGCGGCGCTGTACACGGGTACGCTGGCCATGTTCGCTGCCGCCGGGTTCACCGAGATCGGCCGGACATTTCCGAGCCGACCTGTCATGCGTCTGCAGTTCTGACCCGGATCCACAGATCGCGACACCTAGATAGTCCTGGTCCACGGCGACTACCAGCACGTCAACGTGCTGTGGTCTGACCGTCGACTCAGCGGCGTCGTGGACTGGCCGAACGCGGCCACCGGCAACCGGGGCAGCGACGTCGGCCACTGCAGCTCAACTTAGCGGTGTTGTTCGACACCGAGACAGCTGGGGACTATCTGATGATGTACGAGCGTGCTGCAGGCGTCCGGGTGGACCGGCGAGCCGACCTGCGAGCGTTGCTTTGCTTTGACCTCGGGTGGCAGCGCTTCATCCCGCGCCAGATCGCCGGGCCGGCTCCGCTCGACCTGGCCGGGATGCCTGGTCGAGTTGCGGCCGCGGTCCGCGGCGCCCTGGACAGGATCCGCTAGTCAGCCCGTGGCGACGACCGGCTGGCGAGCCGTGGAACTTCCCGGTGGACCGGTGGGGCAACCGACTGAAGGGGCGATGAGACCCACCCATGGGTGACCGCTCATCGGCAGAATCGGGCGGTGCCACCGCCAGTGAGCCCGCGCGCACAGCGGCAGAAGCGGATACCCGCCGTGCCAGGCGTTCCTCATGAATGAGCTTGTTGGAGCGCCATCGTGTTCTGATACTCGCGCCAGCCTCCGATCTTGCCGTCCCGGGCGGTCAACACTGCGATGAAGGTAGCTGTGCCCCGCTGGTTGGTCTTGGTGGAGGTACCGGTCAGCTCGTACTCCACCACGATAGTGGCCGGGTCCGTGGTGTCGTGGATGGCGAGGGTACGGCAAGCGTCGATGTGAATTGGGAATGCGGCCCGCTGGGGATTGGCGTGGTCCAGCCACTCCTGCTTGCCTTCGAATCGGTTCGGACGGCCGGGTGGGGCGAACGGTACCTCGACCACCACGTCGTCGGCGAGAAGCTCGCCGGTCAGCGGGCCGGACTGGCTGAACCATTGCAGCTGCATCTGCTCGAACAGGTCGCGCGGCGTTAGGTGCACGGCGGTGATCCTCCCTAAGATGAGTGACGACTCACGAAGACACGATAGTGAGTGGTGACTCATCTTGTCTAGCGGCCCCGTGCGACCCATACGCGCAGACGCGCAGCGAAACCGCGAGCGCATCCTGCAAGCGGCGGAAGCGGTGTTCGCCGAAAAGGGGCCGCAGGCGTCCACGGAGGCGGTGGCGCAGCGGGCGGGTGTGGCGATCGGAACCGTGTTCCGACATTTTCCGACCAAGGCGGAGCTGTTGCGGGCACTGATGAAGCGGCTGTTGCGACAGCTCACCAACGACGCCGGCACTCTGGTCGAGCGTGGAGATCCGAACTCGGCGCTGTTGGAGTTCTTCGCGCATCTGGTGGAGCGGACGACGGCCAATCGCAGTCTCGTCGCTCTGCTTGCCTCGGAAGGGATCGAGGCGCCGATCGGTGGTGCGTTGGAGTCGCTCACCGACGTCATGCAGCAGCTGCTGCAGCGAGGGCAGCGCGCCGGGGCGATCCGTACGGAGATCGGTGTTGATGAGGTGATGGCGCTGCTGGTCAGCGCATGTCAGGGTGCCCTGCACGGCCGTTGGAGTCCCGAGTTGCGCCAGCGAACCCTCGCCATCATGTTTATCGGGCTCACGATGCCGGCGCCCGAGTCGGCTCGAGCCTCGACGACCGGTCCATCGCCTGGCGGCCGGTCCCGGCGAGCCCGATAGACATCTGCTCGATCGACGCACTGATCTCGGCATGAGCGGACGTTTCGACGGGTGCTCAAAGACGAGGCAGTCAGAAGTTGTAGGTGCGGACTCCGCCGCACTGTGGCCGGTCCTTCGCTTCGGCCCACGCGCTGCCGAGTGTGATGGCGGTGTGCGGGTCTCCCCGCCTCCAGATGTGGGTGGTCACGATGCCAGTCGGCGGCGATGCGTCGTCGTCGGCCCAGACGCTGGCGAAGCTGGGCGCGGCGTTGGGGAGCCGGACGGCGTAGGTGCCAGCGGGGGGACTGTGAGCGGTGCGACGACGGCGGAGACGGCCAGCGGCATAACCGGGAACTGTGGCACGGAGCCGAGTTTGACGAGCATGTACCAGAGAGCATCCGGGGCGTGGTCTTCGCTGTCGGTGTCAGCGTCCTCCGGGTCACCGGAGGTGGCGTGCGGGCCGTGAGAATGACACGGTTATGTCTTGACAGCAACCAGGCTTGGCCTTGTGCACGTGGTAGCGCAACCGGTCCCGCAGCACCGCGCAGATCCAGCCGGCCGCCGGCTCGATCAGCCTCGCCACGATCCTGGTGGCGATCTCATCGGCCACATCGTCGAGGACCTCGTGAAAGACCCGGGCCCGGAAGATGTCGATCTCCCCGGCCAGCAGGGCCCGGTACACCGCCGGCAACCGGTTGATCAGGTCGGTGGCCAACGCCAGCTGGGCCTTGGCCGCCGGCAGTGACCAGGTCAACCCCCAGGCGATCTGATCGAGCGAGTACTCATCCGCGCCGGCCATGCGGAAGAACACCCTGGGCGGGGTGTGCAAGTCGGTGCGGCTGACCTCGACCAGGTCGGCCAGCAACTGGGCCTGCTCGTGGGCGATGAGGCGAGCCCGGGCCTGGGCCAGGGTGATCGCATCCGACCCGCCCAGCCGGGACCGGTCCACCGATGCCAACGTCACCGCCAGCTCGGGTCCGGGCGGCATCTTCTCCAACCCCGCCGGCAGCTCATCGACCATGGTCACACTCTAGTACAGCCGTACGAAGCGGGCGCAAGAGAATCTCATTATGTGACAACGATCATGCGATTCCCCACGATAAGCTAACTCAGCGCCGTACCACAGTGGACGATCGATGCACACCCGGAGGTGGACTCCGATGCCAAATGACCTCGTCACGCTGTTCCTGTGCGGGGATGTCATGACCGGCCGCGGGGTGGACCAGATCCTGCCGCATCCGGGGAGCCCCCGCCTATGGGAGTCCCGTGTCCGCGATGCGCGCGTGTACGTGCAGCTCGCCGAGTCGGTCAACGGGCCGATTCCGTCCCCCGTGGACTACTCGTGGCCGTGGGGGGACGCGTTGGGCGTACTGGACGACCTCGCACCAGACGTACGGGTGCTGAATCTGGAGACCAGCATTTCCCGAAGCGACGATGCCGCTGACGGCAAGGCTGTGCACTACCGGATGAGCCCGGAGAACATCGACTGCCTGACCGTGGCCCGGCCGGATGTCTGCGCCCTGGCCAACAACCACGTACTCGACTTCGGTTACCGAGGTCTGGCGGAAACACAGCAGGCGCTCGCCTCAGCCGGCATCTCCGCGGTCGGCGCGGGACGGGATCTCGACGGGGCAACGCGGCCGGCAGTTCTGGAATCCGGGCGCGTCATCGTCTACTCACTCGGAGCGCGATCCAGTGGCATTCCCGAGCACTGGGCCGCGACACCGCAGCGGGCCGGCATTAACCTCCTTCCGCACGAATCCGGTGCCTACGCCACCCGGCTCGCCCACTCCATGGTCAATGCAAAGAGCCCCGGCGACATTCTCGTCGCGTCTGTCCACTGGGGATCGAACTGGGGCTACTCAGTCCCGCGCAGCCAGGTCGAGGTCGCGCACCGGCTCATCGACGGCGGTGTCGACGTCGTTCATGGACACTCCTCACACCATGTCCGCCCGATCGAGGTGTACCAGGGCAAGCTCATCCTCTACGGCTGCGGTGACTTCATCGACGACTACGAGGGCATCAGCGGCTACGAGGAGTTCCGTGACGATCTACGCCTGATGTACTTCGTCACGATCGAGCGCGGCACCGGCACGTTGGTCGGGCTTCGCGTGGCGCCGATGCAAGCACGGCAGATGCGACTCAATTACGCCACGCGTAACGATACTCACCTGCTGCTCACGATCCTCAACGACATCAGCCGCGGCTACGGGTCGCGCTTCGACCACTCCGCCGACGACATGCTCGACCTTGTCATGACGACATGACGCCCTCGATCCATCTCCGCATCGCGTCGGGCCCGATGGCACCGACCTGTTTCGCACGTTCCTTGCCGCCGTCGAGGATCAGCAGCATCGGAATGGACCTGGCGCCCAAGCGCTCAGCCACAACGGGTGCCGTGTCCACATTGACCTTGACCACCTTGAGCGAGCCGGCGAACGTGTTCGCCGCGCGTTCGACGCCCGGCTCCACGATCCGGCAGGGTTGACACCAGGGCGCCCATAGGTCGAGCAGTACCGGCAACGTTGAGTTGACGACGACCGCCTCGAAGTCGTCGTCACCGGCCTCGGTCACCCACGGCAACGAATTGTGGCAGCGACCGCATCGGGGCACGCCGCTCGCCGCGGCCGGCACCCGGTTGCGGGCACCGCAGTTTTGACAGGTGACGGTGTCAACGCTCGTCCTCACGAGGCCGCCACATGCTCGCGTGCGGGCGCGAATCCGACGCTCAGCTCGCCGTCGCGCACCTCGACCCGGACCACGGCTCCCTCGGGAAGCTCCCCAGAGAGCATGGCGCGGCCGATCCTGGTCTCCAGTTCGTGTGCGAGGTAGCGCCTCAGCGGGCGGGCTCCGTACACCGGGTCGTAGCCATGCTCGGCGATCAGCCGGCGCGCGTCTTCGGTGAGTTCGAGCGTCGTACCACGCTCGGCCAACCGGCGCCGTAGGTCCTCGACCTGCAGATCGACGATCTCTTCGATCTGGGGCAGAGTCAAGCGGCGGAACAGAACGATGTCGTCGACCCGGTTGAGGAACTCGGGCCGGAAATGTGCCCGCAGCTCCGCCATGACCTGTTCCCGGGCCTCCGGGTCGATCTCGCCTTCGGTACTGGCACCCGAGACAAGGTATTCGGCGCCGATGTTGGACGTCATGATGATCACGGTGTTGCGGAAGTCGACGGTCCGGCCTTGCGCGTCGGTGATGCGACCGTCGTCGAGGATCTGCAACAGTGTGTTGAAGACGTCCGCGTGCGCCTTCTCGATCTCGTCGAAGAGGACGACCGAGTATGGCTTACGCCGTACGGCCTCGGTCAGCTGTCCGCCCTCCTCGTAGCCGACGTACCCGGGCGGAGCGCCGACCAGTCGGCTCACCGTATGCCGCTCCTGGTACTCGCTCATGTCCAGGCGAACGATGTTGTCCTCGGAGTCGAAGAGGGCGGCCGCCAGGGAGCGCGCAAGTTCGGTCTTCCCGACACCGGTCGGGCCGAGGAAGATGAACGAGCCGATCGGCCGGCGTGGGTCCTTGATACCCGAGCGTGCCCTGATGATCGCATCGGTGACCAGGCTGACCGCCTCGTCCTGGCCGATCACCCGTTGGTGCAGGATGTCGTCGAGCCGGAGCAGCTTCTGCCGTTCGCCCTCCGTGAGCCGGCTGATAGGGATGCCGGTCCACGCGGATACGATCTCGGCGATCTCGTCTTCGGTCACCACCTCCCGGAGGAGTCGGCGTTGGCCGACCTTCTGCTCGAGCTGCTCCTCCTCGGCCCTCAGCCGTCGTTCCAGCTCGGCGAGCCGACCGTAGCGCAGCTCGGCCGCACGGTTGAGGTCGTAGGCCCGTTCTGCCTCATCGGCCTCGCGCCGCAATCGTTCCAGCTCGCTGCGCAGCTCCTGCACGCGGCGGATACCCTGCCGCTCGTGTTCCCACTGGGCCCGCTTCGCGTCCGCTTCGGCGCGCAGATCCGCGAGTTCCCGCCGCAGTTGGTCGAGGCGGGCGATGCTGGCGGCGTCGGTCTCCTTGGCGAGCGCAGCCTCTTCGATCTCCAGCCGCATCACCCGTCGGGTCAACTCATCCAGCTCGGCCGGCATCGAGTCGATTTCGGTGCGTAGTCGGGCACAGGCCTCGTCCACCAGGTCGATCGCCTTGTCCGGCAAGAACCTGTCGGTGATGTAGCGGTGGCTCAGGTGCGCGGCGGCCACCAGTGCCGCATCCTGGATCTTGACTCCGTGGAAGACCTCCAACCGTTCGCGCAGGCCGCGCAGGATCGAGATGGTGTCCACCTCGGTCGGCTCATCGACCATGACCGGTTGGAAGCGCCGGGCCAGCGCGGCGTCCTTCTCGACGTACCGGCGGTACTCGTCGAGAGTGGTCGCCCCGATCATGTGCAGCTCCCCTCGGGCCAACATCGGCTTGAACATGTTGCCCGCGTCCACCGAGCCCTCGGCCGCGCCGGCCCCGACGACGGTGTGCAACTCGTCGACGAAGAGCAGGATCCGTCCTTCACCCGCCTTCACCTCGGTCAGGACAGCCTTGAGCCGCTCCTCGAATTCACCCCGGTACTTGGCTCCGGCGACGAGCGCCCCCATATCCAGCGCGAAGACCGTCTTGTCCTTGAGGCCCTCAGGAATGTCGCCCTGGACGATCCGCTGGGCCAGACCCTCGACAATGGCCGTCTTGCCCACCCCCGGATCGCCGATGAGGACCGGATTGTTCTTCGACTTGCGGGACAGGATCTGTATGACGCGGCGGATCTCGGCGTCGCGGCCGATGACAGGGTCGAGCTTGCCCGTTCGGGCCTCGCTCACGAGATCGCGCCCGTACTTCGCCAGAGCCTCGTACGCCACCTCGGGCATCGCCGACGTGACACGCTGGTTGCCCCGGACCCGCGTCAGGGCCGACAGGAACGCCTCCCGCGTGATGCCGTGCTCCTTGAGGAGCCGCCCGGCCGCGGTGGTCGAGCCCTCGTCGGCGAGGGCCAGCAACAGATGCTCGACCGAGACGTACTCGTCCTTGAGCCGGCCAGCCTCCCGCTCCGCCGCGTCCAGGACACGAGACAGGCGCTGCGTGACGAACACCTGGCCTGGTGCGGCGCCGGGGCCCGACACCTTTGGCCGGCGCGACAGTTGGGACTCGACGTCGGCGCGCAACGCGTCTGGATCCTGGCCGACCGCCACGACCAGACGCGGTACCAGCCCCTCGGACTGGTCGAGCAGAGCGAGAAGCAGGTGCTCACCGTCGACCTCCGTGTGCCCGAACCGAAGCGCCTTGGTCTGCGCATCGTGGAGTGCTTCCTGGGACTTCTGTGTCAAGCGGTTCATGTCCATGGTCTGCTCCCGGAGCGTCGTAGCGCGGCCTCAAGTTCCTCAATGCGATCTAGAAGGTCGAGCACCAGGCCGATCGCGGCGTAGTTCAACGACAGTCCCGCCCGCAGTCGCTGCACCCGCGCCACCGTCACGAATGCGGTCGGCCGGAACCAGAGTTCCCCGGTCGCATCCCGGTCGGAATCCACCAGCCCCAACGCGACGAAGCGTCGGACGAGTTCGGGATGTAGGCCCGCCTCGCGGGCGAACCTGTCCAGACTCAGCCGGATCGGTCGGGCCATGGGGTAAGCAGTCATGCCGCCTCGCCTCCGCGCTCGCTCCGCTCCTTGCGATGCTCACTCGCTGTCGGCTCGGTCATGCCGCCTCGCCTCCGCGCTCGCTCCGCTCCTTGCGATGCTCACTCGCTGTCGGCTCGGTCATCGGCGTTGCCTTCTGGGGTCGAATGTCGACAGCTTGGCCAGTTGCTCGAAGAGCTCGCGTTCCCGCTCGGTCGGGGCCGGCGGCACCATCACTTTGACCTCGGCGTGAAGGTCACCGGGCGAGCCCGTGGTATTCGGCATTCCCCGTCCACGCAGGCGTAACCGACGCCCGGTGGACGAGCCCGGTGGTACCCGTACGGTGCCTTGTCCGCCCGGGGTTTCAACCTGCACATTCGCACCCAGCGCCGCCTCGGACGGCGTCAGCGGCAGATCGACGTAGAGGTCGCGCCCGCGCACGCGATAGCGGGGATGCGGGGCGATCCGCACCACGAGGTAGAGGTCGCCGGCGCCGGCGTCGCCCCGCGCCCGGCCACCCTGGCCGGCCAGGCGGATGCGCTGGTCGTCCGTTACGCCGGGCGGGATATTGACTTCGAGGCGGCGCGGTCCGGCGGGTCCGGCCATCGTGACGGTGCGGCGCCCGCCCCGGTAGGCCTCCTCGACCGTCAGCGTCAGCTCGGCCTCCTGATCGGCGCCGCGAATCGGGCCGCCGGGACCGCGGGTACCGAACAGCCCACCGAGAAGGTCATCCAGATCGATTCCCGAGTCGTGGAACTCCCACTCCGCGCCGAATCGGGAATCACCGGTATGCACACCGCCACCAGCGGAGCCCTGGCCGGGCCGACCTCGGCCCGCCCCGACCGTCTCCTCATAAACTTCCGGAATCCGTCGAAAGTCGTCACCGAAACGGTCGTACCGGCGACGCGTCTGCGGGTCCTTCAGCACCTGGTATGCCTCGTTGATCTCCTTGAACCTCTCCTCGGCGCCCGGGTTCTTGTTGACGTCGGGATGGTGGCGCCGGGCGAGCTTGCGGTAGGCCTGCTGGATCTCGTCAGCGCTGGCGTTCCGGGAGATCCCCAGCACCTCGTAGTAGTCGCGGGCCATCGCGCGTCACCGCGGCCCGCCGGCGACGACAACGGCGGCCGGACGCAGCTGTCGCGGACCTTCGCCGTAGCCGGGGCGCAACACCTTCAGCACCGTCCCCTCCGGTTCGTCATCGTCGGGAACCACGCTGACCGCCTCGTGCAGTTCCGGATCGAAGGGCACATCGGTCTCTTCGTGACGGCTGAAACCCAGTGAATCCAGCAGGGCGACAGATTGATCCCGCACCGCTCGCACCCCATGGATGACGGCCGTGGCGTCAGCCTCGGCGTGCTCAAGCGCGCGGTCGAGATTGTCCACGATGGACAGCCACGCCGCGGCTACCCGGGCCCGTTCGTCCGCTTGCGACTGCGCGATCTGACGCGCGCACCGCTTGCGGATGTTGTCGGCGTCGGCCAGCGCCCGACGTAGGCGATCCTCCAGGTCCGCAGTACGGATGGCGTCTGCGGGGTCACCCTCGGCGGGTGGGGGCGCCTCGCCGCCGGCCGGCTCGACCACGGCATCCGGGTCTGCGTCCGGATGGGTCATGGCACTCAGTTGGGTGTGAAGTCGGCGTCGATGACGTCGTCGCCGCCGGGCGGATTCTCTCCCTGCGGGCCGCCACCCGGACCAGCCCTCGGCCCGCCGGCTGACCGCGCGATGAGCGCCTGGCCGATCTGCTGCAGCTCGCCGGTCAGCGACCGCACCCGATCCAAGGATGCCTCTTCCTTGATGGCCTGGCGCGCGTCGGCGACGAGCATGTCGGCCCTCGCGCGCTCGTGCTCCGGCGCCGCGTCGCCCAGCTCACGAAGGCGCCGCTCGACCTGGTACGCGTAGGACTCCAGCTCGTTGCGCGCGTCGATGAGTTGCCGGGTACGCGCGTCCGCTTGGCGGTTGCGCTCCGCCTCCGCCACCATCCGCTCCACTTCGGACCGGTCGAGGTTGCTGCTTTGGGTGATCGTGATGGCCTGTTGGGCGCCGGTGTCCTTGTCCCGGGCGGAGACGTTGAGGATGCCGTTGGCGTCGATGTCGAAGGTGACCTCGATCTGAGGCTCGCCGCGCGAGGCCGGCCTGATGTTCTCCAGCCGGAACCGGCCCAGCACCCGGTTGTCCGCGGCCCGCTCCCGCTCGCCCTGGAGCACGACGACATCGACGGCCGGCTGATTGTCCTCAGCTGTGGAGAAGACCTCGGTACGACGTACCGGGATCGTCGTGTTCCGTTCGATCACCTTGGTCATGACGCCGCCGAGAGTCTCCAGGCCGAGGGAGAGCGGCGTGACATCCAGCAGAAGGACGTCCGGCCCCTCGCCGGTGAGCACCGCGGCTTGAATCGCCGCGCCCAGAGCGACAACCTCGTCGGGGTTGACCGACATGTTCGGGTCCTTGCCTCCGGTGAGGCGCCGGACCAGACTCTGCACGGCCGGCATCCGGGTCGCCCCACCGACCAGGATCACCTCGTCGAGGTCGTTCGCGGAGACCTTCGCATCAGACATCGCCCGTTCCACCGGTTCGAGGCATCGCTCGACCAGATCGGCCGTGCGCTCCTCGAACGTCGACCGGGTCAAGGTCGAGGTCAGGTGTTTGGGACCGGACGCGTCAGCGGTGACGAACGGCAGACTCACCTGGGTCTGGGTGACCGAGCTCAGCTCGACCTTCGCCCTCTCCGCCGCCTCGAACAGCCGCTGCAGCGCTTGCGGATCGTTTCGCAGATCGATGCCCTGCTCCCGCTTGAACTCTTCGGCCAGGTAGTCGACGAGCCGACGGTCGAAGTCGTCCCCGCCGAGGTGGGTGTCACCGGCGGTCGCCCGGACTTCGACCACACCGTCGCCGACATCGAGGATGCTCACGTCGAACGTCCCGCCGCCGAGATCGAAGACAAGGACGGTCTCGTGGCCCTTCTTGTCCAGCCCGTACGCCAGTGCGGCCGCGGTCGGCTCGTTGATGATGCGCAGCACCTCCAGGCCGGCGATCCTTCCGGCGTCCTTGGTCGCCGTACGCTGGGCGTCGTTGAAGTAGGCCGGCACCGTGATGACGGCCTGGATCACCTTCTCGCCGAGGAACTTGCCGCCGTCGTCGGCGAGCTTTCGCAGCACCTGGGCGCTGATCTCCTCCGGTGAGTAGAGCTTGCCCCGCACGTCGAAGCGGACGACGCCGTCCGGACCGGGGACGACGTCGAAGCCGACCGCCTTCGCCTCGTCCGACACCTCGTCGTAGCGACGACCGATGAACCTCTTCGCGGAGTAGATCGTCCCCTTCGGGTTGAGAATCGACTGCCGCCGGGCCAGTTGGCCCACCAGTCGTTCGCCGCTCTCGGTGAAGGCGACGACCGATGGGGTCGTCCGCGATCCTTCCGCGTTCGGTATGACGGTCGGCTGGCCGCCTTCCAGCGCGGCGATCACCGAGTTGGTCGTGCCGAGGTCGATCCCTACAGCCTTAGCCATCGCCATGCTCCCAACGGCTCGTCGCGGCACGGTGGGCAAGCCGCGCGCCCTACCGAGGCTCATCCTGGGTGGACGTGCGAAGCCTCAAACCAACGTAACGAATGGCTGGCGCAGGCACCGCCGTATGCAGAGGAATGGGACCTACGGGGTGAGGTAGCCGGTGCCGGTAACCCGAAACCGCGTCACATGACGGGGAGGTCGCCGCCGGTTCCTGCGGCGACCACCTGATGCTGGGTTGGTACTATGCGGGGTTTACCACGACCCCACGGGGGTTGGGTACCAGTCTCTTGCCCAGCC
>JBKPDY010000095.1:0-36048 GCA_046728155.1 Actinomycetota bacterium
TGAGGCGACGTGGTTTTGCCGCTCGACACGGACGACGGTCGTCGGTGGATCGACAAGTCCGACCCCGCAAAGCCGGATCTCCGGTGTGCCGCCCCCAGCGACCCGCACCGCAGCGGCGTGAGACTCCACCTCGTCCCGGGCTGTGTCGCCCTTCAAAGCAAGAAGGTGGCCGCCCGGTTTCACCAGCGGTAGGCACCACGCCGCGAGACGATCGAGCGCCGCCACCGCGCGCGCAACTGCGACATCCACGGGCTCGACCAGGCCGACCGCATCCTCGGCTCGGCTCCGAATCACCGTCGCACGCCCGAGGCTCAGCGTGGTTACGACCTCATCGAGAAAATCGGTTCGGCGGCGGAGCGGCTCCAATAGCACGACCGAGAGGTCCGGGCGAGCGATGGCCAGAGCTATCCCGGGCAGTCCGGCACCCGAGCCGACGTCCACAACCTTCGAGTTCATGGCGATCAACTCCGCCACGGCGGCGCAGTTGAGTAGGTGACGACGCCAGATACGGGGCGATTCCCGGGGTCCGATGAGGCCACGGACGATGCCGTCGGTGGTCAGCAGCTCGGCGTACCGACACGCCAGATCCAGCCGATCGCCGAAGAGCCGGTCAGCCGCGCCGATCAGGGCAAGAGGAGGAGTGGCCATCGATGAGAAGCGATGGGCCTGATCACTCTGCAGCCGGGCGGACCACGATCCTGCGGCTCGGCTCGACACCCTCGGATTCGCTCTCCACGCCGGCCATCGAGTTGATGACATCGTGGATACACTTTCGCTCGAATGCGGTCATTGGCTCCAACCGCACCGGCTCGCCGTGCAGCTTGACCTTCTCCGCGGCATTACGGGCGACGGCGACGAGCTCCTTGCGCCGGCCGGCTCGGAAGCCGCTGACGTCGAGCAGCAGACGTGACGGCTCGCCGGTCTGGCGGAAGACCGCGAGCCGGCTCAGCTCCTGCAAGGCCTCCAGGGTGGCCCCGCGATTGCCGACCAACGCGTTCAGGCGAGCGCCGACCACCTCAACCATCGGTCGCCCGTTCTGCACGAGCTCTTCGATGTCGCCGTCGAAGTCCAGGATGTCGAGCAGTCCTTCGATGTAGTCCGCGGCGATCTCACTGTGCCGGAACAGGTCGGATTCAGTGGGCTGGTCGGCCGCGGCCCCGTCCGTACGGTCATCCTCGCTGCGATCCGCCGGCGGTCCGGAGCGTTCGAGCGCGGCGTCATCCTCCTGATCGTCATGCTTGTTGTCGTCTTCGAGATCGTCCCCATCGATATCGCCCGCGTTGAGTTCGTCCCTATCGAGGTCGTCCTCGTCGAGATCATCGAGCTGGGGGGCCCTGTCTGGCTTGCTCACGGGGTTCTTCTTTCACGTGCTCAGGGCATCGTCGCCGACGCCGAACGGCTTGCCCGGTCCCGTGTGGGGTGGCGGGCAAGAAGTTCATGAGGGGTCAAGCGCTTGGGAGAGCGCCACCGAGCGTACGACGATCTATCACCGGCGGTGTCCGTACCAGCGAAGTATCCACGGTACGGCGAACCGCCGGCCGGCGATCGGGCACGCCCGGGTCGCGTCGACCCGTCAGCGCTTGGCACCGCCCTTCTTGCTTGGCACCGATTTGTTCGCCGTGACCTTGCGCGGCGGAGCCTTCTTGGGGACTACCTTGGGATTCACCGGCTTTGCGCCCACCTTGGGCGCCGAGACGCGGGGCTCGGGCGCAGACGCTTTCGCTGGCTCCGCTTCCGTCTTTCGCTTGAAGAGCCGTGGCTTCCCGTCGCCCTCGGACGCGCCGAGGAACCCGCCCCGCGCGCGCGCAATGGCAGCGCCGAGGACGGGCGTCGCCTTTCCGTTGCCGGAGGCCGTCGTCTTGGCCTGCTTGAGCGGAATGTTCCCGGCCATGATCGGCGGCGGGTACTTGTGCAGCACCCAGTGTTGCTGGCCAAGCGAGAAGAGGTTCTGTGTCACCCAGTAGACGATCACACCGATCGGGAAGTACCACCCGGAGAGGAGTAGTGAGAAGGGGATGCCGTAGAGCATCAACTTCTGGATCATCCGCTGCTGCGGGTCGGTGCTCCATCCGGTTTTGAGGATCATCTGTCGGCTGGTGAGGAATGTCGTCCCCATCATGATCAGGACGAGGATTCCAGCGATGATCTTCACTGCGACGCCGCTGGACTGCAGGATGCCGAGCTGGCCGGACCCATCGGCGAAACGGGCGGCGATCGACACCCCGAACAACCGCGCCCGTGCCGCACTGTCCCACTCGGCCTGGGTCCAGCCGTAGAGAGTGGTGTTGAGAGTCTGCACTGGGTCGAGGCGCTGAAGCACATGGAATAGACCGAGGAAGACGGGGATCTGCAGGAATATGGGCAGACACCCCATGAGCGGGTTGACCTTCTCAGCCTGGTAGAGCTTCATCATCTCCTGACGGAGAGTCTGCTGATCACCCTTGTGCTTGGTCTGCAGCTCCTTCAGCTTGGGCTGCAGGGCCTGCATCGCCCGCTGCGAGCGGATCTGCTTGACGAAGATCGGGAAGAGGATGATCCGGACGGTGATGACCAGGAATATGATCGACAAGATCCAGGGCCAGCTCGTGCCCAGCCACTCACCGGACCCGGGCAGAGCGGCCGCCCATAGCTCGTGCCAGCGCAGCAGGATCCACGAGATCGCTGTGTAGATCGGACCCATCATCTGGACACGGCTCCAGTCACGTCGTCGCTTTCAATCAATCTGCCTCGCCTCCGCGCTCGCTGTGCTCCTCGGGCGACGGCCCGGGCTTGCCCAGCCCTGCGATGCTCACTCGCTGTCGGCTCGGTGGTGCCGCCTTGACGACGTCGGGGTGTGCGCTGGGGCGGCACGTAGTCGATCCCTCCGGGATGGAGCGGCTGGCACCGGAGCAGTCGCCAGATCGCCAGACCCAGTCCGCGGATCGGTCCGTGTGTCGCAATGGCGGTCAACGCGTACTCACTGCACGACGGATAGAACCGACAGCGGTCCGGCATTGCTGGACTTATCCAACGACGGTACGCGACGATCGGCGCCGACAGCACGCGCGCACCAACCGTCGTGGGTGCCGGCACAGTGTTCTCGGACACACGGGTCGCGGACGCATCGTGGTCCGGCGTCGCATGCGCCGGCACAGTCGGTGCGGCCGCCTTCGGTTCCGCTACGTCGAACGGGTGCTCGATCATGAAGTCGCCTCCGTTCGCGGATCAGCCGATGCGAGGGCGGCGTCGAGGTCATTCGCCATCTGCGCGTACGAGCGCGAGCCCGCCTCCGCCAACGCCCGTACGACTACCAGCGTGCGCTCTGGTTGGGCAGCGATGCGTTCGCGCATCAGGTGCCGCAGGCGCCGACGGACGGCGTTGCGGACAACCGCGTTACCGACCGCACGCGAGACGATGAACCCAGCCTTCGCGGGGGAGTCGTTATCGGCGGTACCCACGTACACCATGAGCTCGCCGCGGCGAGCCCGGCGACCAGCCCGGAGCGCGCACGCGAACTCCTCACGCCGTCGCATTCGGTGGCCGGCTTCGAGCATGACGGGATCAGGCCGAGAGGCGAGCGCGCCCCTTGGCGCGACGCGCGGAAAGTACCGCGCGGCCCGCGCGGGTGCGCATGCGCAGCCGGAATCCGTGGGTCTTCGCGCGCCGACGGTTGTTCGGCTGAAAAGTGCGCTTGCTCACGTCTCGATGCCTTCCGTGCGGTACCTACGAGAAGCCGTGCCTCGAGGCACGCGCAACCCGCCCGTGCGACGGGTGACCATCCAAGCGTACTGGTTGACCGTCGGATGCGGCAAAGCGACCGCCTGCGCGGGAACACCCGGCTCAGAACCGCGGACGACGGCGAGCCGCGGCGACCCGCCGATGACGGCGATCCCATGGCCATCCGGCCGGTTGAGTCCCCACGGCCAACGCTGTTACCGTGCCCGGTTGCGGACATTGATCGGCGACGCCCAAGTGCCCACAACCATCGCAATACCGGACCCGCCACTCATTCGTTCGCCACGGTGAGAACCACCACGAACACCGACCGACGGTGTCGTATCCAACGCCGTCCGGCCGATGCACAGGGTGTGGACAAGCCCTGTGGACGGTGCGTGGCCGCTTGGGGGGACCACGAACCCGTTCGGCTCGGGGCGTGCCGGATCGCACGGCGAAGCAGCAGGGGTGGACGGCGACGGTGACGGAGACGGTGGACTACGCCGCGGTATGGAAGGCGGCGGCCGAGGATCTCAACGACGAGATCACGTCGGCGCAGAAACGGGCGTATCTCGGTCTCGCGGTCCTTCTCGGCGTGCTCGGCGACACGGCGTTGCTGGCCGTCCCAGATGTCTACACCCGCGACGTCGTCGAATCCCAGCTGCGTACGATGATCACAGACGCATTGTCCCGGCACATCGGGCGGCCGATGCAGGTCGCGGTCACGGTCCAGGCACCGCCGGACGGACACCGCAACGCTCTCACCGACCCGACCATCGCCGTCGCCGTGGTGCCGGTGCCCCGGCCGAAGTCCAAGTCACCGCAGAGTCGCCAGCTGGACGGCAGGCTCGCCGATGCTCCAGCAGGAGCGGACAGCGGACCCGGTCGACCCGGCGCCGACGGCCATACCATCGGACATGTCCCTCAGCACCGGGATGACCGTGGCAGCCGGGTGACCAGCGAGGGGGGCGGTAACCGGCTCAATCCGAAGTACACGTTCGAGACGTTTGTCATCGGTTCGTCGAACCGCTTCGCCCACGCCGCTGCGGTGGCCGTGGCCGAGTCGCCTGCGATGGCGTACAACCCGTTGTTCATATACGGCGAGTCCGGGTTGGGCAAGACACACCTGCTGCACGCCATCGGTCATTACGCGACCACGCTCGATCGCACCCGGAGTGTTCGCTACGTATCGACCGAGGAGTTCACGAACGACTTCATCAACAGCATCCGCGACGACAAACAAGGTGCGTTCCAACGCCGCTACCGCGATGTCGACATCCTGCTCATCGACGACATCCAGTTCCTGGAGAGCCGGGAGCGCACGCAGGAGGAGTTCTTCCATACCTTTAACACGCTCCACAACGCCAACAAGCAGATCGTGATCACCTCAGATCGCCCGCCGCGTAACCTCGCCTCGCTTGAGGACCGGCTGCGTACCAGGTTCGAGTGGGGGCTGCTCGCGGATATCCAGGCGCCCGACCTGGAGACCCGGCTGGCGATCATGCAGAAGAAGGCCGCATCGGAGCGGCTCAATGTCCCGGGCGATGTCCTGGAGTTCATCGCATCGATGATCACCAACTCCATCCGGGAGCTCGAGGGCGCACTGATCAGGGTCAACGCGTTCGCCAGCCTCAACCGGGCGCCCGTTGACCTCGCCCTGGCCGAGGAGGTCCTGAAGGACTTCATCCCCGACGGCGGCCGGCCGGAGATCAGCCCCGATCAGATCATGGACGCTACATCGGAGTACTTCGGCGTCGGTATCGACGATCTCATCGGACACTCGCGCTCCCGCGTTCTGGTGAACGCGCGCCAGGTCGCCATGTACCTGTGTCGCGAACTGACCGACCTCTCGCTCCCGCGCATCGGCCAGGCCTTCGGCGGCCGGGACCACACAACGGTCATGCATGCGGAACGTAAGATCCGCCAACAGATGGCCGAGCGCCGATCGCTGTTCAACCAGATCGCCGAGTTGACCAACCGGATCAAGCAGTCGTCATGACTCGCGTGGCCGTGACCCGGATGAGCCGGCCCGCACTCGCAACCCGCCATCCACAGGCTGTGGACAAGGCCTGTGCACGACGCTGTGGACCTGCTCGCTCAGTAGAAGCGCTTTACACCGACGGTAATCGCCCGGCGTCCACATGGCCCGTGGAAAACCTGTGGACAGCGGGTGCATATCGCTGTGGATGGCTGGGGAAAACGTCGCACCCCACCCCTACTGTGGACAACCGTCGGCGAGTCGTCATCTGTGGTCCACCCTCTGTCCACACGAGCAGACACGGCCCGACCTCGGCGAGCACTAGTTGTCCACAGTATCCACAGCGCCTACGACGTCGACGTTTTATCTCTCTAAAGATACGAAGACCAATCATCGCGGTGGGGAGAGCGCCACACCGGATCCGCACCCCGGGTCGCGCGAACGGCATGCCGCAGGACAGAATCGAGACTCTTCCGCAGGAGGCATCGCATGAAGTTCCGGGTCGAGCGCGACGCCCTGGCCGACGCCGTCGCGTGGACGGCGAAGAGCCTGCCCAACCGGCCATCCGTGCCGGTTCTGGCCGGCGTACTCATGCGTGTGGCGAACGGCTCCCTGACCGTGAGCGGGTTCGACTACGAGGTATCGAGCCAGGTCACGGTGCCGGTCCAGGCGGATTCCGACGGCAGTTCGCTCGTCTCGGGGCGCCTGCTAGCCGAGATCACCAAGGCGCTGCCGGCGAAGCCGGTGGATGTGGCGGCGGTGGGCACGCATCTGGAGCTGACCTGTGGCAGCGCCCGGTTCACACTGCCCACGATGCCGGTCGAGGACTACCCCACGTTACCGGCGATGCCGGAGGGGGCCGGCGTAATCGACGCGTCGGCGTTCGCACTCG
Source organism: Actinomycetota bacterium (assembly GCA_046728155.1). GTDB lineage: Bacteria > Actinomycetota > Actinomycetes > Mycobacteriales > Micromonosporaceae > CAWDLX01. Next base: position 6,564 of record JBKPDY010000095.1, read on the forward strand.
CCGTCGCCCAGGTGGCGATCGCGGCCGGACGCGACGACACGATCCCGATGCTCACCGGCCTGCGGCTGGAACTCGACGGCACGACCCTCTCGCTGCTCGCCACCGACCGGTACCGGGCGGCGGTGCGGGAGATCTCCTGGCGTCCCGGTGACGACGGGATCAACCTCCAAGCGCTGGTACCCGCCCGTACGCTCGCCGACACGGCCAAGACGCTCGGTCCGTTGGGCGGTGAGGTCACGATCGCGCTCTCCCGGGGCGGGCTCGGTGAGGGGATGATCGGGTTCATCGGCGGTACGCGTCGCACCACGAGCCGCTTGCTCGATCCCGACTTCCCGAAGATCCGGTCGCTCTTCCCCGATCAACACAGCGCCCGGGCACGGCTGACCGTCGCCGGGTTGACCGAGGTTGTCCGGCGGGTCGCGCTGGTGGCCGACCGCACGACGCCGGTACGGCTCGGGTTCGCCGAGGGTGAGGTCGTGGTCGAGGCCGGAGGGAGCGAGGATGCGCGTGCCAGCGAAGCGATGGAGTGCGAGTTCACCGGCGACCCGCTCACAGTGGCGTTCAACCCGGCGTACCTGCTCGACGGGTTGTCCGTCCTGGACGCACCCCATGTGCTGATCTCGTTCACCAGCGCCATGAAGCCGGCCGTCATCAGTGCCGGTGGTGACGACGGCGAGCCGATACCGGGGTACCGATATCTGATCATGCCCATGCGGGTCGGCGGCTGACCGCGTTAACGTTCCTTCGGGAGGGGTCATGCAGCTGGGACTGGTCGGCCTGGGCCGGATGGGTGGCAACATGGCCGCCCGCCTGCGCGCGGCCGGACATGAGGTGGTCGGGTACGACCACCATCCTGAGAAGTCCGACGTTGGCGATCTGGCCGGACTCGTCGCCGCGCTGGAACCACCGCGCGCGGTGTGGCTGATGGTGCCGGCGCAGGTGACCGAGGACGCCATCGACACGCTCGCGGACCTTCTCGGCGAGGGCGACTTGGTGATCGACGGCGGCAACTCACGGTTCAGCGACGATCCGCCCCGGGCGGAGCGGCTCAACCAGCGGGGCATCGGCTACGTGGACGTCGGCGTGTCCGGTGGAATCTGGGGCAAGGAGAACGGGTACGGCCTTATGGTCGGCGGCTCTGACGAGCACGTGGCACGACTGATGCCGATATTCGATGCCCTCAAGCCCGACGGAGACCTCGGCTTCGCCCACGCCGGGCCGGTCGGGGCGGGGCACTACGCCAAGATGGTCCACAACGGCATCGAGTACGGGCTGATGCACGCCTACGCCGAGGGATACGAGCTGCTGCGCACCTCCGAGATGGTCACCGACGTGCCGGCGGTCATCAAATCCTGGCGGGGCGGCACGGTCGTCCGGTCGTGGCTGCTGGACCTGTTGGACCGCGCACTCGAGGAGGACCCGGAGCTGGCGGGCGTGCGAGGCTATGCCGAGGACACGGGCGAGGGTCGGTGGACCGTGCAGGAGGCGATCAGGCTCGCCGTACCACTCAACGTCATCACCGCCGCGCTCTACGCGCGGTTCGCCTCGCGCCAGGACGACTCGCCGGCGATGAAGGCGGTGGCCGCGTTGCGTAACCAGTTCGGCGGCCACGCGGTCAGGAAGGAGTAGGCGTGTACGTACGGCGGGTCGAGCTGACCGACTTCCGCTCGTACGCGCACGCCGAGGTCGACTTCGATCCGGGGCCCAGTGTGCTGGTCGGGCCCAATGGATACGGCAAGACGAATCTGGTCGAGGCGCTCGGGTACGTCGCGACGCTCGGCAGCCACCGGGTGGCGACCGACCAGCCACTCGTGCGGGTCGGGTCGGAGCGGGCGATCATCCGGTGTGCGGTCGTGCACGACGAGCGCGAGCTCCTGGTCGAGCTGGAACTGGTACCGGGCAAGGCGAATCGAGCTCGACTCGGGCGTTCGCCGGTCACCCGGGCTCGGGACGTGGTCGGCGCGCTGCGACTGGTCCTCTTCGCGCCGGAGGACACCGCGCTGGTCCGGGGTGATCCGTCCGAGCGGCGCCGGTACCTCGATGATCTGCTCGTCCAGCGACAGCCGCGATACGCCGGCGTGCGGGCCGACTACGAGCGGGTACTCAAGCAGCGCAACGCCCTGCTCCGCACTGCGTTTCTCGCCCGAAAGGTCGGCGGCCGCGCCGCCGACCTGTCCACGTTGGACGTCTGGGATGCCCATCTCGCCGCGCACGGTGCGGAGCTCATCGCCGGCCGCCTCGATCTCGGTGGGGCGTTGGCGACCCATGTCGCCAAGGCGTACGACACGGTCAGCGCCGGCCGGGGCGAAGCCCGCGTCTCTTACGAGGCGAAGTCGTGGCACGACGGTCCGGTGGCCGCGCTGGATCGCGCCGCGATCGAGGCGGGATTGACCGAGGCCCTCGTGTCAGCGCGACCGTCCGAAGTGGAACGTGGGGTGACTCTCGTCGGCCCGCATCGCGACGATGTCACACTGACGCTGGGTGACCTGCCAGCGAAGTCGTACGCGAGCCACGGAGAGTCGTGGTCGTTCGCGTTCGCGCTTCGTCTGGCCGCTTTCGAACTGCTCCGTAACGAAGGGATCGAGCCGGTGCTGGTCCTCGACGACGTGTTCGCCGAACTGGACGCCGGGCGTCGCCAACGACTGGCCGAACTCGTCGAGGTGGCGAGCCAGGTACTGGTCACCTGTGCGGTCGAGGACGACGTGCCCGCCTCGCTCGCCGGCGCCCGGTACACGGTTACGGAGGGAGCGGTCCGCCGTGAACCCCGATGAGGACGTTGGCCCGGACGGTTCACGGGCGGAATTCGTCGAAGCCGGCGTCCCTAAGGACAGGGAGCCGGCCGGGTCAGGTCCGGAGTTGGCCCGGGCCGTGCTGGATGCGGCGCGGGTCAAACGGGCCGCCCGGACGCCGCCGAAACGACGCGCGGCTGGACGGCCACGGGGATACTCCGGCCCGGGCCCTGATCCGCGTGATCCCCAGGCACTCGGGGTGATCCTCGACCGGCTGATGAAGATCCGCGGTTGGCAGAGGCCAGCGGCCGAGGCCAGGCTGTTCGGGATGTGGTCCGCAGTGGTCGGTCCCGAGTTGGCCGAGCACAGCCGTCCGGTAACGCTGGAGGAGGGTGTACTGACCGTTGAGGCGGACTCGACCGCGTGGGCGACCCAGATCCGCCTGCTCGCCGGCAAGCTGGTCGGGCGGATCGCTGACGAGGTGGGACACGCCGTGGTGACCAGGCTCGACGTGCACGGGCCGGTGCGCCCGTCGTGGAGCAAGGGACCCAAGCGCATCCGGGGTCGTGGGCCCCGCGACACCTACGGCTGAAATCCGGGGCGAGTCCGCACGGCCAAGGCACCCTCGGGGGAAAGCCCCGGCCGCGGGCGCCTGGACCGCTGTGTGGTCTACCTGCTGGGAATCGGCGGTCAGATCGCCGTCGAGGTATCGGAAGGGTGGCCACCTGTCGCGCGCTCCGCTGGATTTCCAGCATGTGGAACAAATCAGAAGTCGGCGTACACCGCGAAGCTTCGCTCGGTGCAGCGCCGGTAGAAATGGGCCAGCACATCGAGTTCGAGCAGGGAGAAGTTCCACTGCGGGACGTTGCCGTGTTCGTCACGGAGCGCGTCCAGGCGTGAGTCGAGCCACCGAAGCTGCTGGTCCGCGAGGCGAGCGCCGGTCAGGGCCTCACGCAGCACCGTGCCGATCGTGTGGAAGGTGACCGTGTCCCCATGCCGCCGGTGGCCCTGGACGAACTTCTCCAGTCCACCGGCGATCCAGGCGCATCCATCAGGATCGATCACAGGGTCCTCGTCCTCGGCGGCCGCATCGGTGGCGTAGAGGACACCCTCAAGCCCAAGCAGCAGGTCGACCAGCTCCGTGTATGCGGTCGCCGGTACTGTCGCGGTCTTGGCGACGTGCGTGGCGAGCGCGAACGCAGGGCCGGCGTGCGCCGGTGCCGCGGCGGCGAGGTCGGCGAAGTCGTTGAACTCGTCCGGCGCCACTGGTTCGTAGAAGCGGCCTGTCCGCGGCCAGTGGACCGCGACGTTGTCCAGTCCCATCGCCGTCCCCTTCCGTTCGCGCCCCGTCCCGTCATCCGGTGCCATTGTGCGGGTCACGGAGGTCCGCGGAATCGTGACGCGCGGTCGGGATCGTTCACCGGTCCAGGGGGCGTGCCGCTGGTCACACGGCAGCGCAAAACCATACGACAGGCGAACCCTGCCGCGCGACCCCCGAAACGGCAGGTTTTCCCCGCATCCACCGGCAAGTTCCGAGCGTCACCGGTGACCCTTAAGGGACTCGTCGCCCGGATCGGGCGAACCCGCTGCACACGGCGAGGCGGCTCGAAGGTGCCCTTCTGTGTGGAGGGGGTTGCATCCGGTCCATTTCGGCTGGCTGTGACGATGTCAGACCCGCCGTCGGGGTGCCCTAGCGTCGTTTGGCGCTCCGACCCGATAGAATGGTCGGGTCTGAGCTTCCCGTCATCGGATAACGCAAGGCACTGATACGACGTGTACGCCCGGCTGGCCCATGACACCGGCAATGGCCGCGGCGCCTGACCCCTGCTGGGCACGATACCGGCCCGCGGAGAAAGCGACCAAGCGTGGCTACGCCGAAGAAAGATGACTACACCGCGGCCTCCCTCACCGCGCTCGAGGGCCTCGAAGCTGTTCGCAAGCGCCCGAGCATGTACATCGGCTCGACCGGGGAGCGTGGCCTGCATCACCTCATCTGGGAGGTGATGGACAACGCGGTGGACGAGGCGCTCGCCGGCTTCTGCGACACGATCGACGTGACGTTGCTGGCCGACGGCGGGGTCCGCGTGATCGACAACGGGCGGGGTATCCCGGTCGACATCCATCCGAAGCTCAAGAGGCCAGGCATCGAGGTCGCGCTCACGATGCTGCACGCCGGTGGGAAGTTCGAAGGCAAGGCGTACGTGGTCTCCGGCGGGCTCCATGGTGTCGGCGTGTCGGTGGTCAACGCCCTCTCGACCCGGATGCAGATCGAGGTCAGGAAGGACGGATACGTCTGGCGGCAGGAGTACCTACACTCCCGGCCCGGCCCACTGGAGAAGGGGGAGCCGACTCGCCTGCACGGCAGCAGCGTCGCGTTCTGGCCGGATCCCACGATCTTCGAATCGACCGAGTTCACCTACGAGACGATCTACCGCCGGCTGCAGGAGTACGCCTTCCTCAACCGCGGCCTGACCATCAACCTGCGGGACGAGCGGGTCGGGGAGACAGCTTCGGCAGATGACCGGAGGGAAGTCACCTTCTGCTACAAGGGTGGCATCGCGGACTTCGTCCGTCACCTCAACCAGACCAAGAACCCGATCCACCGCTCGGTCATCGAGTTCGGGTCCGAGGGCGCTGGCATGGCGGTCGAGATCGCCATGCAGTGGAACGACTCGTACGGCGAGAGCGTCTACACCTTCGCGAACACCGTCAACACACATGAGGGCGGCACCCATGAGGAGGGGTTTCGGGCCGCGCTCACTGGGGTCGTCAACAAATACGGCGCCGACAAGAAGCTGCTGAAGAACGACGAGAAGCTGACCGGCGAGGACATCCGGGAGGGGTTGGCCGCGATCGTCTCGGTGAAGCTGGTCAACCCCCAGTTCGAGGGCCAGACCAAGACCAAGCTTGGCAACACCGACGTGCGCAGCTTCGTGCTCAAAGCGTGCAACGAGTGGCTGATCGACTGGTTCGAGCGCAACCCGGGTGAGGCCAAGACGGTCATCATCAAGGCGAGCTCGGCTGCCCGGGCCCGCATCGCGGCGGCCCAGGCTCGCCAGTTGGCCCGGCGTAAGTCGCCACTCGAGTCCGGAGGGATGCCCGGCAAGCTGTCCGACTGCCAGTCCACCGACCCTCGGGTGTCGGAACTGTTCATCGTGGAGGGTGACTCCGCCGGTGGTTCGGCTCGGCAGGGCCGCGATCCTCGGGTGCAGGCGATCCTGCCGATCCGAGGCAAGATCCTCAACGTGGAGAAGGCGCGCATCGACCGCGTCCTCAAGAACAACGAGGTCCAGTCGTTGATCACCGCGCTCGGGACGGGCATCCACGAAGAGTTCGACATAGCCAAGCTGCGGTACCACAAGATCGTCCTGATGGCCGACGCGGACGTCGACGGCCAGCACATCCAGACGCTTCTGTTGACGCTGCTCTTCCGGTTCATGCGACCGCTGGTCGAGCTGGGCCACGTCTACCTCGCCGCCCCGCCGCTCTACAAGATCAAGTGGAACAAGAAGGGCGACGACGCACAGTACGCGTACTCGGACCGGGAGCGCGACGGTCTGATCGCGTTGCGCCAGGAGCGGCGGCCCAACGCCAAGCCCGACGACATCCAGCGGTTCAAGGGTCTGGGCGAGATGAACTATCCGGAACTCTGGGAGACCACGATGAACCCGGCGACCCGGACCCTGCGCCAGGTGAGCCTGGACGACGCGGCGACCGCTGACGAACTCTTCAGCGTGTTGATGGGTGAGGACGTCGAGGCCCGCCGGTCCTTCATCCAGCGCAACGCAAAGGACGTCCGGTTCCTGGACATCTGATCCGCCGTGGCCCCCCGACAAGCGATGAGGGTAAAGAGTGACCGAACCTGAGGAACCGACCGACGAGACCATCGACGCGATCGACGACGAGGACGCCCCGGCCGGGCTGATCGGGCGCGTGGAGCCCGTCGGGCTCGAGGTCGAGATGCAACGCTCGTACCTCGACTACGCGATGAGCGTCATCGTCGGTCGGGCCCTTCCTGACGTACGGGACGGGCTCAAACCCGTTCACCGCAAGATCCTGTACGCCATGTTCGACAGCGGCTTCCGCCCCGACCGCGGCTACGTGAAGTGTGCCCGCGTGGTCGGTGACGTGATGGGAAACTACCACCCGCACGGCGACTCGGCGATCTACGACACGTTGGTGCGGATGGCCCAGCCGTGGTCACTGCGATACCCGCTGATCGACGGCAACGGCAACTTTGGCTCGCCCGGCAACGACCCCGCCGCCGCCATGAGGTACTGCGTTACCGGCGACACGCTCGTGCGCACCACCGAGGGCACGCTGCGCATTGACCAGATCGTGCCGGGCGCTCGTCCGCATTCGGACCATGACATCGATCTCAAGGTCCTCGACCGCAACGGCGATCCGGTCCGGGCGAGCAAGCTCTTCCACTCGGGCATCCATCCGACCGTGCGCGTTCGTACGCGTGAGGGGTACGAGCTGACGGGGAGCCGCAACCACCCGGTGCTCTGCCTCGGGAACCTTGCTGGTGTCCCGACACTGCTATGGCGGCTGCTCGAGGAGATTCAACCGGGCAACCGGGTTGTGCTCCAGCGTGTTACCCCCGACGAGCTCGGCACCGTGGAGCTTGGCGCGCACGAGGCCGCGGTCGTGGCCGGAGCCTTCGTCAGCGAGGGGTGGGTCTCCGAGAGCCGGGCAGGGTTCAACAGCGTCGATCGCGACTACTTCTGCCGTGTGCTCAGCGCCTACGACCTGGCCGTCGGCGGTCGGCGGTCGGCGTACGAACGCACCACAGCGTCGGGTAGCACGCTATATGAGCTGGACATTCAGGACCTCTCGTCGCTGCGTACCAGCGTGCTCGGCGAGCTTGTCGGGCATCGAAGTGCGAAGAAGCGCGTGCCCTGGTTCGTCTGGGCCGGCTCGACCGCTATCAAGCGTGCGTTTCTACGGTCGCTGTTCGAGGGCGGCGGCTCCTGCTCGCTGTTGCCCCGAGCGACCATACAGATCTCGTACTCCACGCGCAGTAACAGTCTCGCGTCCGGCGTCCAGCAGTTGTTGCTGGAGTTCGGGGTGGTATCCCGGCTGGTCCACTGCCTTGATGGCGAAATCAAGGTCGTTATCACCAACCGCCGGGACGCTCGGATACTCGCCAGCGTTGTGGGCTTCCTGGGCCGTAAGCAGCGGAAGCTCGAGCGGGCGTTGGCGCAGATCCCCACCGACAGTCGGGCGCTCTCGACCGATCATGTGCCCTACCTGGCCGAGTTCATACAGCAACGCGGTTCCATCAACAGCCGTGATCGGCAGTGGTTGACGCGGCACAACGTCGACCGGATCGAGCGCTGGGAGCACAGGCGGACCGAAATCACCGCGCGGATCACGGACGCCGCGGTCTTGGCGGTCGCCGAGCCGCTCGCCGACGGTCGGTTCTACTACGCCGAAGTGGCGAGTGTGACCGCCGCCGGGGACCAGCCCGTCTACAGCATCCGGGTGGACAGCGACGACCATGCGTTCGTCAGCAACGGGTTCGTCAGCCACAACACGGAGTGCCGGCTGGACCCGCTGGCGATGGAGATGCTGCGGGACATCGACGAGGACACCGTCGAATTTGTGCCCAACTACGACGGTCGGACGCAGGAGCCGACGATCCTTCCAGCCCGGTTCCCGAACCTGCTGGTCAACGGGTCTGATGGCATCGCGGTCGGCATGGCGACCAAGATTCCCCCGCACAACCTGCGGGAGATCGCCGAGGCGGTGCAGTGGTGCCTGCAGCACCCGGAGGTTGACGAGCCGACGACTCTGGACGAGCTCATCAAGGTTGTCAAGGGCCCGGACTTCCCGACCGGGGCGCTGATCGCGGGTACCGCCGCCATCGAGGAGGCTTACCGCACGGGCCGCGGTTCGATCCGGATGCGCGCGGTCATAGAGGTCGAAGAGGACAAGCGGGGCCGGGTCTGCCTGGTTGTAACGGAGTTGCCATATCAGGTTAATCCGGACAACCTCGCCGAACGGGTCGCCGAACTGGTGAAAGAGGGAAAGCTCGCCGGGATCGCCGACATCCGGGACGAGTCAAGCGGCCGTACGGGTCTGCGTCTGGTGCTGGTCCTCAGGCGGGACGCGGTCGCCAAGGTCGTGCTGAACAACCTGTACAAGCACACCCAGCTGCAGGAGACCTTCGGCGCCAACATGCTCGCCCTCGTCGACGGCGTGCCGCGAACGTTGAACCTCGCCCAGTTCATCCGGCACTACGTGGCCCACCAGATCGAGGTCATCGTCCGGCGGACCGCGTACCGGTTGCGTAAGGCCGAGGAGCGTGCGCACATCCTGCGCGGCCTGGTCAAGGCGCTCGATATGCTCGACGAAGTGATCGCCCTGATCCGGCGCTCGCCGACGGTCGAGGACTCACGCACCGGGTTGATGCAGCTGCTCGACGTGGACGAGGTGCAGGCGACCGCGATCCTCGACATGCAGCTCCGCCGACTCGCGGCGATGGAGCGCCAGAAGATTATCGATGAGCTGGCAAAGATCGAGATCGACATCGCCGATCTGCGCGACATCCTCGCGAAGCCGGAACGGCAGCGGAAGATCATCTCGGATGAGCTGACGGAGATCGTCAACAAGTGGGGTGACGATCGCCGCACGAGGATCATACCGTTCGATGGCGAGGTGTCGGTCGAGGATCTCATCGCGCGTGAGGACGTGGTCGTCACGATTACCCGTACCGGATATGCCAAAAGGACCCGGACCGACCTGTACCGCTCGCAGCGCCGCGGCGGCAAGGGTGTCTCCGGCGCGACCCTTCGCCAGGACGACATCGTGAGCCACTTCTTCGTCGTCTCGACACACGATTGGATCCTCTTCTTCACGAACAAGGGTCGGGTGTACCGGGCCAAGGCGTACGAGCTGCCGGAGGCGTCCCGCGTGGCCCGCGGCCAGCACGTGGCGAACCTGCTGGCGTTCCAGCCGGACGAACACATCGCTCAGGTGATCCAGATCCAGAACTACACCGTCTCGCCGTACCTCGTGCTCGCCACGAAAAAGGGTCTGGTCAAGAAGACGGCCCTCGCCGAGTTCGACTCCAACCGCACGGGCGGCATCATCGCGATCAACCTGCGGGACGACGACGAGCTGGTCGGGGCCTCGTTGATCGGTCCCGACGACGACCTCCTGCTGGTCAGCAAGAAGGCGCAGGCTATCAGGTTCAAGGCCAACGATGAGGCGTTGCGTCCGATGGGGCGGGCGACATCTGGTGTGATCGGCATGCGGTTCGGCGAAGATGACGAGCTGCTCGCGATGGAGGTGGTACGCGATGACATGGACGTTCTCGTCGCCACCGACGGCGGATATGCCAAACGAACCCCGATCGACGAGTACCCCGTGCAAGGTAGGGGAGGAAAGGGCGTTCTCACCGCTAAGATCACCCAACGGCGCGGCGGGCTCGTCGGCGCTGTGGTAATAAGTCCTGACGATGAGCTGTTCGCGATCACGTCCAACGGTGGAGTCATCCGTACTCCGGTGAAGCCGGTACGCCGGACGCGGGATCGGAACACAATGGGAGTCAAGCTGATGGACCTGCCCGATGGCGTGACCGTAGTGGCGATTGCACGCAACGCCGATGAACCGGAAGAGCAGGACTGAGCGCGGACGCAGGCGCGACGTGGACCGGACGAACAGGATTGGTCGATGACGGAGACACAGGCTAAGTCGGGAGCAGCGGGGGCCTCGACCGACGCGGACGGCCCCCAGGCCGAGGCCCCGGCGACCACCATGACCGGTACGTCGGACGCCCCGGCCCGACCAGCGGAGCCGACGGCCTCCACGGTGACCAAGACCGAGAGTCCGCAGGCCGGTTCGGAAAAGGGCAAAGATGGCGCGAGGTCCGAGGGCGGCGAGAAGAACGACGCCGCCCGCGCCGCGTCCGAGGTTCCGGTTGTGGCCGTGCCGGCTGGTACGGCCACTGGCTCCGCGACCGCCGGCAGGGTAGAGATCGGCTCGCCCGGCGGTGATTCGCGCGCGACGAACCGCGCCGTCAAGGTCGCCACCGGAACGGCACCCGTGGTGCCTGCGAGCGGGTCGACACCCGTCATCGCACGAGCCGCGGTCGTGCCGCCGACCACCGGTTCGGCGTCGACCGTGACGGGAACGGGTCTTCGCCAGGCCACCGGGTCGACTCCGTACGTCACGACCGTCACCGCGCCCACGCGACCGGGAACGAGGCCCGTGCGCCCCCCGGACTCTGCGCGGCAGCCGAGCCGGGCCGCAGCCACAGCGGCGGCCGCCAACCGGGGACCTCGACGGGCCCGCCTGCACCTCAAACGGATCGACCCGTGGTCGGTCATGAAGTTCTCGTTCGCCGTCTCGCTCGTCCTCTTCGTGGTCGCGATCGTGGCCACCGCTGTGCTCTATCTCGCCCTCGACGCGATGAACGTGTGGGCGTCGCTCAACACGGCGCTCTCCGAGGTCACCGGTCAGGCCGGTACACCCAACGACAGCTTCCGCATCACCGCGAAGGGTGTGATCGGTACGGCTGTCCTGCTCGGCGCCGTCAATATGGTGCTCTTCACCGCCCTGATGACGCTCGGAGCGTTCGTCTACAACGTCTGCGCCGACCTGGTCGGTGGCATCGAACTGACGCTCTCCGAGAAGGACTAGTCCGGCGCGCACGGTCGAGAGGTCGAGGCGATACCGGTTTGGGTCCGCCATCCGGCCTGGGGTAACGTAACTCCTCGCGTCGCGGGGCTATAGCTCAGTCGGTTAGAGCGCAGAGCTGATAACTCTGAGGTCGATGGTTCGATTCCATCTAGCCCCACTCTCGACAAGTCACGAGGCGGTCCCATGTTCAAGAAGCTGTTCATCCTGGTAGGGCTCGGTGCCGTGGCCGTGTTCCTCGCGAGGAAGGCCAAGAGCGCCAATGACGAGCGGGCTCTTTGGCATGAGGCGACCACCACACCCGACCTCCGCTGACCCTCCGGCAGCCCCTCTCCCGGAGCCCGGGGCCATAGCTCAACTGGCAGAGCACCGCCTTTGCAAGGCGGGGGTTAGGGGTTCAAGTCCCCTTGGCTCCACCCCCCATCGTCCCAGGTCAAGGGCTTGCCCTCGTCGTCGGCATCGGCACGGCTCTTGGGGTACGACTTGATCATCACGCTGGTGGAAGGCTCCACGGCGACCTGGAACACGCGGAGCGGTGATCCGACCGGCGTGAGGGTCCACATAGGATCCACGACCCAGGGCACTCTCGATCTCTGCCAGGAAGGCATTCGCCTCCCGTGGTCTGATCGGCAGCGCGACCTCCTCCGCCTGCGCAAGTCTCAGGAACCTCAGCGCAGAACCAGGAGGTCGAGCCAATTGGTTCTGGTTTCCGGGCTGGGTGTCTCCTCGGCGTCGTGCACGGCGCGGCGGAGCCGTTCCTTGCCCCGCAGGAACTCCACCTCGGTGAGGTTGCGCATGTTGGTGTCGGCGCGGCGGAAGTTGTCCGCCTGGTCGAGGAACTCGGCAAGGCTGGTCAGCGTCTCGGGGACCTGCTCAAGCGCGTCGCGGCGCAATCCTGCGGTGGCGAACGCCTGGCAGGTCTGTTCAACGGTGGGGTAGGTATCGCTCGTCCGGGCGGTCTCGGGAAAGAACTCCCAGGGAAACGTGTGCGTCGCGTCGGCCCTCCCCGGAAATCCCTGGCGGATCAGCACGGGGGCGCCCGGGCGGAGAATGCGGCGGATTTCTCGCGCGGCGACTTCCAGGTCGGGGATGTGGTGGATTACAAGGGACAGCCAGGCGCCGTCCGCCGAGCCGTCTGGGAGCGGGACGGCGCTGGCGTGTCCCTCCATTACCCGGATGCCCGGGCGGCGCGGAATCTGGGCCCGCATTGCCGCCGACGGTTCGACCGCGAGAATGCTGAGGCCGAACCAGTCGCTGAAAGCGGCGGCGAACGCGCCGGTCCCCGCGCCGATGTCGGCCACGGTCATCCCGGGCAACGGGCCGAGGTGGCGTCGTATCGCGTCACGCCAGTGCCCGAGTCCGTCTCGCGGAACCTCACGGACGGCCTTGAACGCTGCCGCGGTCTGGTCGTCGTAGGCCATCCTGGCCATGTCGTGCCTCCCGATTGACACTGCTTCGAGATTGAGCCGCCAGGGCCCGACACTGAGCTAATACGCGAAGCTCGGCCTGGTCGGCCCCATCGACCGGGACGACGGGCCTCTCTTATGGTGCGCTTGCTGGGCTATAACGAACAGCGACACCACGTCGCCGCCCTTGAGACCCGTCACGAGCAGGTAGTGCAAGTCCAGCTCCCGGACGCAGGTTGCGCAGACCCAGCCGTACAGCGGCTTGTGAGTCCGGACCCGCCATGGAGCGCCAGCAGCGTCCCACTCAGGCCGCGGAGCCGGACTCCAGGCCCCCGGCGAGCTGGTTGCCGCCGCGAACCTCGACATCGCCGCCCTTGGAGACACCAAGCCCTCCGCAACAACCGAGTTGCTTCGTCGAGTTCAGCCTCTGACCTCACGTCCGGCGCGCTGGAATCCGTACACGGCACGGTGTTTGACCTTTGCTGCCGTTACGCCCACCGCGACGCCCACCGGCTCCGTGGCGGGCTCGCGATTGGCTACGCGACGTGCGACACGGGTCAACCAAACGCGTCACCTCTGCTGTCGGCGAGGGCGCCATCGCGATCCAGCTGGTACACGAGTGCTTGCCAGAGGTATAAGTCCTCGTCGCTACCCTGATGCCCGTCATCCAGAGACAACCGATCGCTAGACAGCGTCACCTCGCACCTTCCAGGTGAACTGATGGTTCCACGGCGGGTTCTCGACTTCGGTGACAGTAGATATGGTTCCGCTAATCGCTGACGGCGTCCGCGGAGGGGTCGAGGAGTTCACCGCGCGGACCTACGAGGTCGGCACACGGTTGCTGGTCAGGGGTTCGCCTGGGGGGCCGCGGCTCAGCGGCCGGTCGCCCCAGCAATCGACATAGGCTCAGGACTATGCCGTTCGTGAAAGTCCCAGGCGTCGATGTGCACTATGTGGTGCACGGGTCGGCCGAGGCGGACCGCACAGCCGTTTTCCTGCACGGCTTCCCACTCGACAGCCGCTCGACCATCGCCGAGTTCGAGCCCGCGTTCGCCGGACGGACGGGGTGTCGGAGGTTGTATCTCGACTTCCCCGGCATGGGCAGGACCAAGGCTCCGGACCGGCTCGCCTCGACCGACGAGGTTTTCCACGTCACCCGTGCGGCCATCGATGCGCTGGTGCCAGGGGACTACATCCTCGGGGGAAGTTCCTACGGCGGGTACATCGCGGCGGGCCTCGCGGCCGAGGCGCCGGACCGGGTGGGCGGTCTGGCGCTGATCGTCCCGATGGTTCTGCCGCACGGTCAGCGCGTTCTGGGCGTGCACCAGGTCCTCCTACGGGAGAACGGGGTCGCCGGCCCGGAACTGTTCGAACAGACGGCTGTCATCATCACGAGCAGAACGCTTAGCCGTACCCGGGAGGAGGTCGAGGACGCGATGGCGATCGCCGACCAGGACGCGGTCGCGCGGATCGAGGCCCGGTATGGCGGGTCGTTTCCGATCGGCGGACGGTACGAGCACCCGGCCCTCGTGGTCGTCGGACGGCAGGACTCGGTGCTGGGGTTCAACGACCAGTGGCAGTTATTCGGGCAATGGCCACGGGCGACGTTCGCCGTACTCGATCGCGGGGGCCACGGGCTCTCCATCGAGCTCGAGCCGCTCCACAAGATGCTGGTCAGCGACTGGCTCGACCGCGTCGAGGCCCACGATAGCCGCTAGCTTCGGTCCACTTTAGACGTCCAGCTTGGCCAACGCTGGAATCGCCGTACGGGCGATGTCGACGTACTCCGCGTTCAGTTCCACTCCGACGCTGCTGTACCCGACTGCCTCCGCCGCGGCGAGGGTCGATCCCGAGCCGGCGAACGGATCGAGCACCATGCCCTGGCCAAGCGGCAGTACGGCTCGTACGACCTGACGGAGGAACGCCTGCGGCTTGAGGCTTGGATGAGGGGCCAGTCGCCGCTCCACCGCCCGGGTCGGGCCCGAACGGATAACGTCGCCGAACGGCAGGTCCGGGCTGAGCCGCCGGAGTCCGCCGGTGGCCCACCGGCGCAGGTTGTCGGCGACCCGACCCTCGGGCGGTTTCCGGAACAGTAGCCACGGCTCCCACTGTGACCTGGGCATCACCGATACGTCGGCGAACTCGTCGTGAGCGTTCTTGGGCCGGTCTCCGCCACGCATGGTCTGCACCAAGCGGACGATCTCGCCGCGTCGCTCCAGCCCCGCCTCGTGCAAGGCCACGCTTACGAGATGGGACACCAGCGGATTAGCCGCGACGACGACATGCGCACCGGGTACCAGCACCGGAATCAGCGCCCGACCCCAGTCGCTGAAGAATCGGCCGATGTCGGCAAGATCGGCATCGCTGAGCGTTGTGAATCTCGGCAAGGGGGCGCGCAGGTGCCCGTCGAAGGAGGGCGGTATCCGCCATACGCCACCGCGGCCCGCGCGCAGCTTGGCCCGCTGGATCTCGCTGTACTCGACCAGTCCGTACGGCGGGTCGGTCACGCACGCGTGGATCGAGTTCGGTTGCCGCCCGGCCAGCCAGCCCCGGCAGTCGGCGTGGACGAGGCTGGCCCGCCCGTAGCGGAACACGGCCGTCTCCACGTCACCAGTGTGGCACGTGTGTCCGCACCCCCACGTTTCGAGATCTTTCGCTATGGTGCCGAACATGACCGATGACCACCACGAGCCCGGTGAGATCACCGAACGCTTCCGGGCCTTTGCCGAATCGTCCGACCCCGCTCCCAGCCGGGGCCTGCCGGCCGTCCTCATCGTGGGTGCAGTCGTGGTCATGGTCCTCGCTGCGCTGGCCATCATCGCTCTGACCGCCTGAAGCTCGCGGCGAGAACCTCACGCGCACCATTCCCTGGATGCTGCGCACGGCGGGCGGGGCCGGCGCCCACAATGGTGCTCGTGGCGGGCCACCGTCGGCCGTACGGAGCGGTCCGCCGACCACCCCCGGTCTGGGCAGCTGCGAGCCGACCACCGCGACATCCCGAGGAGCTGCCGGTGCGACTGGGCATGGTCTCGACGTATCCCCCGCGGCGGTGCGGATCCGCGGCGTACACGCGCGAGCTGGGGCATGCACTGGCGCCTGAGTTCGATGTCGTGGTCTGCGCCATTGACCGGCACGATCTGACCTATCCGTCCGAAGTGTCTGCGGTGGTCCGCGAGGACGAGCGCGACGACTACCGGCGAGCGGCCCGGGTGCTGGCGGAACATGCGGTTGACGCGGTTCTCGTGCACCACGACGAGGCGAATGTCTACGAGGCCGATCTGGCGCGCGAACTCGGCCGGCTGGGACTGCCTTACGCGGTGGCGCTGCACCGGATCCCTGATCTGGCTGACCCGTCGTTCGCGGCAGTGGTGTCGCGAGCAGAGCGGGCACTCGTCTTTACCGAGACCGCCGCCGATACGGTTCGCCGGCAGACCGGGCGGGCCGTCGACGTGGTGCCGTTCGCCGTGCCTAGCGTGCTCTGGCACAGCCGACGCACGTCCGGCAGGCGGGGGATGCGGGAGCGGGCCGCGATCCGTCCGCGTGCTGCGCTCACATATGTCCTGAACGACTCCCACGCGGGTGCGCCAGGGCACGGACCGCTGCTCGCCTGCGTTGGTTCGCTCGGTCGCGGCCGAGAACTGGAGACCACCCTCGCGGCGATGCCGGCGGTCATGGCAGCGAGGCCTGGCGCCAGGCTCCTCATCGCGGGCCGAGCCCAACTGGACGGGAAAGCCTACCGGGCACAGATCGCCACCATGCTCGCCGAACGCGGTCTGCTGGATGTGGTGGACGTCGTCGACCTGTACCTGAACCCAGTTGAGCTCGCGACGCTATTTGCCCGTACTGACATCGTGATCGCACCCGCGCTGTCCGCCGACCGGTCGTGGTCGGCGACGATGACCGCCGCCGTGACCGCCGGCTGCCCGGTGGTCGCCCGCAAGCACCCGTACGCCGAAGAGCTGCTCGCTACGGGCGCGGGCGTGATCATTGAGCCAGGGGAACCGGGCCTGGTCGCCGAGGCGGTCCTCGGCCTCCTCGATGCCCCCGAACGGCTCGCCGCGGCCCGCGGCGCCGCGCTGGCCCGGGGCCGCCGGCTGACATGGTCGGCGGTCGCGAATCGGTACGCGACGATCCTGCGCGGGGTGGCTAGCGTCGCAGTGGAGCCCTCCGCCCCGCCAGCGCGGCTCGACAGCGTGCGGCTGCCATCGGCCGGCCAGACCGAGCACTGGGCCAGGCTCGCGGTCGTCGGCGCCGGACTGGCCCGGATCCCGTGCAGGCAGTCCGGTGCTCGACTGCCACTGTCCTGGTTGGACAGATCCGTTACCTCACTCGCCGCGGCCGCGGCGGATACCGGTAGCGCCGCCGCCGTCGGTTGGGCGCTCTGGGGTCTCGGAGCCATCGCCGGGCGGTCGGCCGTACCGCTGACGCACGAGGCCGAGGCTGGACTGCCGCAACAGTTGCGTGAGCGGGCACGGGCGCTTCGCGAGATGGTGGCGACACTGCCGACGTCGTCGGGGCTCGGAACCGCCGCGTACGCCGTCCTCGGCCTCGCCTCGGACCCGGCGGATCCGGCGGCGGCAACAGCTCTGCACCGAGCGGCCGTTCGACTGGACGAGGCGTGGACGCGGGCGGCGTGGCGGGGACCGGCGTGGCCGTGGTTCGGCGACCGCCTGGGCGACGACGGCGGGCCTCGACTACCTCAGGCGATGATCGTCGCCGGGCGGCACCTCGGCGACGAGGGCATGCTCCACCGCGGCCTCGTATCACTTGACTGGTACGCCCGACGTGCCGGCCTCGCCTCCGGGTCGATGCGTTTGCCGGCCGCAGTGGCGGAGTACGCCGCCGACGCCGGAGCTCTCGTGGAAGCCCTGGTAGAGGCGTACGTAGCCGTGGGTGCCGCGCATTATGCCCGGCTCGCGGCGAACGCGTTCTCCTGGTTCCACGGCGGCAACCGCTACGCGACCCACGTGTACGACGCCGCACTCGGCTCCGCGACCGCGGTGCTCCGTAGCGTCGATGCGGGGCGTCGCGATTCAGACGGCACGCTTGCCTACCTCGGCGCCTTCGTTCGGCTGGCCGGCGCCGGTCTGCTTCGACCACAGGAGGCAGATTTTCCGCGTCGGGACCTCGCCGCAGCCTGATCCGGCCGCCCGCATGCCAGGATGGCTGACGTGCTGGGGAAATTGGAGACGCGGGCCGCTGCGGACCGTCAGGACCTGCTGGCCGACCCGGTCGCGGTCGCCTTATCGGTCTGGCCCGGTGCCGGCGAGGTCGAGGTTGGCGAGATCGACCCGGAACTGGCCGACACTGCCGCGTTCTGCGATGCGTACGGCGTAACCATGCAGGAGTCGGCGAACTGCGTCATCGTCGGCGGCAAGCGCGAGGGTACGCAGCGGTACGCCGCGTGCGTGATCCTGGCCGACACCAGAGCCGACGTGAACGGCGTCGTCCGCCGGCACCTCGATGTGCGCAAGGCGAGCTTCGTGCCGATGGCCGAAGCCGTCCAGTTGACCGGCATGGAGTACGGCGGGATCACGGCGATCGGGCTGCCGCCGAGTTGGCCGATCCTGGTGGACGCTGCGGTCGTGGCCACGCCACTCGTGGTGATCGGCTCCGGAGTGCGGCGCAGCAAGCTGGTCCTGCCGGGGACGGCACTGGCCACCCTGCCGGGCGTTCTCGTGCTCGAGGGGCTTGGCCGGCCGGTCAGTTGACCCGCGAGTCGCCGTTGTACGCGCTGGCCGTGCGCTGACCGGGAACCAGATTCTGCGGAGTAGGCGCGAGGCCCTCCCGGCGCACCACTTCGGCGAGGAAGCGACTCAGGGTACCTGCGGACTGCGCGCCGGTGACGGCGTGGCGGCCAGCCGCCACGAAGGTCGGTACAGAGGTGATGCCAAGGTCGTGAGCGGCGGCTATCTGGGCCCGTACGTCGGCGACACCCTCGGTCGACGTGAGGAGCTGGCACACCCGTTGGCCGTCCAGGTCGAGCGACTCGGCCAGCTCGATGAGGACATCGGTCGAGCCGAGGTCGAGCCCGTCCGCAAAGTGTGCCCGGAAGAGCACATCTGCGAGGTCGGCCTGGGTGTCAGGGCCGGCGCCGAAGACAACCGCGTCTGGGCGATCGGCGAACCAGAGCAGCCGGTGTGCGTCGAATGTGTTGGCGATCAGCGCCCGGTCGAAATTCAGGTGCAGACCTTCGGCCTCGGCGACCGAGGTGACGTGGGCCATCACCTGGCGGGCCCGGCCCGGTCCGCCGTATCGCGGGCCCAGCCACGCGAGCAGCGGCTGGCCATCGCTGGGTGCGTGTGGGTCGAGTTGGAATGGCCGCATCCGCACCGTGAGCTCACCATCGAAAGCCGCAAGCGCCTTCTCCATGCGGATCTTGCCGATGTAACACCAGGGGCAGACAACGTCCGCGTAGATCTCGAGCTCCACGGGGCTTCCAACGTTGGCGAGGTTTGTTCACATTCCGGAGGGAGTCTCCACTCACAGTTTGGCGCAAACTCCCCGGGATGGCACACAAAGCCGCCCGGACGGGCGACAGCCACCGTCGCGGAGATCGTTCACGGAGAGAGAACCAGGTGAGCATCCCGCACCTCGGCAGGGCGATTCACGCGCCCCCAAGATCGCCATCAGCCAGCGGCTGGGGAATCGCGGGTCCGTCATAGGGGACTCCCCGTGACCCAGCCGGCCGCCGGGCCGCTAACGCCCGGCGCGCCAACGCGGCGTCGCCTCGGTGCTGAAACAGAGATCCTGGGTGGGTTGGGGCCACCCGTAACCCGCAGGCGTCCACTCGCGACTGAACGCTCGTTCAGTCATGACTTTGACGCCGGGTTAGGCTGTGCCGGTGACGGTTGAGCAGGCAGTCGGGACGACCGGCGTACGGATGGCGGCCCGGCGGCGCTCCCGCCGTCAGGAGATTCTTGATATCGCGATGGGCTTGTTCGCCAAGCGCGGATACCACGGCGTCTCGATGGATGACATTGGTGCCGCCGCCGGGGTGACCGGTCCCGCGCTGTACCACCACTTCGCCGGCAAGGAGGCGATGCTCGCCGCTGCCCTCAACCCGGTCAGCGAGCAACTGCTCGCCGGCGGCCGCACGATCACCGAAAAGCACCGTGGCGATGCCGCCGCGGCCGTGACCGCGCTCGTGGAATTCCAGGTCGAATTCGCCCTCGACAACCCCGCGGTGATCGCTCTGCACATGCACGAGCTGGACCGTCTGCCCGAGGAGCCCCGCCGGGAGATCCGGCGATTGCAGCGGCTCTATGTCGAGGAGTGGGTTGCCGTCCTGGTGGAGCTCCGCCCGGAACTGACTGCCGGCGAGGCGCGGGTGCTCGCGCACGCCGCGTTCGGTCTGATGAACTCGACGCCGTACCTCTCCGGAGAGGTCGACCATCGTCGCTGCGCCGAGCTGCTGCGGGACGCGACGCTCGCTACCCTGGCTTCCCGGACGGTCTGACTTGGCCGTACGGGCGATCAATGAGTCCGATCGGTCCGCGTAGTGCGACGGTGTGGCGGGCGTCACGTTCCAACCACTTGTGGACAAGGCTGTGGATAACGAAGGAGGGCCCGCCGCATGATCGAGTCGTTGCTGGTCGCGAACCGGGGCGAGATCGCCCGCCGGATCATCCGGACGGGACGGCGTATGGGCATCCGGACGGTGGCCGTCTACTCGGAGGCGGACGCGAACCTCCCGTTCGTCGCAGAGGCCGACGACTCGGTCCTCATCGGGCCCGCGAATCCGGCCGAGTCGTACCGGAACGCGGACGCGATCCTGGGAGCCGCCGCCAGCACGGGCGCCCAGGCCATCCATCCGGGGTACGGCTTCCTCTCCGAAAACTCCGAGTTCGCCCGCATGGTCGAGTCGGCCGGCCTGATCTGGGTCGGTCCGGGCGCGGAAGCGATCTCGGCGATGGGTGACAAGATCAACGCACGCAATCTCATGGCGGCGGCAGGCGTGCCAGTGGCGCCCGGCACGGTGGACCCGGTCAAGGACGCAGACGAGGCGATGGCCGAGGCCGGGCGGATCGGGTACCCGGTGATGGTGAAGGCCGCCGCCGGTGGCGGGGGGATGGGGATGGCCGCCGCCCCCGACGAGAGTGCTCTGAAAGCCGAGTACGAGAAGGTGCGCGGTTTCGCAGAGCGGATGTTCGGGGACGGATCCGTGCTGCTGGAGCGGTTCTTCCCTTCGATCCGCCATGTCGAGGTGCAGATCCTCGGGCTGGCCGACGGTCGCGTCATTGCGCTCGGCGAGCGCGAATGCTCGGTACAGAGGCGCAACCAGAAGCTCGTCGAGGAGTCACCCTCGCCAGCGTCGATGCTCATCCCGGCCCGCCGGGAGCGGCTGCTCGCGGCCGCGGTGAGGGCCGGCGAGGCGGTCGGCTACCGCAACGCCGGCACGGTCGAGTGCCTCCTGGACCCGGCGACCGGAGACTTCTTCTTCCTCGAGATGAACACACGGCTACAGGTCGAGCACCCTGTGACGGAGGCGGTGTTCGGGATCGACCTGGTCGAGGAGCAGCTACGGATCGCCTCGGGACTGCCCCCGACATTCGACCCGGCGACCATCGCCTCCCACGGACACGCGATTGAACTGCGCATCAACGCCGAGGACCCGAAGCGGTTCCTGCCCGGCCCCGGGGCGGTTACGACCTGGATCGAGCCGGCCGGGGACGGCATCCGGGTGGATGCCGGGTACGCCGCGGGTACGACGGTCACGCCCAACTACGACTCATTGATGGCCAAGCTCATTGTCTGGGCGGCGAACCGGGCCGAGGCCATCGAGCGGGCCCGGTCCGCGGTGGCCGCATTCCGGATCGCCGGCCCGAAGAACAACCTGCCTTTCTTCGCCGAACTGCTCGACAACGCGGAGTTTCTCTCCGGCGACTACGACACAGCGATCGTCTCCCGAATGAGGTGAGCCGAATGGACCTGCCGTCGACGGTTAGTTTGCGCGAGGTGGGACCGCGCGATGGACTGCAGAACGAGGAGCCGGTCCCGACCGAGGCCAAGGTACGGCTGCTCAATGCCCTGTCCGGTACGGGCGTCCGGCGGATCGAGGCAGTCAGCTTCGTCCATCCGAAGGCGATCCCGCAGATGGCCGACGCCGACGAGGTGTGGGCCCGCGCGGAGAAGGCGGCGGGGGTGCGCTACTCGGCCCTGGTCCCCAACTCGACCGGTGCCCGGCGCGCGCTCGAGGCGGGGTTCGCCGAGATCGAGGTCGTCGTGTCCGCATCGGACACGCACAACCGCCACAACGTGAACCGATCTACGCAGGAGTCGCTCGAGGACATCACCGGGATCATCTCGCTGGCGCACGACGCCGGGGCGACCTGCGAGGTCATCGTCTCGACCAGCTTCGGGTGCCCGTTCGAAGGCGACGTTCCGCCACAGCGGGTGAACTGGGTGGTCGATCGAGTAGTGGCGGACGGAGCCGACCGGGTCGCCTTCGGCGACACCACCGGCATGGCGACGCCGCGACGGGTCCGGGACCTGCTCGACGTGGTACGGGCGCGCAGGTCATCGGTCCCGATTCTGCTGCACTTCCACAACACCCGCGGGACGGCGTTGGCCAACATCCTGACGGCGTTGGAGTACGGCATCAGCGAGTACGACGCGTCGGTGGGCGGCCTCGGCGGTTGTCCCTACGCGCCCGGAGCGACCGGCAACGTCGCGACGGAGGAGGTCGTCCACATGCTCGAGGACATGGGCATCGACACCGGTGTCGATCTCGCCGCTCTGCTCGACGCCGCCCGGTTGGCGCAGGAGATCGTCGGCCGGCGGCTGGACAGTGGCGTGCTTCGCGCCGGCCCCCGCCGGCCCTTGGCTCATGCCGGGTAAGTGCGGGGACGGCGAGGATCATGGTGACCAAACTGTGACCCCGACGTGACCATTTGAGCGCACTACAAGCGCGGTACAACCGATACCTTCACGTGTCGACGGAACCGATCATTCGGCTCGCGTCGATCGGCGGGAGGGAGACAACGACCTGCCATCGGCGTTCACATAGATAGGAGAGGCCCGGTGCGCCGGGCCTCTCTGCTGTCCTGGCAGCGGTGCGCTCGGCGGGGAAGGCGGCGGGCCGTGCGGGCGGGATTCGGTTCCCCCGTGCCAGCGGGTTGGGTTCCCCTGTGCCAGTCAGCCGACGGATAAGGTAGCCTAACGATCGTTAAGGTATTTCGGGTTGGCGGGAGGTGCCGTGGCGGAGGATGACAGGGCGCCGGTACCCGCTGAGCCCACGCACGAGGATCTCGCCCAGTTGCGTAAGCGTGTCGTGGCCGGCGGAGCCGAGCGGTACCACGCCGCCAACGCCACCAAGGGCAAGCTTTTCGCCCGGGAACGGATCGCGCTGCTCGTCGATGAGGACTCCTTTGTGGAGGATGGACTTCTCGCCAACGTCCTTGCTGACGGTCTCCCCGCGGACGGCGTCGTAACCGGACTGGCCACTGTGGATGGTCGGCCGGTATGCCTGATGGCGAACGACTCCACGGTCAAGGCGGGCTCATGGGGTGCCCGTACCGTTGAAAAGATCATCCGCATGATCGAGCGGGCCTACACCAACGGCGTCCCGATGATCTACCTCGTCGATTCGGCCGGCGCCCGGATCACCGACCAGGTGGATCTCTTCCCCGGGAGGAGGGGGGCTGGACACATATTCTTCAACCAGGTCCGGGCTTCCGGGTCGATCCCGCAGGTATGTGCGTTGTTCGGACCGTCCGCGGCCGGGGGCGCCTATATACCGGCGTTCTGCGACGTCGTCGCCATGGTCGACGGGAACGCCTCGATGTATCTCGGCTCGGATCGAATGGTCGAGATGGTGACCGGGGAGAAGACGACGCTCGAGGCGATGGGCGGGGCGAGAGTCCACTGTGCTGAGTCGGGCGTCGGTCACTTTCTGTGCAAGACCGAGGAGGAGGCTGTCGCCACGGTTCGGCGGTACCTGTCGTACCTGCCTTCCAACTGGCAGGGCAGCCCGCCCAAGGCCCAGCCGACGGCGCCTCCCGGGACCGACCTCGCCGCCGTCGTTCCGGCCAGCGAACGGCTGGCCTTCGACATGCGTCGGCTCGTCAAGGGGCTGCTCGACGCGGACTCGTACTTCGAGATCCAGACCCTGTGGGCCCGCGAGGTGACCATCGGCTTCGGGCGGCTCGATGGCGAGGTCGTCGGTGTGGTAGCGAACAACTCCCTCCACAAGGGAGGCGTCCTGTTCGTCGACTCGGCGGACAAGGCCGCCCGCTTCATCCAGCTGTGCGACGCCTTCAACGTGCCGCTGCTGTTCCTGGCCGACGTGCCCGGATTCATGGTCGGTGCGGCGGTGGAGAAGCAGGGGATCATCCGTCACGGCGCAAAGATGATCAGCGCCATTGCCGAGGCGACCGTCCCGAAGATCTGCGTCGTGGTTCGCAAGGCGTATGGTGCCGGCCTGTACGCGATGGCCGGTCCCGGCTTCGAACCCGACGCCACGATCGCGCTCCCGACCGCAAAGATCGCCGTGATGGGAGCGGAGGCCGCCGTCAACGCGGTCTACGCCAACAAGATCGCCGCGATCGCCGACGACGCGGAACGGGACGCGTTCGTCGCCCGGCTCAGGGAGGAGTACGACCGGGACATCGACATCGTCCGCCTCGCCAGCGAGCTGGTGGTGGACGCCGTGGTCGAGCCGGGCGACCTCCGGGCAGAGCTCATCCGCCGGTACTTCCACGCCCGCGGCCGGCCACGGCACTTCGCCCGCCGCCGCCACGGCGTGACACCGGTCTGAGGCCGGTCTGAGGCAAGGAGGCGCGGATGCTCACCGAGGAGCAGGAGGCGCTACGCGCCACGGTCGCGGAGTTCGCTCGCGACGTGGTCGCTCCGGTGATCGCCGAGCATTACGAGAACCACACGTTCCCATACGAGATCATCCGGCAGATGGGCAAGATGGGTCTGTTCGGCCTGCCGTTCAGCGAGGACGTCGGCGGCATGGGCGGTGACTACTTCGCCCTCTGCGTGGCGATCGAGGAATTGGCTCGGGTCGACTCCAGCGTGGCGATCACACTCGAGGCCGCGGTCTCGCTCGGCGCCATGCCGATCTACCGGTACGGCACGCCGGAGCAGAAGAAGCGGTGGTTGCCCCGACTTGTGACCGGTGAGGCGTTGGCCGCATTCGGACTCACCGAGCCGGGCTTCGGTTCCGACGCAGGCAACACCCAGACCCGGGCCGTGCTCGATGGCGGCGAGTGGGTCATCAACGGCAGCAAGGCGTTCATCACCAACTCAGGTACCGACATCACCAGCGTCGTCGCGGTTGCCGCGGTCACGGGCGTGGACCAGTCTGGGCGCAAGGAGATATCCACGATCCTCGTCCCGTCCGGAACGCCGGGCTTCGCGGTGCAGCCGGGGTACTCGAAGGTGGGCTGGTGCGCGTCCGACACCCATGCGCTTACGTTCGACGGCGTACGCGTTCCGGAGGAGAGCCTGCTCGGACCACGGGGAAGGGGTTTTGCGCAGTTCCTTCGCACCCTCGACGAGGGGCGGGTCGCGATCGCCGCCCTGGCCACGGGACTGGCGCAGGGATGCGTGGACGAATCGCTCCGGTACGCCCGCCAACGCGAGGCGTTCGGCCACCCGATCGCGGACTTCCAGGCCATCCAGTTCAAGCTCGCCGACATGGCCGCCCGTACCCATACCGCCCGGCTGGCCTGGCACGACGCCGCCAGTCGGATGGTTGGCGGGCTGGACTTCACGCCGCAGGCGGCGATCGCGAAGCTGCATGCGAGCGACGTGGCCGTGGCCAACGCCCGCGATGCAACCCAGATCCACGGTGGGTACGGGTTCATGAATGAGTATCCCGTCGCCCGCTTCTGGCGTGACGCGAAGGTGTTGGAGATAGGCGAGGGCACCTCCGAAATACAGCGGATGGTGATCGCGCGCGGACTTGGCCTTTGAGTCGAGTGCCCGACGCCGTGGCGCCTACGCGGGAGTCGCGTACGTAGCGTAGGTGGCTGTGTCACCAGGCCCTGACCGGTCTCTGGACGGCCGTCCTAACCTGGATGAGCATCCAGGAGATTCCATGATGAATTTCGAGCTGCCGACCACCTTCAGTCGTGCCGATCGCCGTCGGTACCGGCAGAAGGTGTTGCGCAGCCTGGATGTCTTCGCCCAGATGCTCGACCACTTCCGCTTCGATGAGGACAAGCGGATGCTCGGACTCGAGGTCGAGATCGACCTTGTCGACGCCAAGGGTGAGCCGGCGATGTGCAACGCCGAGTTTCTCGTCCGGCTGGCCGACCCGACGGTCAAGGCCGAACTCGGGGCGTTCAACCTCGAGGTCAACCTTGCCCCCAGGCTGATCGGTGGAGACGGCCTGAGCGAGCACGAGCAGGATCTCCGCGCGACCCTCAACTCGGCGCGGGCGGTGGCCGACCAGTTGGACGTCCAACTCGTGCTCACCGGACTGCTGCCGACGCTGCAGCCGAGTCACATGGTCGCCGCCAACATGTCCGACCAGCCGCGGTACCGCGCGCTCAACGACCAGATCATCGACTCGCGCGGGGACGACATCACCGTCGACATCCGGGGTGAGGAGAGCCTGCGGGTACGGCTCGACTCGATCATGGGGGAGGCCGCGAACACGAGCATCCAGGTGCACCTGCAGGTGACGCCGACGAGCTTCGCGAGCTACTGGAACGCCTCCCAGGCGATCGCCGGGGTGCAGGTGGCCCTCGCCGCCAACTCTCCGTTCCTGTTCGGCCGCCGGCTCTGGGCGGAGACGCGTATTCCGCTCTTCGAGCAGGCCGTGGACGAACGTCCGGCCGAGCTACGCAACCAGGGCATCCGGCCACGGGTGTGGTTCGGCGAGCGATGGGTCACCTCGATCTTCGATCTCTTCGAGGAGAACGTCCGGTATTTCGGCGCCCTGCTGCCCGCCTGTGACGGGGAGGATCCGGAGACGGTCATCGCAGCCGGAGGCGTCCCGAATCTCCACGAGCTCCGGCTGCACAACGGGACCATCTATCGCTGGAACCGTCCGGTCTACGACGTACGGGACGGTCTGCCGCACCTCCGGGTGGAGAACCGTGTCCTGGCCGCCGGGCCGACCGTGCTGGACATGTTCGCCAACGCCGCCTTCTACGCTGGGCTCACCCGGACCTTGGCCGAGGCCGACCGTCCAGTGTGGAGCCAGCTCTCGTACGCCGCGGCCAAGGAGAACTTCCTGGCCGCGTCCCGTCATGGCATCTCGGCCTCGCTGTTCTGGCCGCAGCAGGGTGAGTCGCCAGCGAGCGAGCTCGTTCTGGGCCATCTTTTGCCGGCCGCGTACGCCGGGCTCGACTCGCTCGGCGTCGATGCGGCAACCCGGGACCGACTGCTCGGCGTCATCGAAGGCCGCTGCCGGACCCGTCGAAACGGCGCGGTATGGCAGACCCGTACCGTCGCCCGACTGGAGGAGCAAGGGCGCGACCGCGCGGCGGCGCTGCGGGAAATGCTCTCTCAGTACGTCGCCCGCATGCATACCAACGACCCCGTACACACGTGGCCGGTGGAGTAGCTATCCCATGTGGACGGTCAACGGCCGCCGTTGTACCGGTCGCGGTCGGGGTCGATCTGCTCCGGAACAGCGCGCGACGAGAACGGTGCCGTGGCTGTCGCGCTGTAAGTGAACGGCTCCGCCGGTTCGGCCGGCTGTCGCGCCTTCGCCCGGCGCGTGCGTAGCGCCGGTACCGCACCGACAGCCGCGACGAGGCTCGACCCGGCGAGTCCGGCGACCGCGACATACGGCGCGATGTGGTACGCGGACATCTGCTCGAAGGGTGTCGTCGCCGCACTGGGGTCGGCCAACCGGTAGGCGGCCGCGACCAGGAGAGGTCCGACGGCACCGGAGACGATTATCCCGAGCCGGGCCGCCCCGCGGCCGGCCGCGGGAAATGCGGCGAGACCGCCGATCAACAGGGCGGACCCCAGCATGAGAAGCGCGCCCGGTAAATAGAAGGACCACAGCGCGGGGCCGTTCTCGGTGAACTTCCACACTGCCAGTGGGACATATCCCAGCGGCTGGTGGGTGATGGATCTATGCACGACAACGATGATGGCCAGCACCCATAGCCATACGGTCGTCACGAACACGTTGGCCGCCACCGCCCGGGTCGTCGTCGCCAGCAACGCCACCAGCAGGCCGCCAACAAGACCGACGGCAGCGTAGACGCCGACCAGGATGTGTGGCGCGAATGTTCCAGCCACGCGCGCGAACTGCGCGGGGATCACCACCAATGGGACGATCGCGGCGCCGCCCACGGCTGCGGCGAGAGAGACGAGGACGTGGCGGAGTCCGCGCAGCGTGCGTCCCATCTGGACGGTGGCCGACCGGTCTCCGGCAACCGCGCCGATCACCACCGAGGAGGCCGCAATCAGCGCCGTCCAGGCGAGGTCCGAGGCCCAAGCGCCACTGTCGGTAACCGCGGATTCACGCGTCTGGGGGACCCAAGAGATGACGCCGAGGCCGTAACCGAGTCCGGCCTGGGTGGCGGCGGCGCCGGCCGCGGCGAAGATGGCAATCATCGTGGATCGCCCCCAGCCACGACCTGCCATGGGCGGCAGCGTACTGGCACCGCGTACGATCGGCGACCGCGACCGTTTGCCTGCTTGCCCGTCCGGTTCACCAACGACATTGTGTGGAAGCGGGCGTTCGCACCAACAGTTTCCACCGCCGGTGAGGCGGTTCATCACCAAGCTGGCACCGGCTGATCGAGAAAGGGAGCACGCCATGGCCGACGCCGACCCGCGCCATCCGGAGCCTGGCTCCGATCGGTCCGGCGAGTCCCGCGAACCCGAACAGCAGGCGGAGGAACCGTCCGGTGAGACCGACGGGACGGTTGGGCACCCCCGATTGGGCGACACGGCCGAGCAGCCCGGCGAGCCTCCAGCACCGGTCGATCCCTGGATGGGAGCGGACGAGACCGTCGTCGGTGGCGGCGAGCCCCAGGAACCAGGTCCGGGGCCCGGCGAGGCCGGTCCGACCGGAACCGGGATCCTGCCGGCTGTGCCCGGCGAGCCGCAGGCACCACCTCGTTGGTCGGCCCGGGCCCACGTGCCGACCCCAGCCGTCGGCGAGGAGTATGGGCAACCCGAGTGGCAGGGCGAACCGCCCCGCAGCGTGCTGCTACCAGCACTGATCGCCGCCGGCGTGGTCATCCTGCTCGCGCTGGTCGGGCTGGGACTATGGCTGGCGTTGCGCGGGCCGAGCACGCCCACCACGCCAACAACGACAACTCCCCGGACGACGCCTGCGGCGACCACCACCCCGCCCGCGACGACCACCCCACCGCCGACGAGGCAGACAACCACGGCACCGCCGACGACGACCGTACCGGTTACCATCAAGATCCCGGATCTGTCGGGGAAGACTCCAGCGGATGCCGCGTCGGCGTTGCGCGCACTCGGGCTCACCCCGCGCAACGTGAGTACTGAGCCGAGCACCACGGTGCCGCAGGGTCAGGTGATCCGAACGAATCCGGCGGCCGGTACCGCCGTGAGGGCCGGTTCGCCGGTCGACCTGATCGTTTCCTCCGGGTCGCCCACGCCCACGAGTCCACCTCCGACGAGCTGACGGGTCCGGCTCAGATAATTCGGCTCAGGTAAAACCGTTGCGCCTAAAGCGTTGCGGCGGCGCTTGCGGAGGCGAGTCGGAGGGTCGCTCACCAGTGGCGGCGCCGCAGGGCGAGGATGGCCAGC
>JBKPDY010000096.1:0-4275 GCA_046728155.1 Actinomycetota bacterium
ACGGCAGCGTGTGCGTTTTTCTTGAGCCGATTGCGCTCTACCACACCCGCGATCTCTACGCCGGCGGCGACAACGGGTGGCTCGCGTCGTACCCGCCGCCGGAGGAGTGGGCGCGCGAGCACGTCACCCTCGGCCGGGCCCGTGTCCACGGCGACGGCGAACACCTGACGATTCTCACTTTCGGCAACGGCGTGAGGATGTCGCTGCGGGTGGCCGGACGGCTCGCGGACGAGGGAATCGGGGCACGGGTGGTAGACCTGCGCTGGCTCTCGCCACTGCCGGTCGCCGACATCGTGCGAGAGGCGAGCCTGACGGGACGGGTGCTGGTGGTCGAAGAGACACGCCGCAGTGGTGGCGTGGGCGAGGGAGTGCTCGCAGCGCTGGTCGACGCCGGCTACGTCGGAAGCGTCCGCCGGGTCGCCTCGGCCGACTCATACGTCCCACTGGGTAACGCCGCCCAGCTCGTCCTCGTCTCCGAGGGCGCGATCGAAGCGGGCGCCCGCTCCCTTCTCGGGGCGTGAGGCCGTATCTTCACAGGTATCCGGTGTGCCGCTTGCAGCTGGCGCTCCGGGTGTGTGGACTACCGCTATCGCCCGTACGGCGCGAGCGATTGGACAAGGAGGGCACTCAGCTGTGAGCGCGAGCGCGGGCCAGGCCGACGGCGTACGCAGCCTGGCGGATCGGCTCGGCATCGAATCGGGCAACATCGTCATGGAGATCGGCTACGACGACGATGTGGATGACGACCTTCGCGAAATGCTGCTCGAACGGGTCGGTGAGTTCGTCGACGAAGACACCGACGAGGTGGTCGACACCGTGTTGCTGTGGTGGCGCGAGGGCGATGGCGATCTAGTTGACACACTGGTCGACGCGTTGAGCCCTCTCGCCGACAACGGGGTCGTCTGGTTGCTGACCCCCAAAGCCGGTCGCTCCGGGCATGTCGAACCAAGCGAGATCACCGAGTCCGCCCCGACCGCCGGCCTGCAGCAGACCTCGACCATCAGCGTCGGCAAGGACTGGAGTGGGGCGCGTCTGGTCACCCCGCGCGCCGCGCAGAAGAAGCGCTGACGACGTGGCCGCCAATGAGGATCGAGCATGC
Organism: Actinomycetota bacterium; assembly: GCA_046728155.1. Lineage (GTDB taxonomy): Bacteria > Actinomycetota > Actinomycetes > Mycobacteriales > Micromonosporaceae > CAWDLX01. Next base: position 1,100 of record JBKPDY010000096.1, read on the forward strand.
CGATAGGAGTCGGGGCCGAAGCTCCGGAGTTCACCCTGAAGGACCAGAACAATCAGGAGGTTCGGCTCTCGGACTTCCGGGGCATCCGCAACGTCCTGCTCGTCTTCTACCCACTCGCCTTCACCGGCACCTGCCAGGGCGAGCTGTGCTCTGTGCGGGACAACCTGAACGACTTCGCCAACGATTCGGTTCAAGTCCTCACGGTGAGCGTGGACTCCTCGCCGGCGCACAAGGTCTGGGCCGACCGCGAGGGGTACGAGTTCCCGCTGCTGGCCGACTTCTGGCCGCACGGCGAGGTGGCCCGCGCGTACGGCGTGTTCAACGCCGAACGCGGCTTCGCCAACCGGGGCACGTTCATCATCGACAAGGCGGGGATCGTCCGGTACGCCGAGGAGAACCCGCCGGGGAAAGCCCGCGACCAGGACGCCTGGCGCAAGTCCCTGGCCGCGCTGTGAAGACGCCGACCGGATGCAGTCTGCGGTAGTCTGTGCGCCGCGCGATGTTCTTGCATCCGTTATCCCGGGCGCGTAGCTCAGCGGGAGAGCTCTCGCCTTACAAGCGAGCGGTCGCTGGTTCGATCCCAGCCGTGCCCACCGGCTTTGCCTGCCGGGTTCCATCGATGAACGTGGTATTCGTCGGCCGGTGAAGCGGCGAGGGTGGAGTACATCGCGAGTCCCGTCACCCGTGATCGAAACAAACCCTCACCGACGGGCCTCGGCCGCCTTGGATTGTGGGGGGTAACGTGCCGGCAAGCAGCGGCAAGATCGCAACAGGCCGGTGGCTACGAATCGTCATTGGTCAGGGCGTGGTGACGCCGATTCGTACGTACGTGATATGATAAACGTACGTACGAGAGGCCTCTGCAATGACGATCACTGCATCAGAGCTGCGCCAGAACGTCTACCGACTGCTCGACGAGGTGCTGGCCACGGGGGTGCCGCTGGAAGTGGAGCGTGGTGGCCGGCGGCTACGTATCGTGCCTGTTGATGCGCCTGCGAAGCTGTCTCGCCTGTCCGCTCACGCCGGCACAATCGTCGGCGACCCGGAAGACCTCGTCCACCTCGACTGGTCCGATGAGTGGCGTCCGTGATTCTGCTGGACACACATATCATCGTGTGGCTCTATGACGATCCTGAGCGGCTACTGCCGGTTCCGGTACGCGACCGGCTCAATGCAGAGCCCCTTGCCCTGTCGCCGTTTGTGAGGCTGGAGCTGCAGTACCTCTACGAGACGGGAAAGATCTCTGTCCCAGCGCAGGCTATCATTGACGATCTTGTTCCAAAGCTCGAGATGCTGCTGACCGACCCGCCGTCGGCACAGGTCTGCGAGGCCGCCACAATGCTGGACTGGACCCGGGACCCGTTCGACCGGCTCATCTCGGCACAGGCTCTCGCCTCCGACATGACTCTCGTGACGAAGGACCGCGTTATCCGCAGTCACCTTCCGTTAGCCTGGTGGCCGAACTGAGCCCACACGCAACGGCGCGCCGACGTGATGCTGATTTCGGTCGCCGAGTATGAGTCGATGCAGGAGATGCTCGACCTCCTCTCCGACGACGAAGCCTTAGCCGACCTGCGTCAGTCGCGGGAAGACTTCGCGGCAGGTGACACATGCTCGGTGGACGAGGTCCGCGCTGAGCTCGAACGGCGTCGCAGCGGGGCGGCCGGGTGACATCAAGCGGCGACGAGGCCAGCGATGGCGTCGAAGAGAAGCCCGGCCCGTACCTAGTTATGCTTCCCCGGCGGGCTCGCCGGAACCTCAACGAGAACCTCCCGCTGGAGGTGGCGATCGCTGCGACAGAGACCATCCAGCGTTCAATCGCCGTCAACCCATTCCGGGTGGCCAAACCACTCGACGAACCGTTCGACTGCTATTACTCGGCCCGCCGCGGCACCTACCGGATCATTTATCGGATCAACGAGGCCAAACGCCTCGTGGAGATCCACTCGGTCCGGCACCGCCGCGATGCCTACCAGCCGCGCGCACGATGTTGTTGAGTCAGGCCGTCCGACGCTGGGTGAGCAGCTCGCGGGCGGCTAGGACCACGAGCGACAACGGGACGAGGATCCACAGCTGGAGGACGCCATAACGGCGGATCTCCCGGGCGGTGTCGACACCCGCCAGTTCGGCGTCGAGAGCGCCGGGCCGACTCAACGACATCGCGTACAGGGACAGCGGCACATAGTTCAGGCCGATGCCGACGATGACGATCCCGACGTAGCGATCGACAGGGCGACCGGCCGCGGTAATGAACCAGGTCCCGAAGGCGACGACGGCCACCGCGCCCAGAACGAACTCGGCCAGAATCAGGCGGCGGCGACGAGCTGTGCCGCGCAGGCCGTACATGTCGATCGCGGCGAGGCGTCGGACACTCACGACGGCATCGTGTCATCCCGCGGCCACGACGGCCAGCACTCATCCCTGCGACTACCTGATTCCAACGTCGACGTAGATCGTGACAACGGTGAACTGGCTCGCCCGTACCAAGACCTTGACCGCCGGGGTCGGCCGGGCGGGACCGGTCATAGCCGCGGCCCGCAGCTCATAGCTCCCCGGCCGCAGCGTCACGCTGAAATGTCCGTCGCTGCCGCTGGTGACGACGGCGATCACCGAGGATCCGCTATCCATGACGGTCAACCGAGCGGCGATCGACTTCGGCGGGCACGGCGGATCAGTTACAACTGGGCACGGGTCGACCACGGTCATACCACGGACGCCGGACTGACCGACCGGCGCCGGTATCGATATCGGTGTCGATGGAGATTGTGCACCGGGCGTCAACGCCGGAGTCGGTGGATGACCAGGCGACGTCGCCGCCTCGCTGACCGACCGGATACCCTGCGGCGCGGAGGTCGCCGTCACAGCACAGCCCGCAAGTGCCCACCCGGCCACGAGCAGGATGGCGACCCCGATCGGCGTTCGTGGCATGTCGATGTGATGGTACGGCGACCGCCTTCGTTCCGCCTTTCCGACGTTGGCCCACAGCGGAGCCCTTCCGACCCGGTTCTGGTGGTGGTAGGTGTTAGGTTAGGCTGCCCTCATCATCTCAGTCCGGCTATGGAGATCACATGTCGCCTGTACAGATCGCGCTGCTCGGCGCCGTCGCAGGATTCACCATCTACCTTGGGCTGCCAGTCGGCCGACTAAGGCAGCCGGCACCCAAGGTACGGGCATCG
>JBKPDY010000097.1:0-12500 GCA_046728155.1 Actinomycetota bacterium
CGGGCGACGGTGTCGTAGTGGCGCCGGATGCCGAGCATGGTGAGGTACATGACGGCCATCGCCGCGATCGCGATCCATGCCCCGAGCAGGAACTTGGTGATGAGCACGATGAGAAGCACGGTCCCGGTCAGGCACATGCCGGAGCCGTTGATGGCGCGGGAGCGGTACATCCGCCGCCGGACCGCCGGGTCGCGCTCGGTGCGCAGCAACCGGTTCCAGTGCCGGAGCATCCCCGCCTGCGAGAATGTGAACGACACGAAGACGCCGACGATGTAGAGCTGGATCAGCCGGGTCACCTCGGCATGGAACGACACGATGAGCACGATGGCGAACGTCGCGAGGAACAGGATGCCGTTGGAGAAGGCGAGCCGGTCGCCCCGGGTGTGCAGCTGACGTGGCAGGTACCGGTCCTGGGCCAGGATCGAACCCAGCACCGGGAAGCCGTTGAAGGCCGTGTTGGCCGCGAGGAACAGGATCAGGGCGGTCACTGCGGCGACGACGTAGAGCAGGAACGAGTCGTTTCCGAAGACGGCGACGCCGAGTTGGGTCGTGACGGTCTTCTGCACGTAGTTCGGCGGCCCGGAGATGATCTGAGACGCCCGCTCCACGAACTTCAGCCCGCTGAGTCGGGAGAGCCAGATGATGCCGATGAACATGGTGACCGCGAGCAGACCGAGCAACAACAGCGTCGTCGCCGCGTTGCGACTCTTCGGTTTGCGGAACGCGGGCACGCCATTGGAGATGGCCTCCACACCGGTGAGCGCCGCGCATCCGGACGAGAACGCCCGCAACAGCAGGAAGAACATCGCAGCCGCGGTGAAGTCGTGCTCCTTGGTCACCTCCAGGCCGGCGCTCGGGGCGACCAGATTCTGGCCGAGGACGAACACCCGGAACAGACCGGTGAGGATCATCCCGATGATGACGATCATGAATCCGTACGTCGGGATGGCGAACCAGGTTCCGGACTCGCGAATGCCCCGTAGGTTCGTCGCGGTGAGAACCACCACCGCCGTCACCGCCACGCCGATCTTGTGCTCGGCCACATATGGGACGACCGAACCGAGGTTGGCCACGCCCGACGCGATCGAGACGGCCACGGTCAGCACGTAGTCGACGAGCAGAGCACTCGCCACGCCCAGGCCGAAACGTGGACCCAGATTGACGCTCGCGACCTCGTAGTCACCGCCGCCCGACGGGTACGCGTGCACGTTCTGGCGGTAGCTCGCGACCACGGTGAGCATCACGACGACCACGGCAAGCGCCACCCAGGGCGCGACGGCATACGCCGCCACGCCCGCTATGGAAAGGGTCAGCAGGATCTCGTCCGGCGCGTAGGCCACGCTCGAGAGGGCGTCCGACGCGAAGACGGGCAGCGCGATCCGCTTGGGGAGCAACGTGTGCTGTAGCCGGTCGGAGCGGAAGGGACGGCCGACGAGGAGCCGCTTGAGCACCGAGGTCGGGTTGGCCACATTCCGAAGGGTACGGCCCTGGCGCTTGCCACGGGCGAAGGGCACGAGCGGGTGGCCGGCCCAGACGGTGTACCGTGCCCGACAGGGATCAGGCCGCCCGGATGAGCGTCGGCCGCCGACCGTCGGAGGGCATGCGTGCACGTCGTGATCATGGGGTGCGGGCGTGTGGGCTCGACGCTCGCCCACACCCTCGAGTCACGCGGATACACGGTGGCGGTCATCGATCAGAACCCGGACGCGTTCCGGCGTCTCGGCGCGGACTTCGGCGGTCTGACCGTCACCGGCATCGGATTCGACCGCGACGTTCTGGTCGAGGCGGGCGTCGAGCGGGCCGACGCCTTCGCGGCGGTCTCCAGCGGCGACAACTCCAACATCATCTCGGCCAGGCTCGCCCGGGAGACCTTCGGCGTGCGCCGGGTGGTGGCCCGGATCTACGACCAGAAGCGCGCCGAGGTGTACGAGCGCCTCGGCATTCCGACGGTGGCCACCGTCCGGTGGACCGCTGACCGGATGGTGCGCCACATCGTGCCGGACAGTGCCGCCGAGCTCTGGCGGGATCCGACCAGCGTCGTCTCGCTCATCGAGGTGCCGGTCCACCCGGACTGGCTCTCCCAGCCGCTGCACGCGCTGGAGGAGGCGTGCGGCACGCGGGTCGCCTACATCATGCGGTTCGGACTGGGCATGCTTCCCACGCCGTCGACCGTGCTTCAGGAGGGCGACCAGGTGTTCATGCTCGTCACCGACGACATGGTCGAACGGGTGACCGCGGCCACCGGCGGCCCGCGGCCGTCGGCACAGTAAGGAGCCCTCGGGATGCGTGACGACGCACACATCTGCGCGGAGGAGCCACGATGAGGGTCGCCATCGGGGGCGCCGGCAACGTCGGCCGGTCGATCGCCCAGGAGCTGATCGAGAACGGACACACCGTGCTCCTGATCGAACGGCAGCCGTCGGCGCTACGCCCGGAGCGGGTGCCCGCCGCGGAGTGGATCCTGGCTGACTGCTGTGAGTTGGCGAGCCTGCAGGAAGCGGATCTGGCCCGCTGCGACGTGGTCGTGGCGGCCACCGGCGACGACAAGGTGAACCTCGTGCTCTCGTTGCTGGCGAAAACCGAGTTCGCCGTCCCGCGGGTGGTGGCCCGGGTCAACCGGGCCGAGAACGAGTGGCTCTTCACCGAACAGTGGGGCGTCGACGTGTCGGTGAGCAAGCCGCGCCTCATGGCAGCGCTGGTCGAGGAGGCGGTGAGCGTCGGCGACCTGGTCCGGCTGATGACGTTTCATCAGTCGCAGGCGAATCTCGTGGAGATCACTCTGCCGGAGACGGCGCCGTACGTCGGCCACGCGGTACGCGATGTGCCGCTGCCCAGAGACGCGGCGCTGGTGGCCATTCTGCGCGGCAAGCGGGTTGTCGCTCCCAGCCTCGACGACTCGCTCGAGCCCGGTGACGAGCTCGTCTTCATCTGCACCACCGAGGTCGAGGACGAGGTGCGCCAGGTGGTCCTCGGGCACCGCGCCGGTTCGAGCTGAACCGCCGGTCAGACGGCGGGGGCGCTCTGGCGGGCCAGAGCCGGCAGATGCCTGCGGACGGCCCAGACCGTGAGCGCCAACAGCAACGCGTACGGCGGGAAGCCGAGCGCGATCCGCATGACCCCGAGGATGCTGGCCTTCTGATCGTCGGTCAGCCACGGGGCGAAGTAGACCCAGAAGTTCACCACGACCTTGATGAGGTATGTCGCGGCCCACAGTACGGTCAGCCAGCCGAAGGTCCGGCGCAGCGGCGGGAGTTCGCGCCAGCGCGGCGAGCCCCTGTCGGCGACGACGGCCCAGAGCCACCCGACCAACGGACGCTGGAAGACCACTGAGGCGAGCATCGCCATCCCGTAGCCAAGACTGACCAGGATGCCGGGCAGGTAGAAATCCTTGGCGCTGCCCGTCTTCCATGCGATGACCGCGCCGATACCGATGCCGACCATGCCGTTCATCGCATGCCGTACGGACTGCCGCCGGCCGAGCCGGTACCCGGTTGTTCCGAGGGTCGTGACGACGGCAACGACGAGCGCGGGCTTCAGACCCCAGACGATGTTGACGAGGACAAAGGCGACGACGGGGACGCTCGCCTCCAGCATCCCGCGAACCCCACCGACCTGGTGCGCCACCTGCTCCGAGAAGGTGGGAATTGCCTCGCCCTCCGGCTCGGACAGTCGCGTAAGTGGCGTTCGGCCGGCAGTCACAGATGTCCCCTCGGTTCTACTGGGTATGCGGATCGAGCTCGTAGTACGGGTTGTATATGACCTTGCGATCGTCCCGGATCGCCACCCGGCCGCGCGCCGTGAGTGTGCGTCCCGGCTCGATTCCGGCGATGTGGCGACGGCCGAGAAAGATGAGTGTCACCACGTCACTGCCGTCGTACAGGTCAGCCTCCAGCGTCGGCAGGTTGGTTCGCGGCGTAAACACCACTGTACGCAACCGGCCGGTCACACTCACCAGGTCACCCCGCTTGACCGCCCCGCACGGCGTGCACCCGGCCGCCTGGGTCCCTGCGCGCAGCTCCTCGGCGTCCAGCTCCTCTTCGGATGCGGTCAGCTTGCGCAGCATCGCCTTCAGGCCCGATTCGCGCTCTGTCGCGCGCTTCTCCTTCTCTACCATCACGTTGTCTTTCCGAGCCATCATGGCCGCCGACCGGTTGCCCGGCCCGCCGCCGTTCGCCGGGCGCTGTTCCTCGCGCCATCCGCCTCCCGTCGCCGGGAGGCCTCGGCGCGATCGGCGACCGAGCTATGGGCCGCGGCCTCGTCGGCCGGGGCCGAGGGGGGCTGAGCGGCCTGGGCCGCGGCGAGCTGGGCGGCGGCTTGAGGCGGCAGCCGAAGTGGCAACGGCTCGCTCACCGGGCGGGCATCGGTGCCGCGGTCCACCACGAGTCCGCGCAGCACATCCCGCAGCAATCCGGCCTTGGTCGGGTCGGCCGCAGCCGCTCCGATGTAGACCGCGTGGACGAACCAGCGCGGACCGTCCACGCCGACATGGCGTACATCCACAGTGGATGAACCGTCGCGCAGCCTCGCCTTGAGCTCCGGCCCGTAGTCGCCGACCGTGTCCTCCTGCCGGGCACCGGCCTGGGCCATCGAGGTTCGAAGCGTCCCTCGGACCTCGTCCCAGATGCCCTCGGTCCGCGGCGCGGCGAAGACTCCGAGCTGGAGCTTGCTGTCGTTGTTGACCAGCAGGACCTGCTGGATCTCACCATCAGGAGCGGCCTGCATCTGGATCTCCACACCGGCGATCGCCGGGATCCGCAGAGCGCCGAGGTCGAGCCGCTCCCGCCCGTCGTCCGGCGCCTCAGCGACGTCGTACGGGCCGAAATCCGGCCCGGCCGGCGTCTCGTCCTCGGGCTCGGCGTCGAGGTCGTCGACGATCCGCGGTTCGGAGTTCCCGCCCCGTCCGCGTCGAGCCTGACCGCCTGAGCCGCGCCGGCCCGCGCTCCCGCGACTACGCGAGAAGATCACTGCAACCCCTCCTCTGCCGCAACGCCCACCGCGACCTGGTCGACCCCCCTATCGGCGATGGAGGCGTGACCGCCGGTGGATCCATGCCCACCGATGCCGCGCGAGCTGTCCGGCAGCTCATCGACACACTCAAAGTCTGCCCGCTCGACCCGTTGAACGACAAGCTGCGCGATCCGGTCACCGCGCGCGATCGTCGCCGTCACAACGGGGTCGTGGTTGACCAGGTTCACCTGGATCTCCCCGCGGTATCCCGAGTCGACGGTGCCCGGCGCGTTGAGCACCGTGACGCCCAGCCGGTTAGCCAGCCCCGAGCGTGGATGGACCAGCCCGACATAGCCTTCGGGTAGCGCGACCGCCACCCCGGTACGGACCAGGGCGCGCTGTCCCGGCGCCAACGTGACGTCCACGGCGGCGTACAGATCCGCACCCGCGTCGCCGGCATGGGCGTACGCCGGTATGGGCAGCCCGGGGTCGATGCGTTGGACCGCCACCCGTACCCGCTCAATCTCGATCACGCCTGCTCGCCTCCGCGCTCGCTTCGCTCCTCGGGACTCGCGGCCCTGCGATGCTCCACTCGCTGTCGGCTCGCCCACGCCTGCTCGCCTCCGCGCTCGCCCACAGCACTGCCTCCCATCCGGTCCCCCATCATCTCTCGGCCGGGCGTTGTCGGCGTGACATCCCACTCGCCCCGCGCGTCCGCGGCGGACGTACCCTGCGTAAGTGACCGACCTCTCGCCCGAGTTCCGTGAGCGGTTGGGCGTCCCGTGGTGGACGTGGCCGACGTGCGTACTGGTGGGCTTGTTCGTCGCGGTCGAGCTGACCATGGGCGCGCCGACACTTAGGGTGCCGCCGGTCTACGCGGGTGCCGTCGCTCTTGTCCTGGCGGGGCTCTACGCGGTCGGACGGATCCGGGTCAGCGTCCGACGGGGCGAGCTCATGATCGACGACGCCCACCTACCGGTCATGGCGATCGGCTCGGTGACCGTGGTCGACGGTGAGGCGCGCCGCCGGCTGTTGGGACTGGACGCCGAGCCGCTCGCCTTCGTCATCCAGCGACCGTGGATCTCCGGCGGGGTACGGATCGACCTGGCCGACCCGGACGACCCCACGCCGTACTGGTTCGTCAGCTCCCGCCGCCCGGCCGAGCTCGCGGCGGCGCTCCTCGCGGCCCGGAATACGGCCGTGGGCACGCCTCACGTCAGGGACGCGAGCGGCTGAGGTCCGCGCGGATCTCGTGGGCCAGGTGTTTGGTGGCGCGGCGGTTGAGGTAAGCGGCGATCGCAGCGCCGGTGAAGAGGGGGCCCAGCGACGTGAGATTGCGGCCGAACCGGCGGATCAGCCGGTCTCGCAGCTCGTGACGCGCCGCCGTGCCGAGTACGGCCGTCATCGCCCGTCCGGGCACGAGCAGGTTCACCCCGCGCCGGTGAGCCCACGCCTGGACCAGGCTGGCCGCACGCTGGGGGGCGCCGCCCGGAACCGGCTGGCCGTAGAGCTCCTGTAGCTCTCCCAGCATCTTGATCTCGACGGTGACCACGGCCACCGTCTCGGCGGCGAGGACGGCCGGCGCGGTCAGTAGGGTCGGGGGCGCCACCCACTCGAACGACGTGATGCCCCCGCCGACCGCCCCGATCGCGGCGGTCGCCTTCGCGGCCTGGCGCACCACCCGATCCGCTATCTCGTCATCGGTCATGCCGGGATGCTGGGCCCGGAGCGTGGCGAGACTGCGTAACGGGATTCGGGGCGCAATGTCGACCAGCGTGTCAGAGATCCACGTCATCACGGCCCGTGGCTTGATCATGTCGGTGAATCCCTTGCGCCGCAAGGCGGCCGCAAGCTGGGCGATCGTGTTTCGGCGCTCGACCGGAGACAATTCCGGTTCGGCTATCTTGGCCAACGCCGTCGCCGGGTCGCTGGATGCGAAGGTGCCCGACGCGTCTTCGCCGGGCACATCAGTGGTCGGTTCAGGTCCGGTCATCTGCGGTCGCCCTCCACGCTCAGTCTGCGTTCGGCAGACCCTATCGTGGCGTACCCGCGGCAACGACCGGGGAAACCGCACAGACGCCAACCGGCCGCGGCCGGTGGCGCCCATGCGGGCTCAGGCGCACTCCCGGCAGATCAGCTCTCCGTTGCGCTCGTAGGCGAGCTGGCTGCGGTGGTGCACCAGGAAACATCTCGAGCAGCGGAACTCGTCGGCCTGCATCGGCAGGACCCGAACCGTCAGCTCCTCATCGGCGAGGTCGGCGCCGGGCAGCTCGAAGCTGTCCGCGACGTCGCCCTCGTCGACATCCACGCTGCCCGACTGCGCGTCGACCCGTCGCGACTTCAGCTCCTCGATGCTGTCCTCGCCAAGATCGACCTCGTCACGCCGTGGCGCGTCGTAGTCGGTGGCCATGCGTTCGTCACACTCCCGTATACGCGAATCCGTCCGGTGATAACGCCGGAACGAGGTTCTTCCATACCCGACATCGGCTGGGATGGCGGGCGTCTGCACAGGTGGTACCGCTGAGTCGTCTCGGGCGGATCATCCCGGCCGCCGTGACCGGGCTTGCCCCGGTTGGCCGTGTCCGGCCGCGTACCTTACCGTGCCCTCGCGCAACTTGTACGCGCTGGCGCCTAAGAATGTTCCCGATGTGACCCAGGCGACACATAAGGTAGGGGCGACTGTCGCCCGATCGCGTCCGGCACGCCGACAGCTGATCGAGAATCCGCGCGCCCGCGATACCGTAACGGGCCGGCGGCGTGGCCACGACCACAACGGACCCGGCTGAGCACATGCGGAGCGTCGACGGGCGACGGCTGGGACAGTCGCGGGGAGGAAGGGTATGACGTTCGCGCGGGTACGGGCACTGATCTTCGTCGCCGTACTGTTGATCACTGCGGGGACAGTGGTACTGACGGCGGTGCTGCGCGACACCCAGACCAAGGCGTCGACCGTCGACGAGTGCCCGTCCGGTCTCGTTCCGGCCAAGACCAGGATGCCCGAACGCAACCAGGTCACGATCAACGTCTACAACGGCACGAAGACCAGGGTGAACCTGGCCCGGCAGATCGGCGACGAACTCAAATTCCGTGGCTTCCACGTACACACGATCGGGAACATCGGGAACAGCAAGCCCGTCGACGAGATCGCTGTCATCGTCTACGGGCCCGAGGCGGTCGGAGCCGCCTACCTCGTCAGCGCGAACTTCCTCGTGGACGAGGCGGTCATGACCTTCGACATCCACCGCAAGGGCGCCGAGGTCGATGTCACGCTGGGCACGAAGTTCCAGCAGTTGGCCACGTCAACCGAGGTGAACCTCTCCATCGCGGCGATCGGTAATCCGCCGTTGCCGCCGGGTACCTGTTATGCGCCTGGGAACAAGGCCTGAAGCGTCACGGCCCGCCGTCGGCGCCGAACTCGACCAGCAGGTCATGCAACGCCTGGTATATCCCGGGTGGCGCGGCCAGGACCAGATCCGGACCTGGCGCTCGACCCTCCAGGCCGGTGACGAGCAGCCCCGCCTCCGCCGCGATCAGTCCGCCCGCCGCGTGATCCCACGGGCCGAGGCCCTTCTCGAAGTAGGCATCCACCCGGCCTTCGGCGGCGGCGCACAGGTCGAGCGCGGCGGCGCCGAACCGGCGGATGTCGCGTATCCGTGGCAACAGCTGGGCCAGCACATTGGCCTGGTGGGCGCGGCGGGCTGCGTCGTACCCGAAGCCGGTGGCCACCAGCGTGCGGGCCAACTCGACTTCCGGCGACCCCGCCAGCCGGACACCCCCGCGCCACGCCCCGCCGCCCCTGGTGGCGGTCCACTCCTCCCCGGTAGCGGCGTTGTGCACCACGCCCGCCACCGCCGCACCATCCACCTCGGCCGCGATCGAAACGGCGTAGTGGGGCAGTCCGTACACGTAGTTGACGGTGCCGTCGATCGGGTCGAGCACCCAGCGCACGCGTCCGTCCGGGACGACGTCGGCAGTTCCGCCGTACTCCTCGCCGAAGACGACATCATCGGGACGCTGCCCCGACAGTCTCGTCACGATGAGCCGCTCCACCGCACGGTCGGTCGCGGTGACCAGATCAGTGGCGGTGGTCTTGGTAGCGACCGCTCCGATGTCTTCGGCCCGGCGTCGCCGCGCGTACCCGGCCGCCTCGCGGGCGACCTCGACCGCGAGCATCAGCAGGGTCTGCGGCTGGGTCATCCGATCCCCGATCGTGAACGGTTGCACGCGTCCGGCCCATCCTCCCAAGCCGTGGTTGTTCAGCGCTTGGGGATGTCGGCGATGTTCGGCGCTACAATTCACGCCTGCCCGCGTGTCCGGTGCCGAGGCGCCAGACACCTGGGTTAAGAAGAAATCACCGGACAAACGCCGCGGGGTGCCGCTGCGCCTGCCGAAGCCGCCGGTCCGCCGTTTCGCCACGGGAAGGTCGTACGTGACAGAACTCCGCCACATCGGCGCCGATGTCCAGTCGATCACCGACGCTCTGCTCGCCCACGCCGCGTCCGCGGGCAGGCAGCTGAACCGGGCGGAGGTCGACAAGACGCTTGAACAGGCCGGGGTCACCTCCGGTCAGGCGAGGAAGGTCCTGCGGGCGCTCACCGACGCCGGTGTACTCGACGAATCCAGTCGTCGCCCGGCCCGCGTCGTGGCCGCCCGCTCCGCCACCGCAACGTCCGGGGCCCGGGCGAGCACGGTGAAGGCCGCGGCGAAGCCCGGCGGCGAAACCGCTCCGCCGACGAAGGCAACCAGATCAACCCGCTCGACCAAAGGCACGGCCCGGTTGGCCGCGGTCGAGACGCTCCCCCCGGACGTGGTGGCCGAGGTGACCGAGGCCCTGGAAGCGGCCGCCGGCGCCGTGCCGGTGAAGGTCGCCCGCAAGGCCACGTCGAAGAAGGCCACCTCGGAGCCCGCCTCGACACCAAAGACCGCCGAGCCGAGGGAGCCGGGCAAGGCCGCGAAGGCCGGCGGGAAGGTCGCTACCGCCAAGTCCGGCGCGACCGCCAAGTCCGCCGCGACCGCCAAGTCCGCCGCGACTGCCAAGTCCGCCGCGGTCGCCAAGTCCGGCGCGACCGCTGGGGCGACCGATGCCGCCAAGTCCGGCGCGACCGCTGGGGCGACCGATGCCGCCAAGTTCGGCGCGACTGCCGGGGCGACCGATGCCACCAAGGCGGTCCGGGCCAGCAAGGCAGCCGGGACGGCCAAGGCGGTGGCAGCGAAGGCGGCCGAGACGGCTGAGCCGCCGGTCGACGACACGCCGGCGAAGAAGACCGCGCAGGCGGCCAAGCCGACCGATCTTCCGGCGGCCGAGCCCGAACTGGTTGATGTCGAGCTCGACGAGGATCTCACGCTCGATCTTGAGGACGTCGTCGTCGACGAGCCGGCCGCGCTGGTTGAGGCAGCACAGGCTGACGCCGAGGCCGACGATGACTTCCAATGGGACGACGAGGAGTCCGAAGCGCTCAAACAGGCGCGCCGCGACGCCGAGCTCACCGCGTCGGCGGACTCCGTCCGGGCGTACCTCAAGCAGATCGGCAAGGTCCCGTTGCTCAACGCGGAGCAGGAGGTCGACCTGGCCAAGCGGATCGAGGCCGGACTGTACGCGTCGGAGCGGCTGCGCATCTCCGAGGAGGAGGGCGAGAGGCTCGCCACCCCGATGCGCCGCGATCTGGACTGGATCTCCCGGGACGGGGAGCGGGCCAAGAACCATCTACTCGAGGCGAACCTGCGCCTGGTCGTCTCCCTGGCCAAGCGGTACACCGGCCGTGGCATGGCGTTCCTCGACCTGATCCAGGAGGGCAACCTCGGCCTCATCCGTGCCGTGGAGAAGTTCGACTACACCAAGGGCTACAAGTTCTCGACCTACGCCACGTGGTGGATCCGCCAGGCGATCACCCGGGCAATGGCGGACCAGGCCCGGACCATCCGCATCCCGGTACATATGGTCGAGGTCATCAACAAGCTCGGACGGATCCAGCGGGAGCTGCTCCAGGACCTCGGTCGCGAGCCGACGCCCGAGGAGCTGGCGAAGGAGATGGACATCACCCCCGAGAAGGTGCTCGAGATCCAGCAGTACGCCCGGGAACCCATCTCCCTGGACCAGACCATCGGCGACGAGGGCGACAGTCAGCTGGGCGACTTCATCGAGGACTCCGAGGCGGTCGTCGCGGTTGACGCCGTGTCCTTCTCGCTGTTGCAGGATCAGCTCCAGCAGGTGCTGCAGACCCTCTCCGAGCGGGAGGCCGGTGTCGTGCGGCTGCGTTTCGGACTCACCGACGGTCAACCGCGCACGCTCGACGAGATCGGCCAGGTCTACGGCGTGACCCGGGAACGGATCCGGCAGATCGAGTCGAAAACGATGTCGAAGCTGCGTCACCCGTCCCGCTCGCAGGTCCTACGCGACTACCAGGACTGAGATCTTGGCTTCGCCTCGTCCCACGTCTCGGGACGACGGCCAAGATCGGCAGCCGGTGCCGCTGCCGCGGCCTTGCCTGAGGGCGCCTTAGCCCCTTCGGAAACGAGAATTCCGAACTGGCCTCCGTATCCGCGCTGTCGATACCTGAACAGCGGTGCCCCACACCAGCGAGCGGGGTGCACCAGCGGTCGCGACACTTTTCGCTGATCGCGTAATCACGCGTGACCGAACGTCGTCGGGCGACTCATCGGAGCGGTGTTTTGCGCAGGTCGTGCCCGAGTGGCCGAGTACGTTGCGTAACCGTCACCAAGGTGTGACCCTAACCGCGGCTCTGCGGCCTTTCTGGCGGGTGAAGCCCGCCTACACAAGGGGATACGCTCCTTGTGACCTCGGTCGCCACGGTCACGGGAACGTCGTGGGTGGACCCGATGTTGAACGATGTGTGAAGGAAGAGTCGGGCTGGCACGGCCCATCGACACACGAGGTTCAGGAGGACGAGGCGATGACCCCCACGATCACGCCCCCGCCCGAGGCTACGGCACCACCCGCGCCAACGGAGCGCTGCGACCGCTGCAACGCAGCCGCCAAACTCCGCATTGTGCTGGCTGGTGGCGGTGAGCTCGTGTTCTGTGGGCACCACGCCAACAGGTTCGCGCCTGAGCTGATCAAGGTAGCCGTCGAGACGAAGGCCGCACCCGACTTCTCGTGGCGTGGCGACGAACTGACCCCGAAAACCGATCTGCTCACGAGCTGAGCCGAACTCCATAGCCACTGGCGGCGCTCCGACCTCAGTCGGAGCGCCGCTATGTTTCCCAGTGACTCCTGGTTCAGCAGGGACGCCGGCGTGTACCGACAGCGTTGGCAGACTGTCCAAGCCAAACGGAGCCCTACTCCCAGGCGTTGAGGCGCTTGTCGTCCTCGTAGATTTCCTTGCACTCCGGGCAGATCGGGAAGCGCTGGGGGTCGCGCGAAGGGACCCAGACTTTCCCGCACAGGGCACGCACCGGCGTCCCCATGACCATCGCCTCGGTGATCTTGTTGGCCTCGGCGTAGTGCGAGAACCGCTCGTGATCGCCCTCTTCGACCCGCCAGTCGGTGCGTTCCTCCACCCGCTCCTCGAGCAGCGTGTGGCCGGTCTCTGGTG
>JBKPDY010000098.1:0-43167 GCA_046728155.1 Actinomycetota bacterium
GTACTGGACGATGTAGTCCTCCCGGTCGCTTCGTTGGTTGTCGCGTCCGATGAAGCACTGCTGCGTGTACCGTTTCGCGATGGCCACGGCATCCTGGGCGTCCTGCTCGTTATCGAGCAGCGCCATGGCGCTGCCTTGGCCGTTGCCAAGGTCTTCGATCAGCCGAAATCCCGTTCCGAATGGCTCGTAGCGCACCGCCGTCGGGTTGTATTTCAGGCAGTCGGCGTTCGGAATCGCCACCACCGCGTCATCGGGTTGCAGCCAGTACTCGAAAATGTACTGCTTGCGGTCCGGTCGCGTGTTTCCGCGGCCCAGGAAGCAATACTGGTGGTAACTGCGACCGAGAGTAAGTGCGCTGTCCGCGTCTCGCTGGTTGTCAAGCAGCAGCATCGCGCCAGCCTCGGGAGAAATCAGCCGGAAAGCGCCATCGCCGAAGGGCTGAATGGTCAGGCTGTCCGGGTTGTAAGGGAGGCAGTCCCGCTTCGGGAGTGCCACCGGCTCCGTCGGCGCCGTCGGGCCGACTGTCGGCTCGGATGACGAGATCACCGGCACTGGACCGGGATTTGACGAGCTTGGGCCGTCCGTCGGACCGGATGTCGGACCGGACGACGCCGAAGAATGGAAAGCGCGCCACAGCGGATTGCCGGCTGGCACCTGGCTCAGCGTCAAAAGAATGATCGCAATCAGCAGGATAGCCGAGATCGCGGCCACCAAGGACCGGCGACGAACTCTCTGGACGCCGAGGGCCCGGCGCACCCACTCCATGTCATAGTCGAAGGACTCGGCTCGAATAGGGCGAATATTGCGCCGCAGCAGCGGGAGCAAGGTTTCCGGGAGCTGTTCTTCAGTGGGGGTAGCCATCCCTCCCACGAGGACAGGAATGATTTGTAGATTCCGGCGCAGTGCCGCCTCGGCCTCGTATCGTGGGTATGAAACGCCGGCGGCGTTGACATGCGTACGCCATGACGGACTGATGACGACGATCATCGCGTCACATTGAGCGATGGCCTGATCGATGACATGTTCGAAGTCCGCGCCGGGTAGGATCGTGGCCACGTCCATGAAGACGTTTTCCTGCGGGATGTTCCAGATCTGCACCAGCCAGTCGCGGATGCGTCCGGCGACGTCGGCCGCGTCTTCCCGCCGATAGGAAATGAATATCTTCTGTTTCCGTGCCATGAATTTCCTTCCCGAACATCAGCGAACGCATGGTCGATGGGCAGCAAATGTCCGACTGCTTTCGGCACAGTGTGAGGCCGGCTGTGTCGCCCCGCAATCGACTAACTGACTGACCCGCCGGCGGACGCGACGATAGGTTCGTCTCGGTCGTGCGTTCCCAGCCCTCATAGGCGGGGGCGAGGTCGCCGCCCCGTGGCCGGTAGCCGGCCGGCCACGGCAGGGTGATGACGGTCAGGTCCTGATCGCCGAGTCCCTGATCGACCCATTCCCACGCGGCCGCCCGGTTCACCCTTCGTGTGTGATCAGAGCACAGCGATGCCGACCACTGTCAATAGCAGGTAGAAGACGAACGGCGGGATGTCCCGGAATCTGGCGTACGCGGCGAGAAAGACAGCGTCGGCGCCGATCGTGAGCCACCCGACCCAGCCGGGGAAGCGGCCGCGCAGCAACCCGGCACCGAGGAGAGCCAGTCCGGCGATCGTCATAAGCACGTACGCGACAAATGGCCAGGAGGGTAACAGCCCGTGCGCGAACTCCGGAATCCCCCGCGCCCGTTGGTAGACCGACCAGCACCACGCCAGCGCGCCGGCGAGCAGCACGGCTCCCGCGGCAGCGAACAGAGCCTGCGGTCCATCTGCTAGTGCGAGCGGACCGGCCGCGGCGACGAGGGCGCCCAACCCGTAGCCCGGCTGTGCCACTACCCAACGCGTGCGCTGACTTTCGAGCAGCTGCTGCCGGCGGGATGGGTCCCGTTCGGTGAAAACTGCGGGAACGCCGATCGCGGCTCCCAGCACGAACACAGTCGACCCGACGATCATCAGGACTCCACCGGTGGCTGACATTTCCACCTACTCGGGTCGGTTACCGGCGGCGCCGCCGATCTGGAACGGCGTGGTCACACCCTCGTACATGAGATGAGCGATGAGCCCCTCGCTCGCGTGCGGCAGGTTGTGGCAGTGGTCGACCCAGATACCGGGGTTGTCGGCGAGGAAGGCGATCTCATAGCTCTCGCCGTCGGCGACATTCAGCGAGTCCACCCACCAGGGGCTCCCGGTCGACGCCACACCGTTTCGGGACAGGACGAGCGCGTGGTGCCCATGCAGGTGCATCGGATGCACCTCGCCGCTGTTGTTGGAGATCCGGATCCGAACCACGTTTCCCTTGGCCACGGTGAACATCGGCACATCGGGGAACATGTGGCCGTTGATGGTCCAGAAGTAGCCGGGACGGCCGTCAATGAAGCCGGGCCGCCGGCCGATGTCGTACGCGAAGGTCCGATCGGCTCGGTTCGGGTCGAACGGGAGGGGAGCGGGGCGGCCGTACGTGAGCAGGTCCAATGTGGAGTCGGGCCGGCCGACGGGTGGGCTGTCGGCTGAGCCGGTTCCCACCACAACGCCGACGTTTCCGCCGATCTGCACCCGCACCGCGTGGCCGTCGGCGGGCATGGTGACCTCGAGGTCGACCCGGCCGCCCGCGGTCACGAGTACGGCGGTGCGTTCGAATGGCGTCGGGGCGTTCAGGTCGACTCCATCCACAGCGACCACCCGAGCTTCGGCCCCGGTCACCCAGACCGAAGTCGGGCCGTTGTCGGTGTTGATGACGCGGATCCGTGCGCGTTGTCCCGGCAGGACCGAAATCCTCGTGTCCTTCTCCAGGCCATTGATCGTACGAATGCCGCCATAGACGTGGGTCAGCGCGACCACGTCGGTCTCATCCGGCTGGGGGTTCTTGGGCAGCACGACCAAGGCACCGAGCAGTCCACCCGAGACCTGTTCCTGAGAGCGTTGGTGTGAGTGGTACCAGAACGTGCCCGCTTGGCGTACGACGAACCGATAGACGAACTCATGCCCCACCCCGACCGCGTCCTGGGTGACGCCCGCGACTCCGTCCTCGGCATTCGGTACGTCGACGCCGTGCCAATGGAGGGTGACGCCGTCGGGCACCGACTCGTTCACCAACCGCACCTGCACGAGCTGCCCGACGGTGGCCCGGATGAGCGGACCGGGCGACTGCCCGTTCAACGTGTATCCGTCCACTTCACGCCCGGACGCGAGCCGCAATCTTTGCTTGCGTGCGGTCAATGTGACCGTGACATCGGCCGGCCGGGTCGGGTCCTCCGTCAGCGTGGCGACACTTCGATGCTGCATGCCGTCCATAGTGGAGTGCATGACCAGACCACCACCCCCGTCCGCGTACCCCATGTCCATGACGGAGTACGCGTCCGGGAGCAAGCTGGACCGCCATAGCCAGGTCAGCGGGCCGAGGATGATGGCCGTCGCGGCGCACGCAATGATCAGACGGCTACGTCGGCTGCGGAGCATCGTCAGGCCGACGTCTCGACGGACTCGGACACCTCGGCGACCGGGGTGGGTACGGTGACCCGTGACCGGCGGCCGGTGTAGAAGGCCGCGGCGAGCAGCAGCAGAGCGTTGAGGCCGTGCAACGCACCCAACGCGGGAATGTCATGCAGCGCGAAGCCCAGGTTGACCTGAACGAACGCGAGCAGGAACACGAGCGCAGCCCATTTCACGCCACCGCTCACCTTGGCGAAGAAGGATAGGATCAGCAGCACCAGCCCCAGCACCGGGATGATGATCCCGCCGTTGAGCGAATGCAGCATGAACCCGACCTCCTCGGGGAACGACGATTGGTCGCTTTCCAGCACCGCTTTGTCGAGGACCCCGCCGCCCTCGACCCAGTGGGACAGTCCGGCGATGCCGAACACGACGAACATTGCCTGTAGGGCGACCTCGGCCGCGATGATGTAGGCGATTACCTTGTAGACGGTTCTCATGTGACGTTTCCCTCCCAGTTGAGGCCGGCGACTCCGGCCACGCAGATGCGGTCGACCGCGCGTGCGACGCGCGGGGGTTCGGGGCGGTGCGCGGGCGGCGGGGTTGACGCCGGCCGGGTCCTGCGACGGGTGCGGACCGCGGATGAGACCAGCACCAGGCCCAGTGGCCCGGCGACGAGCAGATACGGCGCGGCCGGGTGGGCGATCAGGGCGCCGGCGATGGCCGAGGTCGTCAGGGTGGCGCCGACGCCGGGTTTCGCCAGGCCGGCGAGCCAGGCGACCCGAGCCAACAGGGCCAAGCCGGAACCGCTCGCGGCCACCGCCAGCAACAGCACCGGCACCGGGCTCGCGGCGGCGAGCGCACTCCCCCATCCCTCTGGAACGCCACCGGAATCGCGGGCCAGCTTGAGCCATATCGTGGTCTCGACGGTCAACGCCGAGGCTGCGATGGCCAACAAGGCAAAGGCGGCAGCGGGGAGCGTCCGCGAGCGGGTACCGCAGAGCACGCGGTATGCCACGGCCACGGCGGCGACGGCGAGCCACGCCCCGTTTGTCCACGCGATCTCCCGGATCGGAGCGTCCACTATGGACCCGATCAGGAACGCTGAGGCGGCCGCGATGAGGCCCAGTCCGCCGACCGTCAACCTCCACATGGCCACAGCGTCCAGCCGGACGGGTCCCGGCGTCACGGGACGATGTCCCGGCCCGCCTGGGAAATTCGTCCCGGTGATCGGTTAGCGTTGCTGGGTCGACGGACCGCCCAGACCGGCCTCGCGCGCCCGAATGATCGCCGCCGACCGATCGGTGACGTGGAGCTTGGTGATCACGTTCGAGACGTAGTTGCGGACGGTCTTACCACTCACGCCCAGTCGCCGTGCCACGGCGGTATTGTCCAGGCCGCGTGCGACCAGGGCCAGTACCTCGTGCTCACGCTCGGTGAGCTGGGGAAACGGTGAGGTCGCCGCCGAATGGGCGAAGTGCCGCAGCAGTTGGGTGGCTACGCCGGCGCCAAAGACCGCTTCGCCGCGCGCAATGGCGCGGATCGCCGCCACGATTTCCTCCCCGTCCGCGTCCTTCAGGGTGTAGCCGTATGCCCCGGCCCGCAGAGCCGCCAGTACGTTCTCATCGTCGTCGTACATGGTGAGCATCAGCGCCCGCGTGGACAGGCCGGCCGATCGTAGCCCGGCGGCGACCGTGAGGCCATCCAGGCCGGGCAGGTTGACGTCGAGCACGGCCACGTCGGGACGGTGCTCGGCCGCCGCCCGCAATGCGTCCTCGCCGCTGGCCGCAATCGCGACGACGGCCATGTCCAGCTCGGCCTCGAGCAGCGCGCGCAGGCCACTGAGGAACACAGGATGGTCGTCAACGAGCAACAACGTGATCATGTGAGCTCCCCCCACCCGTCGGCAGGACAGCGTGCACCTCGGTCCCGGCTCCGGCGGGCGACGTCACCGAACAGGCCCCCCCGACCTCGGCGGCGCGCTCATACATGGAACGCAGACCCACCCCGGCCGCGCGTGCCGGGTCAAGGCCGTGACCGTCGTCCCGTACGGTGACCTCAACGGCGGTGCCGCTCCAAGCGATCAGCACAGAACAGTGTCGCCCGCCGCTGTGCCGTGCGGCGTTGGTCATCGCCTCGACGGCAATTCGGAACGCGGCGGTCTCCACCGCCGCCGGCAGCGCCTCCGGTTCATTCGGCCCGGATACCTCGATACTCAAGTCCCCGGCGAGCGCCACAGCTCGGGACAGAACCGCGCCGACCAGGCCAAGTTCGTCGAGTGCCGGCGGCCGCAGCGCATCGACGAGGCGACGCACGTCTGCGAGCGATGCCTTCGCCTCGGCGGCGATCTCCCCCAGCAGGCCGTGCGCGGACGACCCAGCGGCGATCTCCCGCGCCGCGAGCCCTGCCTTGAGCCCGATCGCCGCCAGGGTCGGTCCCAAGCCGTCGTGCAGGTCGCGCCGAAGGCGCCGCCGCTCGTCCTCCCGCGACGCGACCACGTCGGCCCTCGACCGCACCAGGTCGCCGTTGAGCCGGACCGCTTCGACCGCTGGGCCGACCTGCTGGGCGAGTGCGCCGATCAGGGCCAGGTCGACCTGGTCGAGCGGATCGTCGAGGCCGCGCGCCGAGACACTCAGCCGGCCGACCACCGAGCCCTGGTACGGGACGGGTTCACTGTGGACAGCGCCGATAGCTTCTCCATGGGCGGCGCCGGCCCGGTAGCCGCCCGCGCCGTCGGCGAGCTCGATCGCGGCGAACGGCACACGCAACGACCGGGCCACCGTTGCCACCACCGCCGGGAGCACATCGGCGGGCAGCAGCACGCCACCCAGGCGCCGACCGAGACGGGCCAATGCGGCGGCCGGCTCGTTGCGGTCGCCGTACATGATCCGGTTCACCGCGGTCTGAGCCGCGTTGCGCAGTGGAGCCAGGGCGAGCGCGGAGCCGGCGGCAGCCAGCGCGGCAGCCACGGTTCCGGAGAGCCGCAGTCCGCTCACAAGCGTCGAGACCACGACCGCGTAGGCGGCGACGAGGATCGCGACGGTGGCGGCGTAGACCACCGACCTGTTCGCCAGCCGTTCAATGTCGAAGAGCCGGTGCCGGCGCAGCGCGACTCCGATGCCGGCCACAAATGGAAGGGCGGACAGGCCGACCGAGCCTGGGGGCAACGGGTGGCGCCCGGTGAGCAGCTCTGGCAGTTGCCAGCCGGTGAGACCCAGCAGCGCTGTGGCCACGGAGCCGCTGGCGAGCCAGCGCAGCCGGCTCCGCGACAATGCGTCATTGGCGGACCGGTAGGCGACAATGCCGGAGACGATGCTGAACAGCAGGGTTGCAGCGACGACTGCGGTCTGGCCTGCGTGCACCAAACCGATGAAGCGAAGTGTGTCGTCGGTGCGCAGAGCCGCGATCGTTGTCCACACCGCCATCAGCGCCAGCGGCGCCGCGTATGCGATCCCCCGTGACTTCCGCCGCAGCCACGGGTGGCCGGGGATGAACGTCAACGACAGCGCCAGCGCTGCACCCCACGCAGCCGAGTAGACGCCGATCGTGCTCAGGTGGAACAGCCATAGCTGGGGACCGGCGGTGGACAGTGCGAGGGCGGGCAGCCCGGCGACGACGGCCAATGTGCTACCGAACAGCCCCGCAGCGAGCACCAGCAGTGGCCTGACGGCCGGCTCGTCGGGTCTTCGCAGGTACAAGGCGACCGCGAGTAGGCCGAGAGCCACGACGAAGACGAGATTTCCCCAACCTTTGCTCAGCAGCGGCAACGGATCGGGACGCTGCATGACGACATCGACGGTCTGGAAATCCTCACGGATTATTGCGTACGGCACGACCTCACCCGCCGCGGGCTGAGCGACGCCGCCCACGCCATCGGCGAGTCGTCGGCCAGCCACCGCAGTCACGAGATCGCCCGGCTGCAGTTGACCCGAGCTGGGCGCCGGTACGTCGACGACGACTCCGTTGGTGCGCCACGTCGACCACCCCAGGTCAAGCGTGGTGCCGTCGGAAGCGGCGTCAAGCCGGACCGCGGTCGCCAGTACTCCGATGGCGACCAGGACAAACGACACGAGCGCCGGCAATCGCCGGAGGTGACTCATCGAGGCGATGCCGGTCGCAGACACGCCCACATCATCGC
This sequence comes from Actinomycetota bacterium, assembly GCA_046728155.1. Classification (GTDB taxonomy): domain Bacteria; phylum Actinomycetota; class Actinomycetes; order Mycobacteriales; family Micromonosporaceae; genus CAWDLX01. The sequence continues at coordinate 7,612 of JBKPDY010000098.1, forward strand.
GGGTACGCCATGTCGTTGGCATCCCCAATTCCGATCTCCGGCCATCGCTGGAGTTTCACCACCCATTTGTCCTGCTTGGACAGTTCGATAGCTGACTCCTGATGTACTACCGGGCCGCGTCAACACCACTGGCCGGATGATCGCCGGATGATCGCCGGATGATCGCCTGGGGTGGCACACCATCCGGAGCATTGATTGGCGGCTTGGTCGCACAGGTACGGCGCGCGGGTCGCCTACCTTGTTCTCGCGATTCCGGTCGTCGCCGGCGTGGCGGTAACGCTGCTGTTGCCGGTTCGGCGCCTTCGGGTACGGGAATGGCCGGATGACCGGGTCCGGCCGCCGCCCGGACCTCGCGGCGTGGGTCGGATCCTCAGCCCGGCGTCGTCCGCGGCTGGCGGAGCCGAAACGCGATGCCGAGACCGATCAACGAGATGATAAGAAGGCTCGTGAGGGCCAGGGCGAATGGCCTGCCGGCGGGATGCGATGCCGCCACGAGAATCGAGCCGGCCAGAGCCGTGCCCACCGATGATCCAAGGTTGGAGACGCTCCGCGAGAGGCCGGAGATCTCGCCCTGGTCGCGGTCTGGGAAGCTGGACTGCACCACGTTCACGGACGAGGTGAGCATGACGCCGACGCCGGCGCCCATCAGGAGCAGTCCGGGCACGAAACTCAGCACACCGGAGTCTTGGCGTACCAACGCGAGGAGCAGGGCCATCCCCGTCGTGGTCGTGATGAATCCGGCCCTGACCAACGTGACCTGCGAGCGTCGCCGCGCCAGCCGGCCGGCCGCCGCCGACGAAGCGAGGATCCCGATGGTGGCCGGCGTGAGCATCAGGCCGGTCTGGATGGCGTCGTATCCCCACACCTGTTGGAGAAACACCGAGATAACGAAGAACGATCCCTGCAGAATCAGCCATTGGATCAGCTGCGTCGCCAGCCCGCGGTTTGATGTGCGGTTGTGGAACAACCGGGTCGCGATAAGCGGATCCTTACCGGCCCGTTCGCGCGATCGTATATGTAGGAAGAACCAGAGCAGGACAAGCCCGCCGACACCGACGAATATCCACACTGGAGACACGCCACCCTTGGGAATGACGACGGTGTTGCCGATCGTGAAGTCGGTCCGCGAGACAAACCATCCGTAGGTACTCGACTGGAGAATCCCGAGAACGACGAAGAAGAGGCCCAGCGCCGACAGGACGGCGCCGACGAGGTCGAATCGCGGCGCAGGCTCCGATCGCCGCGGGTCGACGATGTCCTTGGCCAGGACGATGACGGACACCACGATAATGACCTGCAGGACGAATGATGCCCGCCAACCGATGGCGCTGGTCACCAGTCCGCCGATCAACGGCCCGGCGGCGGCGCCGAGACCGGCTGCGCCGCTGACAACTCCGAAGTAGCGCGCCCGAGATCCTACGTCCTCGAATAGTACTGTGATGAGAATGTAGATCGGGGGAATCACCAGTGCCGACCCGATGCCCTCGAGCAGCGAGTACCCGATGACCATCAATCCCAGCCCCTGCGCGAATGTGGCTATCAATGCCCCTGAGCCGTACACCACCAAGCCGGCCATGAAGCAGGTCTTACGGCCCCAGATGTCGGTTAATTTGCTGCCGGGAATCATCAACGCTGCCATCGTCAACGTGAACAGTGTGATGGCGGTCTGCATACCTATGACGGTCGTCCCGATGTCCGAGGCGATGGTGCTGATGGCGACGTTCATGTTCGTTCCGGCGTAGCTCGCGACGAACTGCGCGAGCGCGAGCGGGAGCACGACTGACCGTGCGGTCGCTACGCGACCAGGCATCGTCTCACCGTAGGGCCCTATGCGCACGGCGACCGGCACTTCGCTCTCTTTCACCCGCCCGGCGCCGAAAGCGGCGCTCGTGCCAGCCGGTGAAGACCCGGTGGTCAGCGAACCGATGCCCGGCTAAACACCCGGGACGGGCAGGCCCGGCTTTCGCGCGGCCAGACGGTCGATGGCGCCGAGACGCGTCGACAACCGGCGCTCGGGAATGAAGCCTTCCCGCACCGCAAGCGTGGCCGGTCGTCCGCGAATCCACCGTGGCTCAAAGTGATCGATGAGTAGCAGGAGACCGCCCGGCCGCAGGACCCGATACATCTCGGCGATGGCGGCGGAACGGTCGGCGACCGAGCACACGGCCATCGTACATACGACCGTGTCGAACTCGGCATCGGGGAACGGCAGCTGTTCGGCTGGGCCTTCCCGCAGGTCGATGGCTAGTCCGAGCTGGCGGGCGCGCCGGCGGGCCACATCGAGCATCGCCGGGCTGAGGTCGATACCGGTGAGCTCGACCTCGCCGTACAGCGGGAGGTTCCGGCCCGTGCCAATGGCCACCTCGAGGGTCCGCCCCCTGGCCCGGCTGCAGATCCATTCGCGACCGTCGCCGATCGCCCATCGTTCGGCGCGCAGACCCTTGCTGTCGTATGTTGCCGCCCGCCGATCCCACCGCTGTCGCGCCGCTGCCCGCCGACCGAGCCGGTCAGCGTCGTTGGAGTCGTCGCCCATCTCCCCTCCTTTGCCACGAACGTACTCGTCCGGCTGGCGCTCGTCTTCGCTACTACACGGTGTAGGGTCTGCTGGTGCGTGTACCGACCATCGCGCTCGCCGGTCGTTTCCCATGAGCTCGGGGCTCAGCTACGCCGAGGCCCTCGTCATCGGCGCACTCCAGGGCGTCACCGAGCTGTTCCCCGTATCAAGTCTGGGTCACAGCGTCCTGATACCTGCGCTCGTCGGCGGGCGCTGGGCGGCCGACCTGTCAGTGTCCGCGCCGGAGTCGCCCTACCTGGCATACATCGTCGGCCTCCATGTCGCGACCGCACTGGCCCTGGTGATCTACTTCTGGCGCGACTGGTGGCGCATCATCGGCGGCGTGGTCACCTCCGTGCGACACCGCCGGATCCAATCCGCCGATGAGCGACTGGCATGGATGATCATCATAGGGACCATCCCGATCGGCATCGCCGGACTGCTGCTTGAGCACACGTTCCGAACGGTTCTGGGCAAGCCGGTGCCCGCCGCCGTGTTCCTGACGCTGAACGGTGTCGTGTTGTACGCGGCTGAGCGGTTGCGTCGGCGGCCATCGCCCAGCGAGACCACGACCACCGTCGCGCCGCACGGCCGGCCAGCGGCAGCCGGTACGCTCGCACGCATCTCCGACGATCGCGCGTCAGACCGGCGCATCGCGACGCGCTCCTTGACCGAGACCACCGGGATCGCCTCGGCTCAGATTGCCGCACTGCTCCCGGGTCTGAGCCGGTCGGGTGTGACGATGGCGGCCGGGCTGGCCCGCGGACTGTCCCATGAGGACGCCGCCCGCTTCTCGTTCCTGTTGGCCACGCCGGTGATCCTGGCGGCGGGAGTGCTGAAGGTACCCGACCTCATGGGTCCGCTCGGTCACGCCATCCGGGGACAGGTGCTCGCCGGCAGTCTCGCCTCGGGCGTCACGGCGTACGTGTCGGTGCGCTTCCTCACGCGGTACTTCACGACCCGTACGCTGATGCCGTTCGCCATCTACTGCTTCGTGGCGGGATTGTCCAGCTTGGCGTGGTTAACCCGCCACTAGCCGCTGGTGGCCCGCTCGGCCACGTTCGCCGCTTGTCGGCCGACCACTCGGACATCCTCGCCACTTGCCCGTTCTTGCTATGTGCCTTAGCCTGTTAGCTATGGCCAGTAGCCAGTGCCACCGCGATGCCTAGAGCCGGCCTGTCCGCTCCCGTTGTCGTCGACGCCGCCCTCGGGCTTCTCGACGCACACGGGCTGTCCGGGATGACGCTTGCCGCCGTTGCGGCTCGCGTCGGGGTCGCCGCGCCATCCTTGTACAAACACGTTGATAGCGTCGGCGAACTGCAAACGCTTGTGGCGCAACGGGTTCTGGACGAGATGACCGACCGGTTCGCGACCGCCGTCATCGGATATACGCGCGACGATGCGATCACTCGGCTGCTGCGTGCGTACCGGTCCTATGTGTCCAAGTACCCGGCCCGTTATGCGGCCGTGCCGCTCGATCCGCTGAGCGAGCCGGCACTGCGCGCCCCGGCGACGCGCCTGCTCGACATCTTCATCGCGGTCTTGCGGGGCTATGGCCTCACCGGGTCGGCCGCGATCCACGCCACGCGGTGTCTGCGCGCGATGGCGCACGGCTTCACCTCACTCGAGGCGGCCGGGGGCTTCGGCCTCGCCGAGAACATCGACGAGACGTACGACAAGTTGATCCGTTTGTGCCTCGCGGGCCTGCCGCGCGGCTGATTGGAGATGACCGCCTCGATGAACCGTACCCGTGCCGGGGCGCTCGCCCTCGCTGTCGCCGGATTCATGTTCATCCTGTACCCAGCCGCCCGGCCGTGGCACGATGAGACCACAGTGGACGGTGCTACCCGATCCATGTCGTCGAACTGGTGGGTGGCCGCACACCTCTTCGCCATGATCGGCTTCATCCTGGTACCACTCGGCCTGCTCGCCCTGCGCTCGGTCGTGCAGCGTAGCCGTGCCGAGTGGATCGCGGCCGCGGCGGTCCTCACCGCGTGGGTAGGCGCCGGACTCACTCTGCCCTACTACGGAGCCGAGGACTTCGGGTTGCATGCGATCGCCGGTCGGGCCCGCTCTGGTCAACTCGATCTGCTCGATCTGGTGCACGCAGTGCGGTACGGGCCGGTCGCCGCCACCACTTTCGGTGTCGGTCTGACGTTGCTGGGAGTCGGCGCGATCCTTGCGGCAGTGGCGGTCGCGCGCTCGGGCGTGCTGCCGCCTTGGTCCGGCGTCGTGTTCGCGATCGCCTTCGCCCTCCTGATCCCCCAGTTCTTCACGGGTGCCGGCGTCCGGATAACACATGGCGTCATCACTGCCGTGGGACTTTGCTGGCTGGCACTCGCCATCTGGCGCGCAGCCCCTGGCACACCGCGGGAGCCGGTAGCCCCGGCGTGGCGGCGAATAGCGAGTACGTCGCACCGCTGAGCTTGTCGAGATCCGCGTCCGCCGATCGTCACTATGGTGAGACCTGGCAAAGGAGGCCACAAATGAAGTACTTGATGTTCGTCTGTACCGATCCAGAGCCGGACACGGACACCGACAACGAACCCGACATCGACGTATGGGTAGCAGAGAACGACGCCGCGGGGCGCCGACTGCAGGGCATGGCGTTGGCGCCGAAGTCGGCGGCGACCACAGTCCGGGTACGTAGGGGCCAACTGCTGATCACGGACGGCCCGTTCGCGGAGACCAAAGAGGTCATCGTGGGATTCGACCTGCTCGAGTGCGCGGACCTCGGCGAGGCGATCGAGGTCGCTCGCGCCCACCCGATGGCCCGGGGTGGACGCATCGAAATCCGACCGTTGGCCGAGTTCGAGCAGTAGCCGACACTGCCGAACACCTCGATCACGGTCGTCGTCGCCCGGCGCAGCGGGGCGGAGCCCATCGGGATATCCGCGCGGGCTGGCTGGGTCGCTGGGAGTCCTCTATAGCGGACCCACGATTCCCCAGCCGGCCCGGAGCACGACCGGGCGGCTCAGGGCCGTACCTCCAGGATCTGGTCGACCGGTAGCCGCGGCGTATGCGCGGGACCAGGCTCGTCCGGATCGGCCACGCCGAGCCGCAAGGCCAGATACGGCTCGGCAACGTAGCCCAGGATGCGCCGCAGACTCAGCCGGGTCACCGGTACCTCGACTGCCGCGCTGAGCGGAAGGACGGATAGACCGTGTTCGATCGCGGCGACCCAGGCGGCACTGAGTGCCTCGCCCGCGCGCAACCAACCGCCTGGCGTGTCGTCCTGCCCGTACAGGATCCCGTAGACCGCGGCGCCGTCGTGCCCGGCGCTGACTTTGAGCCGACCGCTCCGCCCGAAGTTGCGGCTCGGCACCGTCGTCTGTGTGGCCTCGTCCGGGATGACCTCGTCGGGGACACCCGACCCTTCGGGCCGGTCGCCGCCGGCCCAGTATGCGAGTTCGTCGAGCCACGCCGGATCTGCCAGTTCCACCTCCTGTGCCCGGTCGGCCGCGGCGGCGAGGTCCAGGATGTCGTCGGGTCGCAGTACATGCAGGCTCGCCCCCGCCGTCGAGGCCGCGTCGGCAATGGCCGCGATGGCGGGGGACGACGGCGGGGTGTCCGACACGGGCCGCCGATCGGTGTGCCGTACCCGAAGCATCTGGACGGCCCGCATCGCCTGTGGCGTCACCGGAATTCGTCCCGTGACGGTCATGGACGCGAGCAGGTCGTCCTCGGTGCGATCCGAGATCCGGCGGGTCTCGGCCCGCCATCCCTCCGCGGTAAGCGCCGTCGCGGCGTGGTGCAGGGCTGCGCCGCAACTCAGATGCAGCAGGTGGCCGGCGGGATCGGTGATGTCCAACTGGCGGTCGCGTTCGGCCCGAAGTTCGAGCGCAGAACCGACCAGCCGCCATCGCCACGGCTGGGTGTTGTGGATGGACGGGGCCAGCCCCGCGAATCGGGCGGCCTCAGCCAGCGCCGACCGCGCGGTCTCGATGTCGATAGTCGTGTCCATTATGGATCCCCTCGGTAGCCGCTTCAGCGTTGCGTTGTCCACATCCAGCCGGCGACCTCGGGCAGGTCCTCCCCGGTCTGCCGGATGTATGCGTGATGCCGGGTCAGGTTGTCCATCATGGCCTGACGCAGGTCGACTGCCCGCCGGGCCAACCCCGGCACCCGGTCGATGACATCTATGACGAGGTGGAAGCGATCGAGGTCGTTCACGACCACCATGTCGAACGGCGTCGTGGTGGTCCCTTCCTCCTTGTAGCCGCGCACGTGGAGGTTATCGTGGCCATGTCGTCGGTAGGTCAGGCGGTGGATCAGCCACGGGTACCCGTGGTAGGCGAAGATGACGGGTCGGTCGGTGGTGAAGATCGCGTCGTACTCGGCGTCAGGGAGGCCGTGCGGGTGCTCGGACTCCGGCACCAGGCGCATCAGGTCGACCACATTGACCACCCGTACGCGCAGCTCTGGCAGGTTGTGCCGTAACAGGTCCGCGGCGGCGACCACTTCCAAGGTGGGAACGTCCCCGGCGCACGCAAGTACAACCTCCGGGTCGCCGGCGTCGTTGCTGGCCCATTCCCACCGACCCACGCCGCGAGCGCAGTGCAGATCCGCGGCCTGCATGTCCAGCCAGTTGGGCGAGGGCTGCTTGCCGGCCACCATCACATTGATGTAGTCACTGCTACGCAGGCAGTGGTCGGCGATCGAGAGCAGGGTGTTGGCATCCGGTGGCAAATAGATGCGCACCACGCTGGGCTTCTTGTTGACGAGGTGGTCGATGAAGCCCGGATCCTGATGAGAGAAGCCATTGTGGTCCTGGCGCCACACGTGTGAGGTCAGGAGGTAGTTGAGCGAGGGAATCGGCCGCCGCCACGGCAGCTCCCGGGCGACCTTCAGCCATTTGGCGTGCTGGTTGACCATCGAGTCCACGATGTGCACGAACGCCTCGTAGCAGGAGAAGAGGCCGTGTCGACCGGTGAGTAGATAACCCTCGAGCCAGCCCTGACAGGTGTGTTCGGACAGGACCTCCACGACCCGACCAGTACGGCCCAGATGCACGTCCACCGGGTCGATCCGGGCCCGCCACACCTTGTCTGTCGTCTCGTAGATCGCACTGAGCCGGTTCGAGTCGGTCTCGTCCGGTCCGACCACGCGGAAATTGTGGTAGCGAGCGTTGGCCGCCAGCACGTCCCGTAGCCACATCCCGAGCACCCGGGTTGGCTCAGCGGTGGTCGCGCCGGGCTCGGGCACCTTGACCGCGTATTCGTGGACATCGGGCAGCTCGAGCGGGCGGGAGTTCCGACCACCGTTGGCGTGGGGGGTAGCGCCCATTCGCAGCTCGTTGCGCGGTAACCAGTCCACGATCCGCGACGCCGGCGCTCCCTGCTCGTCGAAGAGCTCCTCGGGCCGGTAGGACCGCATCCACTGCTCCAATTGGGCCAGGTGCGTGGGATCATCGCGCGCGGCACCGAGTGGGACCTGGTGTGCGCGCCAGGTCCCCTCGACGGGCAACCCGTCGACGATCTTGGGTCCAGTCCAGCCCTTCGGCGTCCGGAGGACGATCATTGGCCACTGTGGACGGTCCGTATCACCCTCCTCGCGCGCCTGGCGCTGGATCTCCGTGACGCGGTCGAACACCGTGTCGAGTGTGGCCGCGAGCGCGCGGTGGACCGCTGCCGGTTCGTCCCCCTCGACCAGGTAGGGCTCGTAGCCGTACCCGTTGAGCAGAGCCGTGAGCTGGTCGTCGCCGATCCTGGCCAGGACCGTCGGGTTGGCGATCTTGTAACCGTTGAGATGCAGGATCGGAAGAACGGCGCCGTCGCCGGCCGGGTCGAGGAACTTGTTGGAATGCCAGGCCGTCGCGAGCGGGCCAGTCTCCGCCTCGCCATCGCCGATGACACAGGCGACCACCAGATCTGGATTGTCGAACGCCGCGCCGAACGCGTGGGCCAACGAGTAACCCAGCTCGCCTCCCTCGTGAATGGAGCCCGGGGTCTGTGGCCCCACATGGCTGGGGATGCCGCCCGGGAACGAGAACTGGCGAAAGAGCCGGGCCATGCCGAGCTCATCCTGGCTCACCTGGGGATAGATCTCGCTGTAGGTGCCTTCGAGCCACACGTTGGCGACCAGGCCGGGGCCGCCGTGCCCCGGCCCGGTGACGAAGAGAACCTCCCGGTTCCGTTGACGAATGATGCGACTGAGGTGGGTGTAGAGCAGGTTGAGCCCTGGGGTCGTCCCCCAGTGTCCCAACAACCGCGGCTTCACGTGCTCGGGCAGCAGCGGCTCGCGCAACAACGGGTTGCCCATGAGGTAGATCTGGCCGACCGACAAGTAGTTGGCCGCCCGCCAGTGGGCGTCGAGCTCATCCAGTTCCGCTGCGCTCAAAGCCGCATCGTTGACGGTCCGCATTGTGACTCCTTGGCGTGGTCAATGCTCGTGCTACTCCCTCCGAGCCTGGCAGGTCCGCAGCGATCTGGCAGTGGCTTGGCTCGGCTACGTCGTGGGCTCGACCGCGCTGCGGGCGATCATGACGCTGCACTGGGTGTGGTAGAGCGGCCCGTGGAGTCGTCGACCCCGCCGATGATCCTAGGTCTGGACATCGTGGACCTCCCTGTAGGGATGAAGGTTGTCGATCGCGACCGATGGGGGTTGCAGAATCGCGACGGGGCATGCGGCTCGTGCGATGGCATCGAGGCTGGTTGATCCGAGCAGAACGCGCGGGCCTCGCCTTCTCGCGTGTGTACCGAGAACGAGCATGGTCGCGCCGTCGGCGGCGCGGAGAAGTCCGTCGAGGGGCCGGCCGGCGAAGACTACGCGCTTCACCCAGACGGTCGGGTACGCCCGCTCCCACGCCTCCACTTCCGTGGAGAGGAGCTCGAGTGCCGCCGGCTCGGCCGTGAGGTGGGTCTCCAGAAGCTGATCGTCATACCAGAGGTCCTGGACGCCCGAACGCGCTACGGTGACGGCGGCTACGGGAAGGTGATGAGCCTCGGCGTAGGCGAAGGCGAACCCCAGGCCGGCGTGCGCGGCGCCCGAGCCGTCGACTCCGACCACGACGTGCCCCGCGAAGGTAGCGTGCGACGAAGCCTCTCGCGTGGGTCGCGCGATCACAACCGGACAGGGTGCGTGGCGCGTCACGTAATGGGTCGTGGATCCCCAGTGGGTCCAGCCGCCCCGGTCGGGCGGACCGACGACGAGGAGGTCCGCGGCGGTCGCGAGGTTGACCAGCATGCCTCCGGGCGGAAGCGGCTCGACCCGTACCGTCACGCGGTCGGTACCCAGCTCACGACGGGCATGGTTGACCGCCTCCGTGAGCCCCGGGTGTCCCGCCAGCCCCACGGACATCTCCTCCGGCTCGTCACCACGCGAGCGGGAACACGCGTGCGCGATGACGAGCCGGCTGCCATCATGTCGGCACTCGGCTATCGACCATGCCACTACAGCCTCGTCGTCGGCCGCTCCGCTGGCGCCCACGATGATGTGTCGGGCCGTCATGGCCGTGGTCCTATGACCACTTCGGCGGCAAGGCGCCGCGGGGCCGGGTCGATGGGCGCGCTATCGACGGCGATACCGCAGCGGATGACCAGATATGCGCAGCCCGCGCGCGGGAGCAGCCCGCCGACGAGCTTTCGTGATCGGTCGACTTCGATGACATCGCTCATCGGCGCCACGGCGAGACCGAGACTGACCGCGGTGAGCAGTACCGCCGAGGCGCCTTCACCGGCACGCAACCAGTCGAGCGGCGCATCCGCCGTGCCGCTGACGATGAGGTAGCGCGCGCCGCGGTCACCGCCTGGCTTGACCGCCATTCCCTCGTTCGGCTCCTGCGTGAAGTCGCGCACCGGAACCCGACGAGCCACATGCGCCACAGCGGTCGTCTGCGGAACGCCGTCGTTACTCCATGATGGACGGTTGGTCCACCGCATCAGTTCGCTGCGATACCGCTGATCTGCGAACTCCCGCAACTGAGCGGCGGCGACCGCGACCGCGAGCATAGGCATCTGGTCGGGGCGCGTGTCGTGCAGGCGCACGCCTTCCCGCTCCGCTGCCTCGATCAGTTGCGCTATCGACGAGTCCGGCACCGGCTGGTCGCCGAACGGACGCCGGTCGGTGCGGCGGACCGTGATCGCCCGGTACAGCGCCAGATCGTGCGCGGTGGCTTGGAACCGCTGAGCCAGCCGGATCCGGGCCAGGAGGTCGCTATTCGCGGGGTCGGGGAGCCGGTCGACGACCGCCCGCCACCCCGCCGCAGCGAGTGCTACCCGGGCGTGGTGCAGGGCTGCGCCGCAGCTCAGATACATCAGCCGGCCCTGCGGATCGGTCGCGGCCAGCATTCTGTCCTGGTCGGCATACAGCTCCAGGCTGGCGGCGTCCACCCGCCACTGCCACGGCTGCGTATTGAACACGGACGGGGCTCGGAGGCCGGCCTCCGCCGCGCTGACCAGAGCGTCATGCTCAGTCTTCGACATCGTCCCTCCCGTTGCTCTCATGTCGAGAATCGCCGACGCGAGGATGGCCAGTTAGGGCCAGAGGTCCCCATTGCGTGGGCTGGGCTGCCCAAGTCAGCCAGATTCGAGCAGAACGTCGTTGACCGATCGGCGAAGCGTCCGAGGAGCCGGCACGCCGCGGCCAAGGCGAATGACCATCTGCGGCGGGCCGTGCCGATGCAGCCCGATGCGCAGCTGCTCACGAACCGATGCCACGTCGATGGGCTGCGACGTCAACGAGGCGGCCAGGCCGTACCCGGTAGCGGTCAGAAGTACCCGCTGCAGCGCCTGGCCCGCCGTGATCTCGGCCGTCGGTGAGTCGACGAATGTACCCACGACCGCGACGAACGGTTCCGGCTCGAACTCGCGCCCAGGCGCTCGCGCGGCGCCGCCGAAGTCACGCCCGACCAGGAGGTCATGAGGTTCCGGGGCCGGGCCGCCGGCGGTCCGTGGCACGCCGTCGGGACTCTGCGGGTCCACCCGCGACCACGCCGCGAGTTCAGCTCGGTAGTTCGGATCCGAGGTCAACGTGCGCTCAGCCAACCTGACCAGCTCGACGACAACCTCCAGGGCCGGCTGTCCGATCACGAAGCTCATCCACGCACCCTCGGCTTCGGCGGCTCGCACGAGCGCCGTTCGCTCGGGCGCGGACACGGAGGTGTCGAGATACGGGAAGCGGTTACTGCGACGTTGGGGGATCGCGCGGTAGAGAGCTTCGTCGGAGGGTGTCGGGCGGCTCCGCGCGACCGTGCGTACGCGCGCCAGCGGGCCCTCGTGCTGGAAGCTCAGTTCGACCTCGGGAGTGAACCCGATGTGCTGGATGGCCAGGCGCAGGTTGAGGACGGCCGCCCCGCAGGAGACCCGGACCGCCCGTCCATCGGGATCGGCGACCGGTAGTTGACGGCTCCAGTCGGCGAATACCTCGACCCCGCCGTCGACCAGGCGAAAGAGCCAGGGTTGGGTGTTGTGAATGGACGGGGCCAGGACGGCGGACCCGATCGCGTCGAGGAGCTCCGTGCGGCTGGGCCGGTCCGTGGTCATGCGATACACCCAAGTCGGGGCTGGACTGACGTCATAGGGCCAAGGGTCCTCTCTTTAGGGCCCGCGAGTCCCGGGCGAAACCGGGACCCAAGGGGTAGAAACGTGGTGTGATCAAAGTCTTCCTTCTCGACGACCACGAAGTGGTCCGCCGCGGTATCGCCGATCTGCTGACTCAAGAGGGCGACATCGAGGTCGTCGGCGAGTCCGGTTCGGCGGTCGAGGCTACGCACCGGATACCGGCTCTCCGGCCCGATGTCGCCATCCTGGACGGCCGCCTACCAGACGGCAGCGGCATCGACGTGTGCCGGGACATCCGAGCGGTGGATCCCACGATCAAGGCCCTGATCCTGACGTCCTATGAGGATGACGAGGCACTCTTCGCGGCGATCATGGCGGGTGCGTCGGGTTATGTGTTGAAGCAGGTACGCGGCAGCGACCTGGTGGACGGCGTTCGGCGAGTGGCGGCCGGGCAGAGTCTGCTCGACCCGGCCGTCACGGCGCGGGTGCTGGAACGGATCAGGTCCGGCGTCGAGCAACCGGACGAGCTGAAGTCCCTGACCGAGCAGGAGCGCCGCATCCTGGAGTACGTCGCCCAGGGACTGACGAACCACGAGATCGCCGAGCAGATGTACCTGGCCGATAAAACGGTCAAGAACTATGTCTCGAGCGTGCTCGCCAAATTGGGTCTGGAGCGGCGCACGCAAGCAGCGGTGCTCGCAACGAAGCTGCTCGGCCCGAAGCGTCGCTGAAGCGTCAGCGCGCGCGGGTCCCGTAGCGCGACGCGATCCGTCGAGATCAGCTCTGGTCGGCAAGCGGCGCCGACCAGGTGAGCGCGGTGCCGGACGGCTCGCGGGCCTCGACGCGAAATGAGCCGCCACGATCGGCGGCACGCGAACCGAGGTTGCTCAGTCCGTGCCCGGTCGACACCGGGCCACGAGACGCCGATGTCGCGTGGGCCGGCACGCCGACCCCGTCGTCGACAACCTCGATCACGATATTCGCACCGGTCACGGAGATAGTGACGTTGACCTTACTGGCCCGGGCGTGACGGACCACATTGGACAGTGCTTCCCGCAGCACAGCCACGACGTCGCCGCGAAGAGTCTCCGGTACACCGTAGTCGATCGGGCCATTGGTGGTCAGTCGCGGTCGGAAGCCCAGTGTCATGGCTGCCCGATCCAGGGCATCGAGGATCTCGGCGCGCAACGAGGTCGCCGCCGGCGCCCGAAGTTCGAAGATGCTTTGCCTGATGTCCCGAATGATCGTGTCGAGTTCGTCGACCGCCAGGCTGACGCGGTCCCGTGCCTCCTCCCGAATGATCATGCGGGCCGTGGACTGCAGACTCAGGCCGGTGGCGAACAGTCGCTGAATCACCACGTCATGCAGATCACGGGCGATCCGCTCCCGATCCTCGAGGACCATCAGCAGCTCGCGCTCCTCCTGGGCGCGGACCCGCTCCAACGCCAGTGCGGCCTGACCCGCGAATGACATGATCATGTTGAAGTCATCATCAGTGGCATTCGCTCCGGGTGCCAGGGCCACCACCAGCACCCCCTGAACCGAGCCCGCCGTTGCCAATGGGGCGAGAAGAGCGCCGTGGGTGTGTACCTCGGCGGGCCAGCTGGCGCTGGCGGACAGGTCGTCGACGAAGATGTGCCGGCGTTGCTCGATGACCGATTCGAACGGTGTATCGGTCACCGTTATTGATGCGTCGACCAGAGCGGCCGACGGTGGCGCAACCACCTCGACGCCCAGAGTCTCAGTCTCCTCGTCGTGCAGCAACACCATGACGTTTGGGGCATTGGCGACCGCCCGCGCCCGCTCGGCCACGAGCCGCAGGGCGGACGTACGGTCGACCCGGTCCAGAAGGCTTGACGTGATCTCGGCCGTAGCCTCCAACCACCGCTGCCGGCGCCCGGCCGCGGTGTACAAGCGCGCGTTGTCGATCGCGATACCGGCCGCCGTCGCCAGCGCGACCACGACGTCCTCGTCTTCGTCTGTGAATTCTGCTCCGCCATGCTTCTCGGTCAGGTATAGGTTGCCGAACACATCGTTTCGAATGCGGACCGGCACCCCGAGGAAGCTGTGCATGACGGGGTGGTGAGGCGGGAACCCGTACGAACGCGGATGCCGGGCGATATCGGGCAGCCGTACCGGCTTGGGCTCATCGATGAGCAGCCCGAGCAGGCCGCGCCCCATGGGTAGATTGCCGATCCTGCGGTGCTCAGCGGGAGTCACCCCTTCGGTGATGAACTCGACCAGATGCCGGTCCGGCCCGATCACGCCGAGCGCACCATACCGCGCACCAACGAGTTCGCACGCAGCCTTGATGATGCGTTCCAGCGTGCTGTGCAGGTCGAGATCGCTTCCGATGCCCACGACGGCTTGAAGCAGCGACGAGAGCCGTTCCCGGCTCGCCACGACTTCGCCCACGCGGTCGAGCAGCTCCTGGAGGAGATCGTCGAGGCGCACCCGCGACAGCGACGGTATCTCGAGCGCGGGACGTCTCGGCAAGGCCGCTGCATCTTCGCGGTCGGGTTCGGTCACAAGCAGATCGTATCGGGCGTCCGTGCGCTAGCCGGCTGTGCACCCGCGACCAAGGATGCCGTCACAACCGTCTTCGGCCCGACGCCACACCACAGCCAAGGCCCGGCGTCATCGAGACGTGCTGCCGAGGCTCAAACCACGGCTGGGTCACCGCGAGTCCCCGATAGCGGACCTCGGATTCCCCAGCCGGCGAAGAGCGCGATGAGATGGATCAAGCCTCACAATGGTCCGGAGGCCGCGAATGTCAAGATCCGCGCACCGTCCCGACAAGGAGTGACGCATGGCAGAGTTTCCCACGTCCATCGGAACATCCGATGTGGACACAATCACTCTCATCGGGCGGGACCTCTCCACTGATCTGATCGGTCGGGTCAGCTTCGGCGAACTCGCCTACTCTCTCATCACGCTGCGCCTGCCCACGCCGGGCGAGCTGCGCTTGTTCGAGGCGGTCCTCGTAGCCCTGGCGGACCACGGGCTCACCCCGACCGCGATCGCGGCGCGACTGACGCTGTACGGCGCGCCCGATGCCGTCCAAGGCGCGATCGCAGCCGGCTTGCTCGGCGGTGGGTCCCGCTTGCTCGGCGTAACCGAGGACACCGGACGGTTCCTCGGCGAGGTCCTCGACCGGATCGAGGGCCCGATGCCGGAGACCGACGACGAATGGGACGCGCTTGCCTGCGTCGCCGTCCAGCGGTGCCGGGCCGATGGAAGACTCGTCCCGGGGCTGGGCCACCCCGTGCACAAGCACGGCGACCCACGCGTTGCCGCCATCGAGGCAGTCGCCAGGGAAGCTGGTGTCGCGGGTCCGCACCTCGCGCTATTTGCTGCGGTCGGGCGGGTACACGCGGAGGTGCTTGGTCGGACACTGCCGCTGAACGGGGCGGGGGTCTGCGGTGCCGCGCTCGCCGATCTCGGACTGCCGGCGGAGCTGCTGCGAGGTGTCGCGCTCCTCGCCCGATGCGCCGGCCTGCTCGGTCACCTCGCGGAGGAGCAGCGCAGACCGATTTCCGAGGCGGTCTACCGAACGGTCGATGGCAACGCGCGTTACGTTCCGCCGACCAGCTAGCTCAACGCTTCCACTGGGCCGACTCGAATCCGCCGACCGGTCGAGGTCGAGGCTCCGCGTACCGTGATGGGTGTGGGTGCCCTCAGTCAGGCGATCACCTTCGCGATGCGGCTCTATCAGCAACGCGCGGACATCGCGTATGCGGGCTACGTCAGGCGCGACCCCATGGCACTGCTTCAGCTGCGGCCCGGCCGTGAAGACCCGTACGCGATCTACGAGCGAATGCGCGCGGTCGGCACGCTCTTTCCAACCCGGCTGGGCAACTGGGCAAGTACGAGCCACCGGGTCTGCAACATGGTCCTGCGCGACCGGCGGCTCGGCGTACGGCCGGCCGAGGAGCCTGAGCCGCCTCTGGCGGACGGGTTCGACCTGTCGTTCCTCAGCATGAACCCGCCGGACCACACCCGCCTTCGCCGGCTGGCGCTTCCGGCGTTCAGCCCGAAGGCAGTGGCCACGTACGGCGACCGGATCGAGCGCACGGTCGACGGCCTGTTGGATAAGGCGGCGACCGCAGACGAGTTCGACCTCGTCGCCGCCCTCGCCGCGCCGCTACCGATCGCTGTCATCACCGATCTGCTCGGCATTCCCGGCGCCGATGCCGACGCGTTTGCCAGCTACGGCCGGGTGATCGGCGGCGCGCTGGACGGCATCCGAACGCTTCGGCACGCCGCCGACCTTCAGCGCAACGACGCTCACCTGCGACGGCTCTTCGACGGCTTGTTCGAGCTGCGCCGCCGTGAGCCCAGCGACGACATCGTGAGCCGCGTCGTCGCAGCCGAAGGCGGCCAGATCGGCTCGGACGAGATGATCCCGTTCTGCGTCCTGCTCCTGGTCGCCGGGTTTGAGACGACGGTCAACCTCATCGGCAACGCAGTGGTGGCGCTCCTTGACCACCCGGACCAATGGAAAGCCCTCTGCGCTGACCCGCAGACGTTGGCACCGAACGCCGTCGAGGAGGTTCTACGGTTCGATCCTCCGGTACAGCGGACATTTCGGGTCGCAGTCGAGCGGCTGGAACTCGAGGGCAAGCCCGTCCACAAGGGACAGATTGTCGTGCCGCTGATCGGCGCTGCGAACCGGGATCCCGAAGCATACGAAAGGCCCAACGAGTTCGACATCGGCCGCGACCCTGGTCCTGAGCACCTCGCCTTCTCCAGTGGGATCCATTACTGCATCGGGCAGCCCCTGGCCCGGCTCGAGGCCACCGTCGCTCTCCGGGTACTCGCGCAGCGCATGCCCCAACTTCGCCGGGTCGGCCGTGTCCGACGGCGCAACGCCACCACCATCCGCGGCCCGGTCCAGCTTCCCGTCACCGCCCGTACCGGCAACCGCATCTGACCGTTGCCTGGGTTGTGTCGGCCGGGAAGCGAGAGCAGATTCAGGGGGTACAGCCACTCGTCCTGGGTAGATGAACTCTCGGGCGCCCCGTTCGGAGGGAGGTAACGATGCGCGTCATCGGCGTGATCATCGCCATCTGGTTGATAGTCGGACTGATAGCAGCGATCCAACGGGGGTACCTGAGCAGCGCGACCGACAACTGCGCTACGGTCGGCAGCACGCTGGTGACGGTCTTCGCCGGCCCGCTGAACTATGCCGGCGTGAACCCGAAACTTACCTGCAGTCACGCGACGCAGCCCTTGCGTTAGGCGGTGGGACCTCATTGGCTTTGCTGCATCGTCAGGCGACCGTACCGTGGTGCCGTGCTCACCCCGCCGGAGGGCCTGACCGAGGTCGACCTGGGCGCGATGGTGCTCGACGAGTGGGACGTTGCGGTCGCCCCGGTGTCATACCGACCGAGCCTCACTTTGACAGATAGACCCGGCCAGCGTTGCCCGCGCCGATCTCGCCGGCGATGCGGGCCGCGTCCGGTTCGCTGATCGCGCCGTCGTTCACCATGCCAGTGAGCACATCGTGGATAGCCCAGCGGAACTGGGCGGCCCCGACGAGGTACAGCTCCGGCAGTCCGTACGCATCGGACGAGTAGATCAGCTTTCCGAACGGCGCGAGCTCGAGAAACTCGGCGAGCACCTCCCGCGCACGGGCTCCAACGTACGTGATAGTGAGTCCAATGTCGACATACACATGCGGGTACAGGTGGGCGAGCCATCCCGCCTGGCGATGGTAGGGGTAGCAGTGCAGCAGGATGAGCGGGGCGCCGGCGGCCTGGGTGGCGGCGCAGAACGGCTGGAGCAGCCCGGGGTTCGCCGAGACGAGGCCCGCGTCGGAGTCACCGAATCCGGTGTGCAGCTGAATCGGGCGCGCGGTGTCCACGGCCGACCAGAGGAGAAACCGAAGGATTGTCGGATCCGTCAGGCGGGTGTGGCTCCGCTCGGACGCGCGAAGCCACCGTCCGGCGGCGGCCGCGACATCGCTTCGGGTCGGTCGCTCAGGCGCGATGCCCAGGCCGTGGCGATAGGCCACAATGGACTTGGTTGCGACAGCGCCAGCTTGGATCGCCGACCAGAGCACGGAAGTGAAGTCGTCCGCGAACTGGCTCGCCGAGGACGCGGCCGCTACTCGTTCGGCGAGGGTCTCCAGTCGCACCACCTCGACCGCGGGTGCACCCGCGTCGTCGGCCAGCTCGGCCAAGGAAGTCATGCCGCGGGCCGGCAGGCCGGTGTCGACCAGCAGCCCCGAGAGGTTCGCGTCGCGCAGCATCCGTCGGGTCACCTCGCGAGCCCCGACGGTGTCCCGGGCCGCGAGGTACTCCGCCATCGTCGCGTGCGCTGCGAGGCCGAGCACGGGTGCGCACCACCGCCGGACCGCATGACCGATCTGACTGTCCAGATAAGACTCTCCCGGCCGCGGCCGGCTGGCGGCCTCACTACACAGGAGCTCGAAGGCCGGCGCATCGATCGGAGTCGTCACCACCGGGTGGCAATGGGAGTCCAGCAATGGCGCGTCGGTCAGTACCGCCACCGGACCGCCTCGGCAATCTCGGCGGCGCTGAGTTGCGCCGAGCGGTCCCATTCCGACTGGTGAACCGCCGTGAAGGCGCCGAAAAGCGTGGGGCCCATCGCGTTGACGAGAGCCTCGTCGGCGGCGAGGGCAGCCAGAGCCGCGGGCACCGATTCGGGCAGCCTGGGCGGTTGGTCGACGAGCGTCGCCGGGTCGACCGTAACCTCCCCCGGCAGTCGCAGACCCGCGTCCACACTCTCAGTTGCCACCGCGCAGAGCGCACCGACCAGGAGGTACGGGTTGGCCGAGCCGTCGACGCATTTGATCTCAGCGTTGGGCGCAGCGCCTTCGATGAACCTGAGCGAGGCCTCCCGGTTCTCGAGTCCCCAGCACTGGTA
The DNA here is from genome assembly GCA_046728155.1 of Actinomycetota bacterium. GTDB lineage: Bacteria > Actinomycetota > Actinomycetes > Mycobacteriales > Micromonosporaceae > CAWDLX01. The sequence continues at coordinate 26,557 of JBKPDY010000098.1, forward strand.
GGCGCCCGCCCAGCGCTGCGGAACGAGGCGCAGATGGCTGGAGATGCTGGGCGCACCGATGCCGGCCAGCGCCGGCATCCGTGCCAACACACCGGCCATAATGGACTCTCCGCGTTCGGTGAGGTCGTGTGGCCCGGATCCGCCGGACATCAAGGTGCGACCGCCGCTGCCGACCGAGAAATGCAGGTGCATCCCGTTGCCCACCGCATTCGCGACCGGCACCGGGGCGAACGAGGCGCGAAGCCCATGGCGATGCGAGACGGCGCGGATGGTCTCGCGCACCAGCACCGCCCGGTCGGCCGCACCGACTGGGTCGGTCGCGGCCGTCGACAGCTCCAGTTGGCCGGTGGCGTACTCCGGGTGGAACTGCTCGACCGGCGTAGCCTGCGCCGTAAAGGCGGCCAGCAGGTCGCGGCCGTAATCACTCAGTTCGACTACGGGGATCATCCCGTAAGCCGGCCCGGCCGAGGCGGGGGAACCGTCGGCGCGGCCCAGGTACCATTCGATCTCGAATCCCATCAACAGACGCAGGCCGGTCGCCTCGGCCCGGCGAGCCATCCGGCCAGCATAGCCGCGCTGATCGCCGGGGTACGGCGTACCGTCCTGCCGCCACCGGTCGACCGGTGCCCAGGCCCATCCCGGCTGTCCGGCCAGGACGGTGGTCGCGCCGAGGTCAGGGTGCAGCCGCAGGTCCCCCACCGGCCCGCCGGCGTGCGGGCTGGTCGTGATGAAGTCGTCCACGCAGAATACGTCGTGCACAGGCGACGAGCCGACTCCCCAACTCGCCGCGTGCGCGAACCGGTCGAGGGGAACCGTCATGACCCGGGACACGCCGGCGTTGTCGACGAACGTCATCGCGCCAGCCACGACGGCCTCCGCGGCGAGCCGTTCCACGACGGCGTCGGCCGCCTCGGCCAGGGCATCCCGATCGAGCGTCCGAGTGTCGATGTCCACAGGGGAAATCCTGGCCCATCGTCCGGCCTCCTGCAGTCAGACGCGCAGAACCGCACTCACCGATGATCTCACTCCACCGGAAATTGAGTTACGACCTGGTTGGCCACATAGCCATCGTAGATCGACTATCCTTTGTGGATCCATGTCGTCGACGAGTCTATCGTACGAGGGTGGAGACCGATCCTGGGCCGTTCACCGGTAGGTCGGTGGACACGGTCGCCCGGCAACTACGTGAACGCCAATTCGATCCGGTCGAACTGGTCCAGCGGGTCCTCGCCGCGATCGACGCCACCCAGCCGACGATCAACGCCTTCGTTACCGTCGACCGCGCAGGTGCGCTGACGGCCGCCGCTCTGGCCCGCGACGAACTCAACAGCGGCATCGACCGCGGTCGCCTGCATGGCGTGCCGATAGGTATTAAAGACATTGTCGACACAGCCGGGCTGGCCACCACGATGGGCTCGCGACATTTCGCCGGCAATGTACCGACGCACGACGCCGGGGTCGTGACAAGGCTCCGCGAGGCAGGCGCCATCGTCGTCGGAAAGACCACGACGCACGAGTTCGCGTACGGCCCTACCGGCGACCGGGCGGCCAACGGCGCCTGCGCCAACCCGCACGATCCGACCCGGATGGCGGGTGGGTCCAGCGCCGGGTCGGCGGCCGCGGTGGCGGCGGGTCTCGTGCCGCTCGCGATCGGCACCGACACGGGCGGCTCGGTCAGGATTCCGGCCGCGCTGTGCGGCGTCGTCGGCATCCGGCCCTCCTTCGGTCGAGTCCCCACAGACGGGGTGTTCCCGCTCTCGTGGTCGCTGGACACCGTTGGCGTGCTCGCGGCCGACGTCGCCGGTACGGCGTATGGCTGGGGCGTCCTCACCGCCTCGGCCGAGACCGCCTCGCCGCCGTCGCGCCTTCGCCTCGGCGTGCCGGCGACTCACGCGTACGACCACCTGGCCGAGCCGGTTGCGGCCGCTATGGCCACGCTCAGGACCCGCCTGGCCGACCCTGGCGTGCAGACGGTCCCGCTGGGCGGACCCGACCCGGAGGAACTGCTCTACCTCTACCGGACGATCCAGTCGGTGGAGGCCGTATCGATTCATCACGACCGCATGACCCGGGCACCCGAACTCTTCGATCCCGAGGTGCTGCAACGGCTGGGGGCAGCGGCAGAGGTTCCGGCCCGCGACTACGCCGTCGCGATGCGGCGCCTTAATGAACTCCGTACGAGCGCGGTCGACCTGCTCGCGGACTGCGATGCGATCCTGCTCCCCACGTTGCCGATCGCCGCCCCACCCCTGGGTACCCGCAACGCCGACCTGGGTGGAGGCTGGCGATCGGCCCGCGAAGCGCTGCTCGCACACACCGCGCCCTGGAGCGTGCTGGGGTTGCCGTCGATGTCGCTCCCGGCACCCGTCGCGCCGGGCGATCTCCCCATTGGCGTACAGCTCATCGGCCCAGGCATGCGCGACGAGCACCTCCTCGCCGTCGCCGCGACGATAGAGCGCCTACTCCGCTGAGCGCGGGGCCACCTCGCGTCCGTTCGGCGACATGTAACCGTCACGGACAAGCTCCCACAGCACGTCGTGTTCAGGATGATGGCCATCGCCGGCGGTCCCGTAGTGATCCCGCTAGCCCGGCGGAAGCGGGCACCGACGGTACGACTGTCCACTTAGCTGACTTGCCGGCGCGGTAAACCGACCGCGTCGGCCAGCGCCGCGAGTGCGGCGATGTGACGGTCGACTCCGACCGGGCCTTCGCTTGTCAAGCGCATCGTGTCGATTCCCACGTGACTCGCCCCCGCGTGCCGCCAGCGTTCGACATGGTCGACGGCGATGTCGACACCGCGGGTAACCGCCACCCGGCCCTCCATCCCGATCGTGGCCGGGTCCCGCCCCGCGGCCTCGGCGCCGGCCCGTACATGCACGAGTGCCTCGTCGAGCCTGGGGCCGGGCGCAACTTGGGGAAACCACCCGTCGGCGAGCCGTCCGGCTCGGCGCAGAGCGATCGGCTGATGGGCGCCGAACCAGATCGGGATCGGCCGTTGCCGCGGCAAAGGCTGGATACCAGCCGCCGTCACCGTCTCGTACCGGCCGCGGAAGGCGACCGAACGTTGCGTCCACAGTCGACGGAGAAGGGCGACCTGCTCCTCGATCCGGCGACCACGGTTACCGAAGTCCTGACCGAGCGCCTCGTACTCTACCGCGTTCCAACCCAGACCGACGCCGAGACGTAGCCGACCCTCGGCGAGCAGGTCAACTTCGGCGGCCTGTTTGGCGACGAGTGCGGTCTGGCGCTGCGGAAGGATCACAACGCCGGTGACCAGCTCCAGGGATGTGAGGGCGGCCAGGTATCCAAAGAGGACGAGCGGCTCGTGGAAAGCCGTGTCCACATCGTAAGGTCCCGTCCAGCCGGGGTGCCCGGCCGGATCGGCCCCGAGAACGTGGTCGTACGCGAGCACATGAGCGTAACCCAATTCTTCCACCGCGACCGCGTACGCGCGGATCACTGCCGGGTCCGCCCCGATCTCGGTCTGCGGGAACACCGCGCCGATCCGCACGCGGTCACCGTAGCTGAGGACGGTGGCCGATGCTGGCGAGGCGCGGCCGGACCACAAAATGGCTCGACCGCGCCTCGTCTATCGCATCAGAGCGTGTTGCTCTCCGCGTTCGCGTCCTGGCGGCGTCGAATCAGCACGAGTGCTATGCCACCGCCGATCAGCGCGAGCCCGACCAGGACGAAACCACCGATAGCGACGCCGGTCGTCGGGAGGTGTGGGCCCGACGGCGACGTTGCCGGAGGCGTCGCCGGCGTGGTCCCGCTGGTGCTCTCGGTCACGGGCGGCGTCGTGGGCGGCGTCGTAGGCGGTGTGGTGGGCGGCGTCGTGGGCGGCGTCGTCTCGGTGCTGGCCGGGCACGTGTGGCTCAGCGTGAAGAAGTCAGCCGTGCCGGTGATCTCCGCGGACGCGCTGATGAGCGTCCAGCCGGCCGGTGTGATGAGGAACGCCTTGCTCGTGCCGTTGTCGTTGACGATCGTGCCGTCCGGCGGAATCGTCTTTGTGGTGTCGGCGGTGCCGTTACCGTCTGTGTCGAAATTGACGGTCAAAGAGACGAAGTCGCCGGACGTGCTGCCCGGGAGGATGAAGACCCAGACGTCCTGACCCGCGAAGGGTCCGCCACCCAGGTTGGCGGAGCAGATGTGGGTAGGAAACCCCGCGGCCGTCGTCGGGACGTTGCCGCTATTAATTTGGATCGTTGTGTTCGCCCAGGCAGCCGTCGAGCTCAGGAACAGGCCGCCGGCGACGACTGCCGCGGGCAGGGCGATGCGGGAGAGCCATCGGGTCACAGCGGTTCCTCCGGGGGGTTGAAATCGGTCAAACAACGCTGGTTCGTGTTCGCGGTGCAGGTACCGGACGCCGCAGTCTAAGGCATCGAGACACCCCAGGGAACAACATCCAAACCACGAGAACCGCGTGTCGACAGCGCCCGTACGGGCAGTAGTCGATCGCCCCCGCAAGCCGTTCGCCCGCTATCCGGACGGTTCGGATCCCTCTACAGTGGGACCGCTCCACCATCAGCGAAGCTCCATGCCTGACGAGGTCACATACGCGCAGGCCGGAGCGGCACGTATGGCACGAACTGGTGCGACAACAGGATGTCGAAGGGAACCATAAGCCTCGTCGGCTGGCTGGCGATCGTCTCATTCGCACTGATCGTCGGCTTCAGTGTCGCACTTCTGACAGACGTCGCCGGCGACTCGCACGACCGGCGCGTCGATCGAGGACGCCGACGCCTACGTGCCCAAGATTCTGCTCGCTATCAACAAGGGACCGTGGCATCGCGACGGAGATACCACGTTGTCGGCGCGGTGCGCGACAGCCGCAACCTGTCGGTCGCGCAGCTCCGAGAGCACCCTCATCCTCGGTTGGAACGGCAGTGCGGGACGGTCCTCTAGCAGCTCGAAATCTACACCTCACGCGGGCTCCACTGTGGATACCGTAAGCGAATGGCCCTGATCGACCGGGGTCATCGTCCTTGACGATAACTGATCGACCGCGCTCGGCGGCTACCAAGGTTCGGCAGCGCGTACCACAAGAACCCGCAGAAAAGGCCGACCGCCACCGCCCCGCTGAGGGCGAGCGCCAGGCCGGCGACCACGTCCATCACGACGAAGACGGCTCCGATGATGGCCGCGAGCAGGCACCCGAGGCCGCCCTCGGCGAGTCGCGAGGAAATGTCGACGAGTTCCCCCTTTCGGTTCTGGCGGAACACCCGGCGGTGGTAGCTGACCGGCGCGATGAGCAGTCCACTCGCTGCCGCCGCGGCGAGCAGGGTGCAGATGTAGACCACGCGGTCCGCGGTGGTGGTCAACCCGAACCGGGCCGCGAACGGCAATGTGAGCAGGAACGCGAACAGGATCTGCACTCCGGTCAACGCCACCCGTACCTCCTGGAGCAGGTCGCCGAAGTTGCGGTCCCAGCGTTGGTGCAGCGTCTCGTCCCGACGGGGCGGCCGATCGCCCTGCGACTGTGCGTCGTCGGTCTGCTCGATGCCTTATCCCTGCCCTTCCGTCACATCGACCACACGGGTACGTGTGCCTATGACCGCTGCTCGAGCGGATGGCCGAGCGCTGCCCAGACTCGGGCCACGGTTGGGAACGTCACACCCGGCGGAAGCTGGCCAATAGTCGCGAGCACGTCATCGGGCGCCTTGGCCGCCCGAGCCGCCCGCAGCAGGCTGTCGCGATCGGCGGGAAAGACGGAGCGGGCCAGGAATCTGCCCACCCGGGCCCGCCCCTCGATGTCGTCGGGAGACATCGCCAGCGCCGGCTCCGCGACGGTGCGGGTGTCCGCATGAGGCACGGCCGAGACGTTCGGCTCACCCTCGGCCGATGGCTCCGGTTCGCGCCACTCGTACGCTCTCGCCGCAGTCGGCGATCCGCGCCGGTACGCCTTGGTCTCGGCGGCCAGCTGCTCATCCATTCTCGGACCGTGCTTGCTGCTCGCTCTGTCCATGCGGGAAACGCTACCCGGCGTCGGCGCCGCGAAACCGGCGGATACGGTGTGACAATGCCCCGCGCGCTCATTGTCGGCGGCACCGGGCTCATCGGCCGGGCCTGCGCCCGACGACTGCTATCGGCCGGGTGGGAGGTCGACCTCATCGGGCGCGACCCCGACCACCTGCCCGCCGACATCGCGGCCGAGGGTGGGCGATTCATCCAAGCCGACCGGGCCGACACGGATGCGCTCGTGCGGGCGATGGGAAGCGGCGCCGACCTTCTGGTCGACTGCATCTGCTACACCGCTACCGACGCTGGGCACCTGTTGCCGCTAGTCCCCCACGCCAGTTCGGTCGTGATGCTGTCGAGCAAAGGCGTCTACGTCGACGCGGCTGGCAACCACACCAACTCCCCGACGCCGCCGCGGTTTGACGGACCGATACCGGAGACGCAGCCGACGATGGTCGCGCGGACCGACATCGACTTCAACTCGCGGGACGGGTACGGCGCGAACAAGGTGGCGGCCGAGCAGGTGCTGCTCGACAGCGGTGCTCCGGTCACCATCGTACGACCGTCCAAAGTGCACGGAGAAGGCGCGCTGCGACCCCGCGAATGGGTCTTCGTCAAGCGGGCCCTTGACCGACGACCGGTCGTCCTGCTGGCCCATCGGGGAGCCGGCGCCGACCACCCGACGGCGGCAGCGAACATCGCCGCTCTGGTCGAGATGGTGGCGGCGTCTCCCGGTCGGAGAATCCTGAACAGTGCCGATCCGGACACCCCGAACGGGCTGGAGATCTCCCGCACTATCGCCCGCCGGCTCGGCCATACGTGGGATGAGGTCGCGCTCGACGACGAGGCCGACCCGGCCCTGGGCTGGCATCCGTGGGACTTCCGGCCGCCGATCGTGTTGGACATGACCGCCGCCGTCGACCTCGGCTACACCCCCGCCGGCGACTACGCCGCCACTGTGGCGGCTGAGGTCGACTGGCTCGTGTCGGTCGCCGGCCCTGACCAGACGGGTCGAGCACAGCTACCGGCCGGACTCGACGCCGAGTTCTTCTCGTCGAGGTTCGACTATGCCGCCGAGGATGCCTTCCTGGCTGCCCGATGACCCTGACGACACCGCGACCGACCAGGAGCGACCTCGCCGCGGCTACTGAGCGCACCATCCCCGACGTGCTCGCACCGGCGCTGCGGGTGGTGTTCTGCGGGATCAACCCCGGACTATGGTCGGCGGCGACCGGCCACCACTTCGCCCGACCAGGAAACCGGTTCTGGCCGGCGCTGCACCGCGGTGGATTCACCCCGCGTCAGTTCGACCCGTCCGAGCAGTTCAGCCTCCTGCCGTACGGGCTGGGGATTACGAACATCGTTGCCCGGGCCACTGCGCGCGCCGACGAGCTGACGGTCGCCGAACTGGTCGAAGGTGGTGCCGACCTCGCCCAGAAGATGCGGCTCCTGAGTCCGGCGTGGTTGGCCGTCCTCGGCGTGGTCGCGTACCGCCGTGCGTTCGGCCGCCCGGGAGCAACGATCGGGCGCCAATTCGACCAGATCGGCGACCATACGGGCCTCTGGATCCTGCCGAACCCCAGCGGCCTCAACGCCTCCTATCAGATCGACCGCCTAGCCGACGAGTTCGCCCGCCTTCGCGCGGCGGCGGCTGGCCCGGTACCGTAATCGGTGGTGATCTGTTTCTTCCGCGAGAATGCGCAGTTTTCTCGACGTTCTCGCGGAGGAAACGGATCTTCGGCCGGCTGGCTCGTGTCCACGGTCGACCTCCGACGGGGAGTCCACGGGATTAGTGGTCGATGCCGCTGACCGTCTCCTCACGGATGGTGGGCTCTACGGTGTTCTCCCGGCATTGCATGCTCACGGTGATCTCCATCGAGGTGCCCTCGAAGTGGATGACGACCCGGGCGGCCGGGCCTCGGCTCACGTCATCAGCGCGATAACCGGGCGTCGGACTCCATCCGACGAGATAGGCACCCGACGGGAGGCACCGAGCGACAACCGTGCCGCCACGCGTGGTCACGGTTCGGTCGACCGCCGGGGCGGGCGATGACGCGCTCGCCCCGGCGGAGGGCGGTGTGCTGGCGGCGGGCGCGGCCGGCGGCTGGTCTTCGGTCTGGCTCAGCGCGTTCGGCGATGCCGGCTGTAACGGGCCTTCTGCGAAGTCCGTGCCGATCATTGAGAGCGCGATCAGGCCGATGGCGACGGACAACACGGCGCCCACGATCCACGCCACGGTCGTGGCGGCGACGGACCTCGGGCGCAGCACTCGATCACTATGCCAGCGTCGGGGATAAGGCGGCCTTAACGGGACCTTAGCCCCGGCAACGCGCCTCGCGGCCGACAGCTCGGATACGGAGCGTGTTGTAGGTTTGCGCCGTGGCAGAGCTCCTCCTGGTCGAGGATGACGCGGAAATCCGGCGTGCGTTGATCCGAGCCCTGACCGGGCTGGGACACGTCGTCGCGAACGCCTCGACCGGGATGACCGGCCTGCGGATGGTCATCGACGCCAAGCCCGATCTGGTGATCCTTGATCTCGGCCTTCCCGATGTTGACGGTGCAGACCTGATCCGGATGATGCGGGCGGTGAGCCAGGTGCCGATCATCGTGGCGACCGCCCGGGGTGACGAGCCGTCGATCGTCGCGGTACTGGGCGCGGGTGCTGACGACTACGTCATCAAGCCGTTCGGTCCGGCCCAGTTGGATGCCCGGATCGCCGCCGTGCTCCGGCGCAGCGGCACGGCGGGCGACGACAGCTCGGGTCCGGTGGTCATCGGCGAGCTCCGGCTCGATCAGTCCGCCCGCGAGGTCACCCTCGACGGGCGCCCGCTCGACCTCACCCCGCGCGAGTTCGACCTGCTGGCCTACCTCGCCTCGCGGGCCGGGTCGGTTGTGTCCCGACGGGAGCTGATGACGCAGGTCTGGCGGCAGCCGTACGGTGGCGCCGACGATACCGTCGATGTCCACCTGTCCTGGCTGCGGCGCAAGTTCGGGGAAACGGCGCAACAGCCGAGATACCTGCATACGATCCGCGGCGTCGGGGTCAAATTGTCCGCGCCGACGGATCCGCCCCAGCCGTCCACACGATGAAAGCCCGGGTCATGCTGCTCGTAGGCGCGACCAGCTCGCTCGTGCTCATCGCGTTTCTGGTTCCGTTGGCCGTACTCGTCCGTTCGGCCGCCACGGATCGGGCGCTGAGTGCCGCCATCGTCGATGTCCAAGCGCTCGCGCCGACGGTGGCGACCGCTCCGGACCGCACCACGTTGGAACAGGCGGTGGCCGCCGCCAACGCCACGAGCCGACATCGGATGACGGTGTTCCTCGCCGATGGCACCGCTGTCGGCGCGCCGGTGACCGAATCGTCCGCCGTGCGGCAGGCGGCGAGCGGTGAGAGCTTTACCGTGGCGATCCCGGGTGGCGACGAGATCGTCGTAGCCGTCGCCGGTCTGCCGGAGGGTACCGCCGTCATCCGCACCTTCGTGCCCGACGCCGAGCTGCAGGCGGGCGTCACGCGGTCCTGGCTGATTCTCGGCCTGCTGGGTGCGGGCCTGCTCGGACTGAGCCTGCTCGTCGCGAACCTGCTCGCCCGCACCCTCACCCGTCCGTTGTCGGAGCTCGCAACGGTCTCGTACCGACTGGCTCAGGGCGGCCTCGCGGCGCGCGCCAAGGATGCCGGCCCGCCCGAGGTACGACAGGTGAGCGCCGGCCTCAACCAGCTCGCCGACCGGATCACGGATCTACTCGCGCAGGAGCGGGCCACCGTGGCCGACCTGTCGCACCGGTTGCGTACGCCGTTGACGGCGCTGCGCATCGATGTCGAGACCCTGTCTGATCCGGACGTGCGCGATCGCCTCGTGGCAGACCTGGACGCCGTCGACCGACGGGTCGACGAGGTCATTCGCGACGCCGACCGGCCGGTTCGCGATGGCGCCGTTGTCGCCAGCGACGCAACTGTCACGGTTGGTGAACGGGTCCGTTTCTGGTCCGCGCTCGCCGAGGATGAGCGGCGTCGCTTCACCGCGGACCTGCCGCGCCATCCCGTTCCGGTACGCGTTGGCACACAGGACCTATCGGCATGCGTCGACGCTCTCATCGGCAATGTCTTCGCGCACACGCCGGAAGGCACGGCGTTTCACGTCACGCTGATCGATCGCCATGGCGGCGGCGCCGCGTTGGTGGTCAGCGATGACGGCGCCGGCATCGCCGACATGGCGGCGGTCGAGCGCGGCGTGAGCGGGGGAGGCTCGACCGGCCTCGGACTGGATATCGTCCGCCGCGCCGCCGAGCGGTCCGGCGGCGGCGTCACGATCGGCCGAGCGCCATCGTCCGGCGCCCAGATCATCGTCGAGTTCGGCCCGCCCGCGCCGAGGGCGGTCGGCAGCCACCGGGATCGACGGCTGGCTCCGTGAGGCCGCGGACCTGACCTTCAGTCGTCGTGTTCCGGGGCCACCGATGGGCAATGGTCCTCCGCCTCATCGGAGGACGAGTCCGGGCTCGGCTCAGCATTTGGCTCGGCACTGGCCATCGCGTCGTCACCGGGCTCGCACGGCGGTTGGGGCGATTCGGTGGCGTGGTGCTCACTGTCCGTATCATTGGTGGCCTGGGTGTCGTTCTCCAGGCCCTCATCGTGGCTCCCCCCGGGCGTCGGCGTCTGGTTGTCGTCGTTGCCGACCATCACGGCCGGGGTGGACGCGGGGCGGTTTCCACGGTTGGCGAACGCGATCCCGCCGACGATCGACCCGACGATGACGATGACCCCCAACGCGAGAGCGGCAGTCGCCCCGAACCGTGTGCGAAGGCTCATGATCGAATCCCTTGGCTGTTCGGAACGCCCGACCGGCGTCCGCTGTAGACAGTCAGCATTCATGCGCCGGGGCTAGGGCTTCCCTAGCGCAAGCTCAACATCTCATTAAGGTTGTGGGCCGTATCCCTTCCCGCGACAGGCAGACCGGCGGAGATGAATGCCTGGCCGTTCTCCGGCACGGCAGCGCACTCATGGTCGGCGAGCTGGGCGAGCCAACCGAGCCCCGCCGCGCCCATCGCCACCGCGGCAGTCGCGTACGCATCGGCGACGCCAAGATCGCGACCGACGACCGTCACCGAGCGCAGCACGCCGGCCGGCCTGCCCGTACGTGGGTCGACAACGTGCAGGCCGCGTTCGTAGATCCCGGATGTCGCGACAGCGAGGTCGGTGCCGTGGAGCACCCAGCAGACCTTGTCGTGGCGCCAAGGATGGCGGATGCCGACCTGCCAATCGCGCTCCGGCGACGGCCGACCACGGGTCTGGAGGTCGCCGCCCGCGTCGACATAGTGGTTCACCGCACCGGCGGCCATGAGGCGCTCCGAGGCGACCTGGACCGACCAACCCTTGACGTAACCGGAGGGGTCGAGCCGTCCAGTCGCATAGATGTCGAAGTATCCGTCGGTCTCCTGCCACAGCTCGGCGCACCGGTCGAGCACGCGACGAAGGTCGGCTGAGCACTGCCCCGGCGACAGCTCCGCGCGATGGAGGCGATTGACCTCGCTCGTCTCCTTGTACGTACTGAAGCGTTGGTCGACCTCGTGTAGCCAGGCGAAGACCTCGTCGACCACGGCGGCGTCGGGCACCGGGTCGTGCAGCTCAACCGTGGCGAGTGTGCCCATCACCGGCTCTTGTCGGCGCACACGCGGCCGGGGCGCGGTCACAGGCCCGCCCTGCTCATCGCGTCCTTGGTCGACAGCTCAGTAGCGTTGACCGAGTACGTTGCGCCACTGACGGGTTTGCCGAGACTCCAGGTCTGCGCCGAAACCACCATGGGGATCAGCGTGTGCGTGGCCCTGTCCGCGAACAATTGGCTCCCGCCGGGAGAGGTGCTGTAGGAGTAGCTCGCGCTGGTGATCCGACCTCCGGCCACCGTGATCGTGACTGAGATCGCGTAGTCGTGGCACTCGCCGCAGATGCCCGACTTCGGGTTCGGCGACTCTGCCGTCCGCACCGAGATGGCGGCGCCGGTGATCGTCCTGCTGGCCGGTGGGGCGGTCGTTGTGCTGGTCGTCCCGGACGGCTGAGGCGTGGTCCTGCCCGGCTTCGGCGTGGTGCCGGTCGGCCCAGGCGTCGGGCTGGGCAGCCCGGCATCGGGCGAGCCTGACCTGGCTGGTCCCGGGGGCGTGCCTGATGACGCGCCCGGATCCTGCGGCGCTCCGACGGTCACGCTCGTAGGGGTCGAGAACGCCTGCGACTTCAGCCCGACGAGCAGCGCCGTGCCGAAGACGACTCCGAGCACAGAGACGAACGTCCGTCGCATGGGTTGGGGTCTCTCAGGGTCAGAATTCGAACGGGTCCATGTGGATCTGCTTGCGCGGCACGTGCAGCCGGCGCAACAGCTTGACCGCGGCCGAGACCAGGCCCTCCGGACCGCACAGGTAGACATCACGGCGGCTCACGTCCGGGACCAGATTGCGGATCCCGCGTGGCGACATCACCCGCCGTGGACCAGGATCGTCACGACCGCCGACCACATAGTGGATATCCGCGTCGCGGTCTTCGGCCAGCCAGTCGAGTTCGTCCCTGAAGACAAGGTCGTCGAGGGAACTAGCCCGGTAGACAACGACGGTCCCGCGCGGCAGATCCTCGAGCAGGGCGCGGATCGGCGCGATGCCGCTCCCGCCGGCGATGAGCAGGGCCCGGTGGCGGATTCGGTGATCAGCCGTGAACGTGCCGGTCGGGCCGGAGGCGAGCACCCGGACGCCGGGCCGCAACCATCGCAGCTGCTCGGTGTGCTCGCCCACGGCTTTGACGGTGAGTCGCAACCATTTCTTGTTCGGCGCGGCGGAGAGCGAGAACGGATGCGCCTGCGTCCAGCAACCACGGCCCAGGAACCGCCAACGGAAGAACTGCCCCGCCCGCGCGTTGAGCTCGTCGAGTCTGCGGCCCTGGACATAGATCGAGAACATGCCCGAACCCTCGGGGAGAACCTCCGCCACCTTCAGCCGGTGCCGGAGGTTCAGGCGCGCTGGCGAAAGAACGCGACCCCAGGCGAGGCAGAAGATGACGAACACGTACAGGCCCAGCCACGTCGTCCGCGCCCATCCCGGCTCGACGAGATCGCGGCCCGCGGCGAACTGGTGGCCGTACCCGAGGACAAGCACGAAGTAGCTGGTCACGTGGAGCCGATACCAGATCTCGTACGGCAGGATCGCCCGGACCGCCCGGATCGCGAGCAGCCCGACGCCGACCAACAGCCCGGTGGCCACGAAGGCGCTGATCATGTCCGGGTACGTGGTGAGGACGGTGGTCGTCTCGCCCCACAGCGATGAGCCGTCCATCATTGAATATCCGACGATCAGGGCCGATGCGTGCAGCAATACGGTGACCACGAGCACGCCGCCTAGATCGCGGTGGAGGAGAACGAGATCGTTGGCGCTGACGATCCGGTCGAGCCAGCCCACCCGTGACATCAGCAGGAGCTGCACGAGCAAGACGTAACCCGCGATCATTCCGGTAAGCCGCCCGGCCTCGACGACGCCAGCGGCCACACCGTCCACGGAGCCGGGAGGCGTGCCGACCCACCACACGAAGATCGCCACGCCCAGCGCCGTCCAGAAGATCAGCGCCAGCAGTCGCCTCCTGCCCATGCCGTACGCAGGTGGCCGTAGGGACAGGCGCGGCCGGCGCCGGGCAGGACGCGCGATCGGCGGAGCAACGGGAGGGGGCGGGGCCGGCCGTTCCGGCAAGGCTGGCACGGCCGGCTGGGGCGCGGTGGGGGGTGCGAGGGCGGAGAGCTCCCGGGGGGCCCACGACGCTGTCCGCCGCGCATTGGTTCGCGCCACGAACAAGTCCTACCAAGGCTGAACCGATAAAGCACGACCGACAACACGCCTCTGTTCACTCTTAGCCCACACTTCAGGGACATTTCAGGCCCCGCTAAGGTCCGCTGCTCGCATCGCGGGCGGGTTGCGCCGGCGTCGCGCTTCTGCAACACTGGTGTTGCATTGCTGCGACACGAAAGCTCGATCGGGATCGAGCGACTGTCCATCGTGGAGGGAGACGGTCATGACGCTGCCGTTTGAGGAACCGCTCGTTAGAAGGACACCAGGGCCCAGGGTCATCCCCGAGCCCGCCCGCCCGGGCGACCCAGGTGGTCCGCCGTGCCGGATCTGCACAGACGACGATGCCCCGGACGAACACGAGATCTGGAGCGACGAGCACTGGGTTCTGCGCGTGCCGGCGCAGACCAGCCTGCCTGGCACGGTCTGGCTCGCCACCCGGGCGCACCATGACAGCTTCGCCGATCTGCCGGTCGACCTGGCCGCGGAGTACGGCCCGCTGGCCGGCCGGATCGAGCGGGCGATCCTGTCGCTCGGCGACGTCGGCCGGGTACACGTCTACCGATGGGGTGACGGGGTCGCCCACTTCCACATCTGGTTCATCCCCCGTCCGCTCGGCATGCTCGAGGCGACCCGGGAGAATCTGATCCTCTGGGAGGATGTCCTGCCATCCGCGTCCGCGGAGGAGATCCGCGCGGCCGGACAACGGATCGGCAAGAACCTGGCGGGAGATCGCCATTAATGCGTCGCCCGTGGTGCGTGGCCCGACCCGGCGGCTGGGTCATCCGGAGTCCGCTCGGGCGGACCCGCGACTCCCCAGCCGCCGCGCTGGGTGCCGCGTCACCCCTTCGCGAGCAGGGCGTCGAGCTTCTGGTAACCCTCCCTGACTCCGTGCTCCATCCCGCTGGCGATGATCGCGTCCCGGGCCTCCAGGTTGTCGACCACCGAGAGCGTGCTGACCCTCGTCCTACCGCCGTCGAGCGGCTCGAACGTCGCCGCTTCGAGTGAGACCCCGTCCGGCACGCCCTCGAAGGTGAAGGTCTGCACCAACCGCTCGTTCGGACGGACCTCGTGGAATGAGCCGTAGAACGCGGCCACCTCCTCGCCGTCGCGCTCGGCGGCGTAGCGGTAGCTGCCACCGGTTCGGGCGTCCCACTTGTCGATCCGCATGGTGGTGTCCTTCGGGCCGAGCCATTGGGCCACCAGGTCCGGCTCGATGAAAGCGCGGTACACCCGGTCCGGCGTGGCATCGAAGTCGCGGATGATGCGTACCGTCGGCAGCGCCGGATCCGCCTCGATCAGTGTCTCGTGTGTGCTGGTCGTGCTCATGATGCTGCTCCTTCGTCATGTGTGCTGGGCTGCTCGTCGTCCATGGCCGCGAGCACGGCGTCGAGTCGGCGGAACCGTTCCTCCGCCTGTTGGCGGTACCGCTCGATCCACGTTGTCATCAGGTCGAGCACCTCTGCCTCCAAATGCCGGGGCCGACGCTGCGCGTCCCTGCCGGTCGTCACCAGCCCGGCCTCTTCGAGCACCCGGAGGTGTTTCGAGATCGCCTGGATCGACATGCGGTACGGCTCGGCCAGCTGACCGACGGTGAGGTCACGGATCGCCAGTCGCGCCACGATGTCCCGACGGGTCGGATCCGCCAGCGCGGCGAACACCCGGGAGAGCTGCTCAGCTGTGATGCCGCCCTCCCGATGTCGTCAACCGCTTGGTTGAATAAGACATTACCCGACCCCGCGAGTGTTCGCAACCATTTGGTTGAGGAAGCTCCGGCGCCGGCTCCCGTACGCTGATCGGGGCAGGAGGGGGATCGCGCCATGTCGTCGGACTACCGGTTCCGCGCATCGGCGCCGCTGACGCGGGACTGGGAGCACTTCCGGTTCCAGGTGGCGGGCGGTGTGGCCACAGTGACGCTCGACCGGCCGGAGAAGCTCAACGCGCTCACGTTCTCGACCTACGCCGATCTGCGCGATCTGCTCACCGAACTCCCTCACCACCGCGATGTTCGGGTACTCGTGATCCGCGGTGAGGGGCGGGGTTTCTGCGGCGGCGGCGACGTGAACGAGATCATCGGTGAGCTGATCGAGATGGAGGCGGCCGATCTGATCCGGTTCACCCGGATGACCGGCGAGGTCATCCGGGCGATGCGGGAGTGCCCCGTACCCATCGTCGCGGCGGTACACGGCATCGCGGCCGGGGCCGGGGCCGTGGTGGCACTGGCGGCTGATTTCCGCGTCGTGGCGACGTCCGGCCGGTTCGCTTTCCTGTTCACGAAGGTCGGCCTGTCCGGGGGGGACATGGGCGCCGCCTACCTACTCCCCCGGGTCGTCGGGCTGGGTCGGGCTACCCAGCTGCTCATGCTGGGCGACACCATCGACTCCGCCACGGCCGACCGGTACGGTCTCGCCTCGACGCTCGTCGAGGACGACGCACTGTCGACAACCGTCGACGAGTTGGCGCGGCGCCTGGCCACCGGGCCGACCCTGGCCTACGCGCAGACCAAGTCGTTGCTCACCCGGGAGCTGGACATGCCGCTGGCCGCCGCGGTGGAGCTGGACGCGATGACGCAGGCCCTGCTGATGACGACGGCCGACCACAAGGAGTTCCACGCCGCCTTCACCGAGAATCGGCCTCCACAGTGGACGGGCCACTGAGGGTCGGACGCCAACGACGGTGCGCGGTCATCGGTTCGCCTCGGCGGATCAGTTCCAGCCGTGGCTTCGGGCCATCGGTACGACCGGTCTGTGGACGGCGCGACCCTGCCTTCCACGGGTCCGGCCATTCGACGCCGGTGTACCCCTGCTCGGCGGCGGCGTGGAGTGTCCAATGTGGATTGTACAGGTG
>JBKPDY010000099.1:0-27632 GCA_046728155.1 Actinomycetota bacterium
TCTGCGACCGGCCCGGCCACTACCTCGATGATCAGCCCTCGCGTGGAGACCACACGTAGCACCGAGGCCAGGAGAGTGTCGTCGCCGACGAAGGCAGCGACCGTGGTCGGTGAGCCGTCGGCGAGCCGGTACCGGAGGGCCACCGGTCGTACGGCGGCTCCGGCGTCGATGGCGGACTGGAACGCGGCCGGGTAGAACTGGCCCAGGGTCCGGCCGCACCACGTGCTGCCCTCCGGGAAGACCAGCACACTCAGTCCACTATGGAGACGCCCGGCCATTTCGGCGACGGTCACGGGCAGGCGCCGCAGCCGTCGCCGGTCGATGAAAATCGTCCTGGCGCGCGCCGCCATGAAGCCGATGACGGGCCACCGTCGCACGGCGGACTTCGCGACGACGGACATCGGCTCGACCGCCAGCACCGCGGGAATGTCCAGCCAGGACACGTGATTGGCCGCCACGAGTGTCCCCGGGCGGGTGGCCAAGCGGGAGGCGCCGACCGCGCGCAGCTTCACGCCGACTGTCCACAGGAGAGCGCGGAACCATGCCCGGATCACCCAGGCTCGGCAACGACGGGTCAGCAACGGCTGGGCCGGAGCGACGGCGACCCCGGCGAGCAGCGCGATCATGAGCCCGGCCAGTCGGGCCGCCCGGCGCATGAGGCTGGCGCGGGGAACGGTCCCTGGCTTGGGCAGACAGCCGTGACCGCACGCCGACACCGGCGCGCAGGTATTCACGTCACCCGCCAAGGAAGTGGCGGAGGTAGCGCGGGTCGACCCGGTCGACGGAGAGCAGCACGAAGAAGTCGGCCACGCCGAAGTCCGGGTCGTACGCCGGCTCCCCGCCGATCCACGCCCCCAGCCGAAGGTACCCGCGCAGCAACGGTGGTACAGCCGCCAGCAGGTCCCGCTTGCTCACAGCCGGCGTCGGCCGAAGCTGGTACCGGTGGCGTGGCTTCACCCGGAGGAGCGGTGGAGCGAGCTGCTTGACCTGAACGACATCCCAGACGGCAGCCGCGGCGAACCCGCCATCGCGCAACGGCACCGAGGCGCAGCCGGCGAGCCACCGATGTCCGCGCAGATGAAGGTAACGGGCGATGCCGGCCCAGATGAGGTTGATGACCGCTCCGCCGCGGTGGTCGGCATGTACGCATGACCGACCGGTCTCTACGAGGATGTCGCGCAGCGGTGCCAGCGGCGTCAGGTCGAACTCACTGTCGGAGTAGAGCCGGCCCGGAGCCTTGTGCGGGGGGAGCATCCGGTAGGTCCCGACCGTCTCACCGGTACGGTCCTCCCGGACGACGAGATGGTCGCAGTAGTCGTCGAACTCGTCAATATCGAATCCGGGCGCGGGCGTGTGCAGCTGCGCGCCCATCTCCAGCGCGAACACATCGTGACGTAGCCGTTGGGCGGCGCGTATCTCCTCGGTCGTGGAAGCGACGACGATGCTGTAGCTGGGCTCGTCCCCGGCTGCGCCGGCCCGCGCAGGCGTGGTCGCGGCGAGAATGCGCGAAGCAGTCATGCGCGGATATGTATCGCCACTTCATGCCGAAGGAGTGGCGCGTGCATTTGCGTCGGGTGGCGATCTCGTGAACTGCCGGTACGCCGGCCCATCCGGCTGGGGATGTGGACGACGGCTGGACTCAGGATCGCTTCGCCTTGACGAAGGCACGCACCTTGGTCAAGGGCCACGTGGTCAGGACATCGGCGGGGGTGAGCCAGGCCCGTTGGGCCACTCCGATCCCGTACCGCAAGTTGGCCAGGTGGACGGTGGAGTGCGCGTCGGTGTTGAGCGCGAAGACCAGTCCGTGGCGCTTGGCCCGCAGCACCAGTTCGTCTGGCAGGTCGAGCCGGTCGGGGTGGCTATTGATCTCCATGGCTGTACCGGTGGCGGCCGCAGCCTCGAAGACGGCGTCCCAGTCGGGCTCCACCGCAGGGCGTCGGCCGATCTGGCGGGTCGTCGGATGCCCGATGATGTTCACGTATGGGTTCTCGCAGGCCTTGATATAGCGACGGGTGAGCGCGGCAGGCGACTGCGTGAAGTGCGAGTGGACGGACGCCACGCAGATATCGAAAGGTGCGAGGAAGTTCGGGTCCCAGTCGACCTCCCCATCCGGATCGATGTTGAGCTCGGTGCCGTGCAGCAGAGTCATCCCTTTGACGCTGAGCGCCCTGAGCCTTGCCCGCTGGGCAAGCATCTTCTCGTCCGTCATCCGCTGCATCGGAAGGTTCTTCGCGTGGTCGGTCACCGCGAACCAGCGCAGTCCCCGTGCCCTCGCCGCGGTTACCATCTCCTCCAATGTGGACACACCGTCGGTCAGGCTGGTGTGCGTGTGCAGGTCGCCGCGAATGTCCTCGATCGATACAAGCTCCGGCAGGGTGCCTTTCGCGGCCGCCGCAACCTCGCCCCGGTCTTCTCGCAGCGTCGGCGGGATCCAGTCCAGGCCGAGCTGCCGGTAGACCTCCTCCTCGGTCCGCGAGACCACCAATGAACCATCGTCGACCCGGTGCAGCCCGTACTCGGAGAGTTTCAGGCCCTTACGTACGGCCATTTCCCGTACTCGCACGTTGTGCTGCTTCGATCCGGTGAAGTACTGCATCGCCGCGCCCCACACCTCCGCGGGAACGACTCGCAGGTCGACCTGGAGTCCCCTCGCGGTCCGGATCGACGTCTTCTTTTCTCCACGTACGATGACGTTCGCCACCGGGTCCAGATCGACGAACGCGTCCATGATGGACCTGGGGCGATCAGCCGCGGCGAGGATGTCGACATCGCCGATCGTTTCCTTCATCCGGCGAAGCGACCCGGCGTACGCGCACTGGGAGCAGCCGGGTAGCGCTGAGAGCGCGGCGACGATCTCCTCGGCGGCCTCCATCGCGGCGTCAATGAGAACCCGGCCGGCTCCGCCGCGGGCCAACTCGATCCCGGCCAATAGGTTCTGGGCGGTCTTCGCACCGAAGCCCCGCAGGTCGTTGAGGCGTTCGTCCCGGATCGCCTCCTCCAGGTCGGTCACGGACGCGATACCCAGCTCGGTATAGAGAACCATCGCCTTGCGGGGCCCGAGTCCGGGAACTGCCGTCATCGCTCGCACGCCCGCGGGGATCTTCGCACGGAGAGCCTCGACCGCTGCCATCCGTCCGGTCGAGAGGAACTCCACCACCTTGTCGGCGATCGATTTTCCGACGTTGGGGATGTCCTGTAGCTCGGTGACATCCATCGTGGCGACGTCGGCGTGGTGGCCGGCGACGGCTCGAGCCGCCTTCTCGTACGACCGGACCTTGAACTGCTGCCCACCGGTGATCGAGAGCAGGTCGGCATACTCGTCGAGCAGCGCCGCGACGTTCTCGTTGGCCCTCGGCATCCTGCCAGTGTAGGAAGCGGGGATGCGAGGCGATGCGGATAAAATGGCAGGCTGAGCCCCCGGAGGACGCGGGAAACCAGCGTCGGCGAGCGTGAACGCTACAGCTGAGGCGTCTTGTTGACCAGGCCCGGATTCTTCTTGAGGAACGATGCGAGGGTGTTGGAACGCATGGCGGCGAAGAACGGCCGCTGGATGCTGCCGAGGGCTTCACCGATGTAGTTTCCGCCGCTGTACACCGAGCCGCCCGGAACGCCGACAAGCGTCATCGTGGCCGGCGTGACGTGCCGGAGCGTGAAGGCGAAGTCGATCGGCTGGTGTCCGCGGCCATCAAAGATCATGAATGTGCCGAGCGCCTTGAAGAGACCGCTTATCGCAGCGGGGTTGGTCATGTAGTTGGTGTGGATGATCTTCGCGATCATCGCCCGGATGATCTGGCGCTGATGCCGTTCGCGCGCGTACGCGGCGCCCGGGATGTAGCGCTGCCGCGCGTAGTCGAGCGCCTGCCAACCGACCATGTGCATGTTGCCGACCCGGTACACCGCCGACGGGCCGCCATAGCCGTGGTCACACGAGCCGCAAACCGGACGCGGCGCGCCGTTGGGCTGCAGATGGATGGAGACCGTCAGCTCGTCCACGTACACGTCGATGCCGTGCAGGGCGTCGACCACCTTCTTAAGCCCCTGGAACTCAAGGATCGCGCCGGCCGTCCAGGTCTTGATGCCGGTGTAGTTGGACACGGTCGTCGCCAACAGTTGGAAGCCCTGAGCGGGACTCGGGTCCTTGCCGGGGACCAGGCTGCCGAAGGCCATCGCGTGGGTCAACTTGGAGCTCTCGCCACCGAAGCGTGACGGGGCGAAGGCGGGAATGTTGACGACCAGGTCCCGGGGGAGCGACGTGAGATAGACGTGCGTGTGGTCCGGGTCGACATGCATGATCATGACTGCGTCGGCGTGCGGCACCCAGCCCTTGACGTAGGTCCTGGTGTCGATGCCGACCAGCAGGATGTTCATCGCGCCGGGGATCTCCATGCCGGCCAGCGTGGGGCTGGCGGTCGGCGATGGATTGCTCGAGCCGAAGAGGCTGGTCTGGGGGATCGCGTTGTTCAGCTTGCTGGTGAACGAGCTGAGCGCGATGTAGATGCCCGCACCGAGTACGACGATCACCGCGGCGATGATCGCTACGACGCGAGTCGACCGTTTCACACTGTCCTCCTGAGTCACTCTGCCCCCGTACGTACCCCTGGCGCGGCACCACCGTAGCGCGCCACGCGCTCGCTCGCCCGCCGGTGCCCCCGGCGTGCCGTCACCCCCGCACCGATACGCACTGTCGTCGCGCGCAGACGCGCTGGCAGGATGATCGGATGATCTCGACGCTCACGACACACACGGCGGACCTCTCGGCGTCACGGCTGGCTGACATCCGCGGGCTGCTGGGCGAGGCGTTCGAGGGGCGGTGGGATGCCGACGACTGGGAGCACACGCTGGGTGGAATGCATGTCGTGACCTACGACGACGACCGGCCCATCGCACACGCCGCGGTCGTTCAGCGACGCCTCATCGTGGCGGGGGTGTCGCTTCGCGCCGGATACGTCGAAGCGGTGGCGGTCGCCGCGAACCGCCGGGGGCGTGGCTACGCGGCCGGCGTGATGGCGGAGGCGGAGCGGATCGTGCGTGGCGGGTACGCCATCGGAGCACTCTCGGCTGGGGAACGCGTGGCTGGCTTGTACACCGCCCGCGGTTGGCAACGATGGTGTGGCGATACCGCGGTGCTCACGCCGACCGGCGTAGTACGTACGCCCGATGACGACGACTCCACGTATGTGTTGGCTATCGCCGAGTCATTGGAACTGACCGGTACGTTGGTGTGTGACTGGCGCCCCGGCGACATCTGGTAGCGGACTCGGATGGAGAGGGGACGCGGATGCGGTACCGGCTGCTCGGCGCGAGCGGACTTCGCGTCGCGGAACTGATCCTGGGCGCGATGACCTTCGGCGAGCAGGGCGGAGTCGGCGCGCCGCCGCAGGAGTGCCGTCGCATGCTGGACGCCTACACAGATGCGGGCGGCAACGCGATCGACACGGCGAACAACTATCGCGGCGGGACGAGCGAGACGATACTCGGCGAGCTGCTGGAGGGGCGCCGGGACCGGTATGTTCTCTCGACCAAGTACACCGTCTCCCGCGACGCCGGCGATCCCAACGCGGCCGGCAACCATCGCAAGAACCTGATCCTCTCCCTGGAGACGAGTCTGCGACGCCTCCGTACCGACTATGTGGATATCTACTGGGTCCATATGTGGGACCGGAGCACACCGGTCGAGGAGACGATGCGAGCGCTCGATGACGCCGTACGGGCCGGCAAGGTTCTCTACGTCGGTGTCTCCGACACGCCCGCCTGGGTCGTGGCGCAGGCGAACACGATCGCGCAGTGGCGTGGCTGGACGCCCTTCATCGGTCTACAGGTGCCGTACAGTCTCCTGCAGCGCGACATCGAACGGGAACTGCTGCCGATGGCGGAATCGTTGAATCTGGGCGTGACCGCATGGAGTCCCCTCGGCGGCGGAATTCTCAGCGGAAAGTTCACCGGCGACACCTCGCCGACCGGTACCCGCGTGGCGGCCGACGCCATCCCGGATCGGGACCGGGCCATCGCGGCGGTCGTGGTCGACCTCGCCGGTGAGCTCGCTGTGAGCCCGGCCCAGTTGGCGATCGCCTGGACCCGTACCCGGTCGGACAGGATCCACCCGATCGTGGGCGCGCGCCGGCTGGACCAGCTGGAGGACAACCTCCGGGCGGTGGACGTGACCATCCCGACTCAGGCGCTGGCCCGCCTCGACGACGCGAGCCGGATCCCGCTCGGCTTCCCGAGCGACTTCATCGCCTCGGCGAGCTCGTGGGTCTTCGGCGCCGCCGCATCCCTTGTGGACAGGCGTGCCTGACGTGCGCATGGGCGATCGAACCGGCGGTGTCTAGCGCCAGCTCCCGAAGGGATTGGCGGACGGCGTCGCACCGTGACGTTCGGGTGGGTTCGTTCGATCATCGCCCGTGCTGCGGTCGCCGACGCGGGGAGCGGGCACACGCACGACCACGGATGAGGCGGTCCGCTCGCGAGGCCGCCAGATGCCGGTAAGCACCCACGTGAACGTCGCAGCGAACATCGCCAGGATCGCACCCACCGCTGGATGGTGATTGACTTCGTCACTGGCCGCGTAGACGGCAACGCCCAGGGTCACCGCAGCACACAGGCGTATTACCTGCTTCCTGGTCATGGCCTAGACCGTCGCAGACGAAGATCACGATGAGGATCGTCTGAATGGACGGATCGCGCCGACTGGCGATCGGACTCGCTTGCCCAGTCAGCCCGCTACCTGCGCGCTATACAGACCACGCGATCAGACGACGACGGCGAGGTCGGTCTTCGGGAAGTCATCGCCGATGCAGAGAAGAGGTTCACCGGCCACCCGGCTCACGGCATAAGTGAGACAGTCGCCGAAGTTCAATGCAGCCGGGTGTCGGCCCTTGCCAAAGCGAACATACGCATCGATGGCGACCGCCCAAAGGTCGTCGGTGAAGGCGATGCGCCGCATACCGCTCTCCTGGATGAACCTTGCAAGCAGGGTCCTGCCCAGTACGCCGAGGCGGGCCGCAAGGACGATTCCCGACTCCACCAGGGTGGGCGCGCCGATGCCCGGCGGAGGATCAGACGTCACGACATCGTCGAGTAGCCGCTCCCAACCCGGTTCGCGTAACAGAATGGCGACCACTGCCGAGCTGTCGACGATCACACGCCCTCCGGACCGTATCCGAGGATCTCTTCCCGCTCGCTCTTGCTCAGCGGGGTACCCAAGACGGCAGTGGGAATCTGCTGCCAAGCCTCGCCGATGAGAAACCGACGCAGCCGTTCGCCGCGATCGGCGGCTGCACGTGCGGCCGTCAGGCGTGCTTTGCGCTCCCGCAAGGCGACATTGATCGCTCGTGTCTTGGTCTCCGCGGCCAGCTCGGCGACCTCAGCCGCGAGTCGCTCGGTCTCTGGGTCCTTGATGTTCAGCGCCATGGTGTAAGGGTACCCAATCAGGTAGATCTACACCATCGCAATCGGTGGTGTGAGCGAGGATTTCGCGCCGTTCGTCGGCCGTAATGACCTCAGGAATCGTGCTCAGGACACGCTCCATTCCTGGTTCGCCGAGCCCGCTTCGCATGTCCAGACCCAGACGTTCGTCGCGTTTGTGTTGATCGTCGCCGGATCGGCGTACAGGCACATCGTCGTCGACCCGACGTGAACGGTGAATTGGCCGGCGTTCCGCGACGAGAGGTCCCATCGTTGGTTGGCGGCGCCGGTGCACGTGACGACGATGATCCCGGTGCCGTTGTGAGGCGTGGCGTCGCTGACCTGGAGGCATCGGCCACTGGCGTCGCTCACGATGGTGCCGTCTGAGAACAGCGTCCAGAACACTCGGTTGTGGTCGCTGCTGCAGTCGGCCAGGTGCACGCCGACGCTCGGGATGTTGTCGTGGAGGCATCGACCGCTCGCGGCATTGACGATCTGTATCAGCCCGGACACAGGGGTCGGTTGGGAGTTGGTGGGCTGGGTGCTGGCCGGCCCGGTCGGGGGCGCCTGACTTGTGTCGCTCGATGCCGGTTCGCTGAAGTGGAACCAGATAGGGATCACGATGCCGATCACGAGCAGTGCGGCGACGAACCCAACCCAGAGCGTTCTCCGTCGCCGTCGCACAGTCAAACCGGATGATGGCGCGGTCGGAGCAGTCTGAGGAGGTGCGGCCACAGGCGGCCGTTGGACCGGGGTTGACGCGTGGAGTGAGTCTGCGCCGGACGCGTGTGCAGGTTGGCCCGCGGTCACCGCCGCGAGGTGCTCGCGCAACTGGCTTAGCACGGCCGGCCCAGGCATCTGGCCGCCGGTCGCATCGACAAACTGGATGTCACTGACACGGAAGAACGGGTCCCCTGCTCGCAGCAGGGGAATGATCGTCTTGCCCCTTCCCTCTGCCCAGCCAATCTCCCGGCCGACCCACCTGGACTGCGCGGCGCCAGGGCTCATGACCACGAGCACCGCGGCCGAGTCGTTGATCTTTTGCGCTATTACGTCGGCCCAGCGTGTGCCGCCAACGATCTCGCGATCGAACCAGACCGGAATACCTTGTTTTGTGAGAAAGGCAGCCAGTTGTTCGACGTAGTCCCGATCGTGCTCATGGCTATAGCTGATGAAGACGTGGGCTGTCACGCTGGCACCGTAGCTGATGGCCACGGTGCAAAGTATCGACCATGCAGCCCGTCTGTGACGCGCTCGAACGCGCGTACGATAGCGGCATGGCCCGCTCAGCCGAAGACCGGGCGTTTGAGCGCGCGTGTTTCCTCGAGACGGTGAACTGGTAGCAACGCGAGCGTCTGGCCGAGACCGCTCCCGCCGAGCCGCCAGCCTCACCCGGTCGGCTGTGGTGGTTCTGGTGCCATGGGTGTCCGCCCACAGACGCCGCCGGACGCCGACTCAGGACCGGTGAGGTCAGTGTTCCTTTTGCGACGTGCCGGGACTGCCCGGCCAACGTTGGCGGGCGCGGTCATCACATCGTCCGCTGTCGCGTCGTCCGCTGCACCGCACCAGCGATCGCGCCGCCAGGCCAGGTCGGGCCGTGGCAACACGCCGGTGAGACCCATCTGAGCCGCCGACGCGGTGATCCGCTGGGCGGTCATGCCGCCACGTTCGTTCGGCTGGCCCCGACCGCAGTCACCTCGTCCCGTTCGACGAGCCACCGGCCGGTCGAGTCGGTGGCGCTGGTGAGGCGACCGGCGGCGCAGAGCTGCCGCACCCGTCGCGTGGTAAGCCCGAGCATCTCGGCGACCTCCGAAGTGGACATTGGATCGACCAGGACACAGCCTGCCGAATCCACAGCAGGAGTGGCTTTCGCATTTCCGGATGCGGAAGCGAATAGGCGCCGGATCGGCTCTGCTGACGCCGGTGGGGCAATCCCGGCCCGCCGGTAGGTGATTTTCTCGCACGGGTAGCTACATCGGTAGCGACATAGCGATCTTGAGGGTTATCCGCTCAGTGCTCGGCCGCAGGTCAGAGGTGGTGCGCCCGGCAGGATTCGAACCTGCGACCTTCGGATTAGAAGTCCGTCGCTCTATCCGCTGAGCTACGGGCGCCGGATCTGCGGCCGATCGGAGGGTACCGCGCCGCCGGTTACAGGCATCGCGCCTGAGCCTGACGTTTCAAGGCCGAAAAAGGTTGCCTGGACAAATCGCACATAGCACACTCGGGGCTTTTCCTCCGTGGGAGCAGCCGCTAGGTTCCTCGTGTGCAGGTGACGCGGGCCACGTTCGTTCCCCTCCTCGCCCCCGGAAGCACCGATCGGATAGATCCTGCGGCGGTCCGAGACGAGTTCGTTGGGGACCTTACCGTTATTTATAGCTTTGGCCCGCAGTTCGGCCGGCGTGTCGTCACCCACGCCGACCTCGACCAGATGCAGATGCCTGCCCACGCGCTGCGCCGCTCCGCTCTCGAGCACCTCGAGGTATTGGCGGGACGGGCCGAGTTCCACGGCCAGCCCCCGGCGTTGATGCTCTCGTTCGAGGGTCTCGAGTCCAGCCTCCTCCTCGCCAGCGATTTCTGGACCCGCCTGCAGGGCGCTGTTCCAGGAGATCTCGTCGTCGGCGTTCCGGCCCGTGACGTCGTCGTCGTGACGGGCTCGCAGTCCCCGGCCGGCTTGGAGAAGGCGCGCCGCTGCGTCGATCGGATCTTCTTCGCGGGCGACGAGCACCTGCTGAGCCGCGCCCTGCTGGTCCGGCGGGGCAGCGGATGGGAGCCCTTCGACCGCTCGGCCGCCGGCCCCCGGCAGGCGCCCAGGGTACATGGGCCGGCCCGACACCGCGGCCCGGACCAGATGCCGCGTCAGTACCAGGAGCACCCGTCCTGGCCCGGCGAGCGGGTTCCCCTCGCCCGCCCCGTAAGTGCGACGCCCTCGCGACGAATCCCGGGCGTACCGCCAGGCCCCGGACCAGTCGGCCCAGTGCCGGTCGGTCCGGTGTCGTCCGGCCCGGTGGGCGCCGGCTATGCGCGCGCTGCCCACCACACCGGCACCCACCACACCGGCTCAATGGCGCCAGTCAGTCAGCGTCCTGGCCCCAGCCGGCCGCCTACGACCTCGACGACCGGCGGAATACCACGCGTGCCCGCGCAGCGCGGGGAGTACTCGGCCAATCCCGCTGACATTGCCCAGTTCTCAGCGGTGCCGTACTCGGCGATGCCGTACTCTGGCGCACCGTATTCACCTCTGCCGTACTCCGCTGCACCGTACTCGGTAGCGCCGCAGTCGCTCGCACCCAACAGCGCGATCGCCCCGTCCTCGGCGTATCTGCAGTCGCGAGGGGCACGCGGCTCCCAGCCGCAGCAGCACTCCCAACCACCGCCGAAGCCGCGTTACCGCGACGACGCATACTCGACCGGGGCCCGTCCGCTCTACTCCTACGACCACAGCGACAGTGCGGCTCCGCCCGACGGCTACCAGGACGAGCCGGATCGCGACGAGACCCGGCGTGAGTCCCGCCCCGCTTACCCCGAGTCGTGGGGGGCCGCTCCCAGCCGTCCGTCACGGCCCGAGTGGACGTCTGGTCCGCGGGCACGTTTCTCCCGCTGACCCAGGCTCCTCGGACACGCTTCTGCTGCTGACGCACGTCCGTCCCAGCCGCCGCTGACTCGGAGCGCGGCGGATGTTGGAGTTTACACCCCCTCCGCCGGGTGCTTTGTTCCATGATCTACGGACGGCGAACGGCCGGGCTGCCGGGCACCGACGCCGAGTGTCGCCGCGAGCCAGCCGTCCAAGGCAGAGAACACCCGTTCGCGTGCGGGCGCTCGGGACAGTGTCAAGTCGTGCTTCCCGCCGTCGATGCGAACCACAGTGACATCGCGACCGAGCCCAGCGGCGTACCGCACGATGTGGTCGACATTGAGCACCGAGTCGGCGTCGTGGGCCGCCTCGCTGAACCTGCCTCGGTAGCTGCGCATCGAGCAGGCGACCAGCACCGGAACGTCGATCGCGAGGCCGCGCTGCACCGTGCGGTGCGCCAATGCGATGGCGCGCACCCAACCCGCGTAGATGCCGAAGCCCTTCAGCGGCTTCCAGTCCAGACTGTAATCCCACTCGCCCCGCTCGGACGTGTGCAAGCTGATCCCGTAGGTTGCGGTGAGCTGCTGTGGCAGCCGGCGCCTGGGGTTGCGGGCGCCGACGAAGGTGATCACCGGTGTGAGTAGCTTGCGGGTCAGCCAGGGCTCGTTGAACTCGAAGAACGGGCTGTTGAGGAACACCCCCTGAACGAGCCCCTGGCCGCGGACACGATCGGCCCACAGGGCGGCGATGAGACCCCCGGTGGAGTGCCCGTTGAGCAGGAGAGTGTCGTGGCCCTCCTCGTCGCGGATGATGCGGACCGCCTCGTCGATCTCGGCAAAGTACTCGGCGACGTCGTGGGTGTAGTTCGCCGTTTGGTGCGGGAGCAGGCTGCGCCCGTACCGGCGTAGGTCCAAGGCGTAGAAGTCGTAACCACGCTCGGTGAAGAACTCGGCCAGGTGTTTCTGGAAGAAGTAGTCGGTCCAGCCGTGTAGGTACAGCACCGCCCGCTTCGTCTGCGTGGAGGCGTGGCGCGACACGAGCGTGGCCACCATCTCGCCCTCGTCGTCCGAGGGCAGCGTGATTCGGTGCTGTACATACGGTTCGCCAAGAACGTCGGTGTTCACTCGATGACGCTACCCCGTGGATGCATAGCAGATCCAGAGCCACCGTGGGGCGCTGTCCACAGACGGTCTGCCTATCCACAGGTCGCAACTTGTGGGCTGACACCGCCATCCGGATCGAGCAGGCTCGTCACCGGATCGGTCCGAGCGTCCAGTGTGGATCTCAATAGGAGAGACAATGTTCGATACGTACATCACGGTGGTTGGCACCGCGCTCAACACGCCGGAGAAGAAGATGACGAAGAACAACGCGGTTGTGACCAACTTCCGCATTGCCACCCACGCCCGCCGCTTCGACCGGGGCACCGGCGAGTGGGTTGACGCCCCGAACCTGCGCATCCGCGTCGCCTGTTGGCGCAAGCTCGCGGAGAACGTTCACGGCTCGGTGTTCTCGGGCGATGCGGTCGTCGTCTACGGGCGGATCTCCACCCGGGACTGGGTCAACGAGCAGGGCGAGGCGCGGATCGCGTACGAGCTCGATGCGATCTCGGTCGGTCACGACCTGTCCCGTGGGACGGCGTCTTTTACCCGCTCGCGCCCCGAGCCGGCCGGCCTGGTGGTCGAGGATCCTGACAACGAAGCCGGGACCAGCGTCGATCACGATGCCGCCGATGCCTCGTTCGACGACTTCGGCCTGGTCGAAGGTTCAACCGACGTCGACGCGCTGGCGATCCTGGCCGAGGCCGGGTTGCACGTGCCTGAGCCAGGCGACGAGGAGGGAGAGGACGAGGAGGCAGCGGCGGGGTCGGGCCGCGGGCGCCGGCGTTCACGGCAGGCCGTGGCCGCCTGACCCCGGCAGGGCATCCGGGG
Organism: Actinomycetota bacterium; assembly: GCA_046728155.1. Classification (GTDB taxonomy): domain Bacteria; phylum Actinomycetota; class Actinomycetes; order Mycobacteriales; family Micromonosporaceae; genus CAWDLX01. The sequence goes on from JBKPDY010000099.1 coordinate 12,907, forward strand.
GGCGCGCGCACGGCTTGCGTCCCCCGGATGGCTACGCTGCCTTGCGTGTGGCGCATCGGCGGAAATCGGGGCGATGTACGCGATGACGAGTCGGGTCGGTCGAGCGGCCGGACGGGTCGGAGAGCCTCGGTCAGGGCGGGAGTCTTCGCCGATACACGCAGCGTCCGCGGCCGGGCGCTAGCCGATGCGGCCGGCCTGCTGGCGGGGTATGCCCTCGACGCGTGGCTCGGCGATCCGAGCCGTTGGCATCCGGTGGCCGGCTACGGATGCCTCATTGGTGCCCTCGAGCGTCGGATGTGGGCGCCGGAGAGGCGTGCCGGTGCTCGCTTCACCGCCATCGCGGTAGGCGTCCCGGTCGGGATCGCCGCACTTACGTCCCTCGCGACACGTCGCCGACCGCTCGCTCGTGCGTCCATGATGGCGGTGACAATGTGGACCGTCCTGGGTGGACGGTCGTTGCGCAGGGAGGCGGCCGCGATGGCCGAGGCGCTGAACACCGGCGATCTCGCCGGCGCCCGGTCGCGCCTACCGCACCTGTGCGGCCGTGATCCATCCACACTGGACACAGGCGAGCTCGCCCGGGCCACCGTGGAGTCCGTCGCGGAGAACACATCCGACGCGGAGGTCGGACCGCTCGTCTGGGGCGCCATCGCGGGCATCCCTGGCCTTGTCGGGTACCGGGCCGTCAACACGCTCGACGCGATGGTCGGCCACCGCAATCCCCGGTACCGACTGTTCGGCACGGCGTCGGCGCGGCTGGACGACCTGGCCAACCTCATCCCGAGCCGATTCACCGCCGCGCTCATGGTCGGTGCCGCGCCGTTGGTCAATGACGGACCTCGGCGTAGCGGGTCGATCGTGCGCGCCGCATGGGTCTGGCTACGCGACGGTCGTCAGCACCCGAGTCCGAACTCAGGACAGTGCGAGGCTGGCATGGCCGGTGCGCTCGGTGTACGCCTGGGCGGCCGCAACGTGTACGCCGGCCGGGTCGAGGATCGCCCGCTCCTGGGCCTGGGGCCTTCGCCGTCCCCTGTGGACATTCGGCGGGCGGCGCGACTGTCGGGCGTGGTGGGTGTCTCGGCCCTGGTCCTGTGCGTGGGCCACGTCCTGTACCGGCCACGGCGGCGGGTTCGTGAAAGCAGGGCCACCCTGTTGTCGCGCACACGCCGGTAGGGTGCCCCTGTTGACAAGGACGGCGACCGCTAGCCTCGGCGGTATGAGCCTCTCCGAGTCGCAGGTGCGCGCCGCCGTTGCGGCGCAGTTCCCGGGCGTCCGCGCCGACCTCGAGTCCCTCGTCCGGATCCCGGGCATCGCCTTCGACGGGTTCGACTTCGGTCATCTCGCCGTCAGCGCCGAGGCGGTCGCCGAGTTGCTGCGGGGAGCGGGCATGACCGACGTCGCCGTGGTCCGACACAACGGGCGTGGCCACCCGGCGGTCATCGGCCGTCGACCCGCGCCACCGGGTGCGCCGACCGTGCTGCTCTACGCGCATCATGACGTGCAGCCGATCGGGGATGCCGATGCGTGGTTGAGCGAACCCTTCGAGCCGGAAGAGCGCAACGGCCGGCTCTACGGTCGTGGCGCGGCGGACGACAAGGCCGGCATCATGGCTCACGTGGCGGCGCTGCGCGCTCTCGGCGACACGCTGCCGGTCGGCGTGATCATATTCGTCGAGGGCGAGGAGGAGTTCGGCTCCGAATCGCTGGAAGGTCTCCTCCGCGAGCACCGCGACACGCTCGCCGCGGATGTCATCGTCATCGCCGACTCGGGCAACTGGGACGTGGGGGAGCCGGCGCTGACCACCTCGCTGCGCGGCATCGTCAACTGCTTCGTCGAGCTTCGGGTGCTGGACCATGCTGTCCACAGTGGAGCATACGGTGGCGCGGTGCCGGACGCGCTGACGGCGTTGTGCCGGCTCGTCGCCACACTGCATGACAACGCGGGCGATGTCGCCGTCGAGGGCCTTGTCCGGCGTGACGCGTCCCCGTTGAACTATCCGATCGAGCGGTTCCGGGCCGAGGCGGGGATCCTCGACGGAGTCGACCTGATCGGTAGCGGCCGGATCGTCGACCGGGTCTGGACCAAGCCGGCCGTGTCGGTGCTAGGCATCGACGCACCCCCGACGTCCGGCGCGCCCAACGCGCTCGTTCCGTCGGCGAAGGCGAAGCTCTCGCTCCGGATCGCACCCGGCGACGACCCCAAGACGGCGTTCCTCGCCCTCCAGGCACACCTCGAACGGCACGTACCGTGGGGCGCGCGGATCACGGTGACGCTCGAACACGACGGTAGGCCATGCGTCATGCCGGCGACCGGTCCGGCGTATGACGCGGCCCGCCAGGCGTTCACCGCGGCCTGGGACGGGACGGCGCCGGTCGACATCGGCGTGGGGGGCTCGATTCCGTTCATCGCGACGTTTCAGGAGCTCTTCCCCGCCGCCGCCATCCTCGTCACAGGTGTAGAAGATCCAGACTCGCGCGCGCACGGGCCGAACGAGAGCCTGCACCTGGGCGAGTTCGAACGGGTCTGCGTGGCCGAGGCGCTGCTGCTGCAGAACGTGGGCCGGCTGGTTTCTCCCCGGGCCTGATCTGGCGTTTCGCTGGTGCACCGGTTTTGTCGGACGCCTGTGCGATTCTCAGCCTGTCATGAACAGCCGGCGTGTCGGTGAGAAACCTCGAACAGAAGTTCGGCTATGGTCTTGCCGAGCGCCAGGATCGATGGGTAGGGTGTCGTACATGAGTACGAAGGATGTCATGGACCAGCTCCACGCCGCCATCACCGCCCTGGAGGACGAGGACGTTCGCGCCCTTCCCGAGGCGAGACTCACCGAGCAGATCGACCAGCTAGTGGCGATGCTGCACCAGCTGGACGGTCACCTGAACCGCGTTGCGAACGCAGTGCTAGCTCGCAGCTTCGAGCTCACTCCGGTGCTCGCCGCCTGACCGGGCTGGCCAATGTGTCTCACCGTATGGGCATGATGGCCTGGTGCTGTTCGCGGAGCTGGCGGCGACTTCGGTCGCGGTGACGGCCGTGTCCGCCCGGCGAGCCAAGATCGACCTGCTTGCCGCGGCGCTCAAGGATCTCGCCGCCGCGGGTGCCGAGCGCGAGATCGAGGCGGGCGCCGCGTACCTCGCCGGGGACATGCGACAGCGCCAGATCGGCGTCGGTTGGGCCAGCTTGCGCGACCTCCCACCCCCCTCCGAGGTCGCGAGCGTGACCGTCGCCGACCTCGACGCCCGACTGGCCGAGCTCAGCGTGATCGCCGGCACCGGTTCGCAGGCCCGCCGTCGGTCGATAGTTCAGGCGCTCTACGCCGCTCTCACCGCCGACGAACAGCGGCTGCTTAGTGGAATCATTTCCGGAGAGGTACGCCAGGGGGCCCAGGCCGGCCTGCTCACCGAGGCCATCGCGAAGGCCGCCGGGGTTGCCGTCGCGGCGGTGCGGCGCGCGCTACTGCTCTCCGGCGACCTGAAGAAGGTGGCCGCTGCGGCGCTGATCGGGGGCGAGGCCCGGCTGGGGGAGTTCCACCTGACGGTGGGCCGGCCGCTGGCGCCGATGTTGGCTCAGGCCGCGCCATCGGTGGAGGCGGCCCTTGCCGACACCGGGGTTCCCGCCGCTGTCGACGCGAAGCTCGACGGCGTTCGGATCCAGGTTCACCGCGACGGTACCCATGTGGCGGTCTTCAGCCGCAGCCTCGACGACATCACGTCCCGCGTGCCAGAGATCGTCGCGACGGCGTTGCGGCTGCCGGTCAGCCGGGCTGTGCTGGACGGTGAGGCGCTCGCCGTCGATGCGCGAGGTCGGCCCCGCCCGTTCCAGGAGACGTCGGGCCTCGCCGCGCAGCTCGCGCCGGGGCGACTCACGCCGTTCTTCTTCGACGCGCTGCACCTCGACGGGGTCGATCTGGTTGACGAACCGGGCCGGGTGCGTTGGGCGGCCCTCGACGATGCCGTGCCGGAACCGATGCGCGTCGCGCGGGTCACGGTTGACGATGCGGAACAGGCCAATAACGCCTTCGCCCTGGCGTTGTCGCACGGTCAGGAGGGCGTTGTCATCAAGGCGATCGAGGCGCCCTACGACGTCGGGCGGCGAGGGTCGGCGTGGGTCAAGGTGAAACCGCGCCACACCCTCGATCTGGTGGTGCTCGCGGCCGAGTGGGGGCATGGTCGTCGCCGAGGATGGCTGTCGAACCTCCACCTGGGTGCGCGGGATCCGGCCGGCGGTTTCGTGATGCTCGGCAAGACGTTCAAGGGCATGACCGACGCGATGCTCACGTGGCAGACCCAGCGGTTGCTCGAGCTGGCGGTCGATCGGGGCGACTGGGTCGTCACCGTTCGGCCTGAGCTGGTCGTCGAGATCGCGTTCGACGGGGTACAGGCGAGCAGCCGGTATCCGGGCGGCGTCACCCTCCGGTTCGCCCGCGTGCTGCGCTACCGGGAGGACAAGTCGGCCGGCGAGGCCGACACGATCACCGCCCTACGGGCGCTATCCCACGAAGCACACGCCGGCCGGCACGATGAGTTGGCCGACGGTTAGGCGACTCCGGACGGCCTTCCACATCTTCGGGACAGGCTAGCCAAGATCGGCGATGCTGTGTCAAGAGTGATGTCCGAGACCTGGGAATCGACTAGAGGAACACCCCGATCTCACAACGGCCGGCGAGTCGCGACCCGATCTGTGCGTCGCGGGTTCGATTCGTAGCCGCCGTCCGGCGCTCGGCCATAGAGCCGTGGATCGGCATCATCGGAGTCGTCTCGCGGCGGAGCGTCGTCGACGCGGTCGACGGGAGCCCTGCCTGACTGCCGGACCCGGGCCTCCTTCATGACCAGGTAAACGTATCCGGCGAGCGTGAGCACGGCGAAACTCCACCACTGAGCCACGTACCCCGCGTTCATTCCGGCGTTCTCGTGGTCGGGCGCGACCGCGACGAAGCGCGGATCCTTGGGCGGCGTCTGCGCGTCCATGGTCACGTAGGCGCCATACACCGGGTAGGGCAGTGACGAGGCGACCGAGGCCGGGGCGATCCGGCGGATCGAGACATGGCCGCCGTAGGTCTGCGGCTGGTCCGGCGAGCTCTCCGACGCGTGGATCCGGCCGAGGACGGTCACCGTCCCGGACGGCGCGGGAGGCACAGCCGGCGCGGAGACGCCATCCGGCGGCGAGGGGATCCACCCACGGTCAACCAGGAGCGCCGTGCCGTCGTCGAGGACGAGCGGGGTAACGATCTCGAAGCCGATCGTGTCGTTGACGGTGCGGGCCCTGGCGAGGATCTCGTGTCCCTCGTCGTAGCGGCCGGTGACGCTGACCCGGGTCGAGCCGGCGCCACCGGGGGCGTCCGGCCCGACTGTCCCGGGCTCGGTACCGGCCGGTGGCTTGAGTACCGCGGACAGGGGCACCGGAGCCGCCACCGCCGCTGCGTCGATGCTGTTGTTGATCGCGGTCCGGTAGTAGTAGCGGTGCAACTGCCAGAAGCCCAGCCCGACCATGACCGCGGCGGCGAAGGTCATCAGCAGGCCGAGGCCGATCCATCGGGCCGAGAGTACGAACCGGTACATCGCACCCCGCAGGGTACGCCTGCTGATCAGGCGCCCTGTCGCGCGGTGGCGAGGCTGGGCGGCCTGAACTGGTGTATCGGGACACCGGCCAACCCGAGGCGGATCGTCTGCGCAACCGCGTCGATCGGCTTCTGTGCGTTTCCGTCCCCGGCGAAGTGCACCGGGCTGTCCGGGTCGGCGATGAAGCTCGCCGCGGCGAGATCGGGCGTGAGGCCGACGAACCAGGCGGCCCTCGTGTCATCGGTGGTGCCGGTCTTGCCACCCATAGGCCGTCCGGCCTCGCGGTATGCGCCCGGCGCGGTCGACCAGCCGCCGCACGATCCCGTGGCGGCGCCATAGCCGGTCACGCACCGGGTCGCGTCGACGGCGGCCCGGGCGACCTCGGGCTTGACCTCCTGGCGGCACTGAGGCCTGCCGCTCGCCAGCTTCTTGCCGTCCGGGCCGGTGATGCTGACGATCGGGTTGGCGACGCAGTACTTTCCGTCGGCGGCAAGAGTGGCGTACGCGTTGGCCATCTCGAGCGGCGTCGTGTCGGCGACGCCGAGCGTGAAAGATCCCCAACCGGGAGCCTTCGCAGCTGTGGCCATCATCTGGTCGATGTCGGTGTGCCAGGTCAGGCCGAGTCGTTGCGCCATCTTGACCGCGCGTTGGGCGCCGATGCGCTCCTCGAGTTGTACGAAGTACGTGTTGACCGACTTGCCGAATCCGGACCACATCGTCTGGACGCCGGTCATGGCCTTGCTCGCGTTGTGTGGACACCAGTAGACGCCGCCGCATGAGCTCGGATCATCTGGCCCGGTCTTGTAGTTGGTGCGGACCGTCATCGGCGCCATGATCCGGGTGTCCAGCGGCAGGCCCATCTCCAACGCTGCCGTCATGGTGAAGATCTTGAACGTGGAGCCGGCCTGGTAGCCCGGCATATCGCCGCCCCCGAGCAGCGGCGCCACGGTATTGGGATAGCTCCCGGGGATGCCGAAGCGCTGCTTCGTGTCGTCGGAGTTGCCGCCATTGTGCGACTGGTCGAGGCTGTACCGGCGGTTGACGGCGGCGGCCTCGATCCGACCGGTGCCCGGCTGGACGGCGACCAGCCCCAGCGCGAACGGGCTGTGGATGCCCTCGCGCGAGGTCACCTGGTCCATCGCGACGTTCTGGATATGCGGATCAAGCGAGCTGACGATGGTGTAGCCGCCGCGGTTGAGGTTCTCCAATCTCGCCTCGGGCGAATTGCCGAACGCCGGTTGCTGGATCCACCAGTTCTTCAGGATGTCACAGAAGAATCCCCAGTCGTTGTGCGCCTTCGGCACCGAGATGCAGTCGTTGGGCGGGTCGGTGAGCTTCAGTGTGATCGGTACCTGCTCGGCGGCCTTGGCGGTGGCCGGTGTGAGGTACTCCAGCGCGGTCATCCGGTCGATGACGTAGTTGCGCCGTTGCAGCGCAGCAGTCTTGTCGGGTCCGGCCGGGTCGTACGCCGATGGCGCCTTCACGAGCCCTGCGAGCAGCGCGGCTTCGGGCATCGACAGCTGCGCGGGCGTCTTAGAGAAGAAGACCTGCGCCGCGGCGAAGATCCCGTACGCGCGGTGGCCGAAGTACGCCTCGTTCAGGTAGCGCTCCAGGATCTGGTCCTTGGTCAGCTCCTTCTCCAGCTGTACGGCGAGGCGCATCTCCTTGATCTTGCGTAGCGGCGTCTGCTCCGTCGCGTCGGTCACATCCTGCGGCGTGGTCGCGGTGTCACGCTGAAGATTGCGGACGTACTGCATGGTCAGCGTCGACGCGCCCTGTGAAACTCCCCCGGACTGCCGGTTGGCGACCATCGCCCGCAGGACGCCCCTGACGTCCACCCCGTGGTGGTCGTAGAACCGGGCATCCTCGCTGGCGACAATGGCCTTGAGCATGTACGGCGAGATCTGGGAGATCGGTATGTACTTGCGGTACTCCTCGTAGAACTGAGTGATGAGCGTCTTTCCGTCGTTCGCGTAGACGTAGGTGACCTGGGCGGGAGCCGCGGTGCGTAGCTGGGCGGTGAGCTTGTCGACATACGAACCGGCGGCGAGGACACCGAGGCCGGCCAGCGCCGCGATCGGGAAGAGTACCGCGGCGAGGGCGACACCGCCGATGAGTCCGGATCGAAGGAGTGGAGCGAGATAGCTGGCGACCTTGAGAAACCGCGGCACGCACCAAAAGTAGGATAGATAACGATCGTCCGGATGGGAGTTGCGAGAACCGGCACGGATACCGCCCGGTCCGTGTGACGCCCGACGTGAAGGAAGATCGCTCACGTGGATCCCGATGCCGAGCCATTCGCACACCCCGGCCTGACAGCGGACGCGGCGCTTCGTCACCACGGCGACACCGAGACGGGCCCCGGGCTGGTCGACCTCGCCGTCAACGTACGCCTCGCCCCGATGCCGGAATGGCTCGCCGCTTCGCTCGCGGTCGCACTGACCGATCTGGCCCGCTACCCCGACGCCGGTCCTGCCCGGGCCGCAGTGTCCAGTCGCTACGGTCGGCCGCCGGGGGAGGTCCTGCTCACCGCCGGGGCGGCCGAGGCGTTCGTGCTCATCGCGCGTGCGCTGGCCCCCCGGCGCGCGGTGGTCGTACACCCGCAGTTCACCGAGCCGGAGGCGGCGCTGCTCGCCGCCGGCCACCGGGTTGAACGAGTCATACTCACCGAGTCCGACGGCTTCACCCTCGACCCGACCGCCGTCCCGTCGGATGCCGACATGGTCCTGATCGGCAATCCCACGAACCCGACATCGGTCGCCCATCCGGCCGGTACGGTAGCGGCTCTCGCCCGCCCGGGTCGGCAGCTCGTCGTCGACGAGGCGTTCGCCGACACTGTTCACGCGGCCGATGGCGCGGCCGAGCCGACCTCGCTGGCGACCCGTCGCGACCTGCCCGGACTCATTGTCGTCCGGAGCCTCACCAAGACCTGGGGGCTTGCCGGCCTGCGGGTCGGTTACCTGCTGGGGGATGCATCGATCCTGGCGGGGCTGGCGCGGGCCCAGCCGCTCTGGCCGGTCTCATCGCCGGCACTCGGCGCCGTGGTCGCCTGCATGTCGGCGCATGCACGCACGGAGGCCGTACGAATCGCGGCCGAGATCGCCGCCGACCGCTCGTACCTTCTCACCCGGCTGGGAGAGTTGCCATCGGTGACGGTCGCCGGAGCACCGGCGAGTTCGTTCGTACTGCTACGCGTCAAGGATGGCCTGCGGATACGGGCGGCGCTGCGCACCAAGGGTTTCGCCGTACGCCGAGGCGACACGTTTCCGGGCCTAGGGCCGGACTGGCTGCGTGTCGCCGTCCGCGGCAGGACAACGGTCGATTCCTTCGTCTCCGCGCTCGCCGCTGTCCTACCGGCGGCGCCGGGTGCCGGCCGGTGAGTCCAAGATCAAGACGTGTTTACGCGAGAGGCCACTTGAGTCTTGCCGAAATTCCCAAGCGACCATTGTGACTCCTTTCACACATGACCCACGGGAGCGGGTGCCCTCACACCGCCGTCGTCATTCGGGTAGAGCCTCGACCCGTACCATCCGAGCCGGAGGTGCATCGAGAATGCGTCTGGACGAAGCGCTGGAGATGATCGACCCGGCCGACCCGGAGGCCATGGCGGAGGCACGCGAGCGGCAGGAGCGGCTGACCAAACCGGCGGGGTCGCTGGGGGTACTCGAGGACCTCGGCATCCGCCTCGCCGGGCTTGCCGGTCGGTGCCCACCCCCGGTGCCCGAGCGCGCGGCCGTGGCGATCTTCGCTGGCGATCACGGGGTGCACGCCCAGGGTGTGAGCCCGTGGCCGCAGGAGGTGACCGCTCAGATGGTGGCGAACTTCGCCGCCGGTGGCGCGGTCGTCAACGCACTGGCCCGGCAGGCCGGAGCAACTGTCACGGTGATCGACGTCGGTGTCGCCACCCCGCTCCCGTACGCCGAGCCGGTGCGGCGACGGCGCATCGCGGACGGCACCGCGGACCTCAGCCTGGGGCCGGCGCTACGGCAGGACGAGGTCGAGGCGGCCCTGCAGGTCGGGCTCGACATCGCCGAGGACCTGGTCCGGTCGGGCCACAACGCACTCCTGACCGGCGACATGGGCATCGCCAACACGACGCCGGCCGCGGCACTGGTCGCCGCGTTCACCGGCGCCGCCGCGGGCGAGGTCACGGGCCGGGGTACCGGGATTGACGATGAGGCGCTGAGCCGCAAGACCGCGGTCGTGGCCGCCGCCCTCGCGCTGCATCGGCCCGACCCGGAGGACCCGATCGCTGTGCTCGCCGCTGTGGGTGGTCTGGAGCATGCGGCGATCGTGGGTTTCATCCTGGGTGCGGCGGCGCTCCGGGTTCCGGTGATCCTGGATGGTGTCATCGCCTGCTCGGCAGCGCTGGCGGCGGCGGCGATCACGCCCTACGCCGTCGACGCCATGATCGCCGGGCATCGTTCGTCCGAGCCGGGCGCTACCGTCGCTCTGGCCCACTTGGGACTTGAGCCCCTGCTCGACCTGCGAATGCGACTCGGTGAGGGGAGTGGCGCGGTCCTCGCGCTGCCTATCGTCGCCAGCGCGGCGCGGGTCCTCTCGGATGTGGCCACGTTCGACTCCGCCGGCATCGCGTCGAAGTGACCAGCCCCTACCCACTCGGGCTCATCCTCTCCGGTCGGAGGGTCCTCGTCGTGGGTGGGGGCGCGGTAGCGACCCGACGGGTGCCGGCCCTGCTCGACGCCGGGGCCGACCTGGTCCTGGTATCGCCCCAGCTGACACCGGCCCTGCGTGCCCTGGCCGATGCCCGGCGTCTGCGGTGGACAGAGCGGCGATTTAGGCCGTCCGACGCGGACGGAGCCTGGCTGATCCATGTCGCGATCGACGACCCGGTCGCGGCCGCCGAGGTGAGTGCCGTGGCGGAGCAGCGGCGCATCTTCTGCGTTCGGGCCGATGATCGTCATGCAGCCACGGCCTGGACTCCGGCGACCGCTCGGCTGGGCCAGATCACCGTCGGTGTCACCGCGGGCGACCCGAGGAGGGCGATGGCCATCCGGGACGCGGTCCGCGAGCTCATCGCAACCGCACCGTTCCCGGCCGAGCGTGGGTATCGCGGCCAGGTCGCGATCATCGGCGGAGGTCCCGGCGATCCGGAGCTGATCACTGTGCGAGGACGGCGGCTGCTCGCCTTGGCCGATGTCGTTGTGGTCGACCGGCTGGCGCCGGGGGTGCTCCTCGATGAGCTGCGCCCCGAGGTGGAGCTGGTGGACGCGTCGAAGATCCCGTACGGGCCGGCGCGTGCCCAGGAGGAGATCAACTTGCTGCTCGTCGACCGGGCGCGGGCCGGCCGGTTCGTGGTACGGCTCAAGGGTGGCGACCCGTTCGTCTTCGGTCGGGGCGGTGAGGAGGTGCTCGCCTGCGCCGAGGCCGGCATCGCGGTGACGGTCGTGCCCGGGGTGACGAGTGCGACGGCGGCGCCGGCGGCCGCGGGGATCCCGGTGACCCATCGCGGCGTAGCTCACGAAGTCGTCGTCGTCTCCGGTCACCTGCCGCCCGGGCATCCGGAGTCCCTTGTGGACTGGGACGCGGTCGCGCGATTACGGGGCACGATCTGCGTGCTTATGGGTCTGACGAACCTGGACGCGATTGCGTCGGCCTTGATCGTCGGCGGCCGGTCGCCACAGACTCCGGCAGCTGCGATTCAGGACGCCACGACGCCAGGCCAGCGGGCCACGCGTGCGAGCCTCGCCACGATAGCCGCGAGCGTACGGGCGAATCGGTTCAGCAATCCGCTCGTCGTCGTCATCGGTGACGTGATCACGGCCCTTCCATACACTCAATAGTGTACATAGATCGCTGAGAGCCATATGATGGCGTCTCAGCAGACCCACTGGAGCGCCCTCGTGACCGAGCCGACAGCGAGCGAGCATCGCAGGGCCGATCGGCCCGTTGCGGGGCGGAAGGCGCGGAGCGAGCGCGGAGGCGAACAGGCGTGACCGACTCCCGGCCGACCCTGTCCGTCGACGAGGTACAGGGATTCGTCGACGTGTCCGCCCGGCTCACCGACAACGTCTCATCTGTCGTGCTGGGCAAGCCCGGCGTGGTCCGGTCGGCTCTGACCGCTCTCTTCGCCGAAGGACACCTTCTGCTCGAAGACGTTCCCGGGGTCGGTAAGACCACGCTTGCGCGGGCGATCGCGGCCTCGGTGCGCGGGCAGTGGCGGCGGATCCAGTTCACGCCCGATCTGCTGCCCTCCGATGTCTCCGGCGTCACCATCTTCAACCAGGCCAACCGCCAGTTCGAGTTCCACGGCGGCCCGGTCTTCGCGAACATAGTGATCGCCGACGAGATCAACCGAGCCTCACCGAAGACCCAGTCGGCTCTGCTCGAGGTCATGGAGGAGGGGCACGTCACGGTCGACGGCGTCCGGCATCCGGTACCGCGGCCGTTCCTCGTCGTGGCGACGCAGAACCCGGTCGAGATGGACGGCACGTACCGGCTGCCCGAGGCCCAACTCGACCGGTTCCTGATGAAGCTGTCGATCGGCTATCCGGTCGAGGAGGTGGAGATCGAGGTCCTGCGTGGCGCGGCCGCCGGCCGCTCCCCCGACTACCTGGGCGCGGTAACCGACACCGAGGCGGTGGCCAGGCTGATCCGGTTGACCCATCGGGTCTTCGTCGCCGACGCCGTGTACGCCTACGCGGTTCGGCTGGCCACCGCGACCCGCGACCACAAGCACGTCCGGGTCGGAGTGAGCCCGCGCGGTGTGATCGCGTTGAGCCGGGCCGCCCAGGCGTACGCGTTGACCGGCGGGCGGGACCACGTGGTCCCCGAGGACGTCCAGGCTCTCGTGCGGGCCGTCTTCGCCCACCGGCTACTGCTGGCGCCGGATGCCGCGATGCGTGGCGTCACCCCCGACGACGTCGTCACCTCGGTGCTCGAAATGGTCCCCGTTCCGATCGTGGCCCGGGTCTGACCGGTGCGCCTGACCGGTCGGGGAGTTGGCCTGCTCGTCGCCGGCTGCGTGCTGCTGGTTGGCGGCTTCCGGTTCGGCTATCCAGAGCTCACCGTGCTCGGTTCTGCTGCCGCCGTGGCGGTCGCGGCGGCAGCAGCGTTTGTCGCCTGGCGACCGAGGCTGACGGTCGGCCGGACAGCGGATCCGGATCGGGTCACGCGGGGCGAGCCGTGCCGGGTGACACTCGACGTGAGCAACGCCAGTCGCCTGTTCGCGCCGAACCTGGTCGCCCGCGAACAACTCCGGCCGGGCGGGACGGCCGCGATCCCGCTGGTCCGACTCCGGCCCGGGCGCACCACCCGTATCCACTATCCGGTACCGACCAGCCGCCGCGGTCTGGTCCGGATCGGTCCGCTGGAGATCACCCGGCGCGATCCGCTCGGGCTGGTGGGCGCCGGGCGTCGGTACGGCACGCCGATCACCGTGTGGGTCCGGCCGAAGATCCATCCGATCGGAGCCGTCCCCAGTGGACTGTCGCGGAGCCTGGACGGCCGGGTGGACCGGGTTCCACAGGGGAGCATCACCTTCGCGGGACTCCGGGAGTACGTCATGGGCGACGACCTCCGCCAGGTGCACTGGCGCACGTCCGCCCGGATGGGCGAGCTGATGGTGCGCGAGCACGTCGACACGACCCTGCCCCGCGTCGTCATCCTCTTCGACGACCGGGAAGTCGTGTGTGGACAGACGATGACCGGAGAGTCGACCTTCGAGGCCGCGTGCGAGGCGGCGGCCTCCGTCCTCGTCGCGGCACTCCGGGCGGACATGCACGCGGAGGTACAGCTTGTCACGGGAGGCGGCCGCGCAGGCGGATTCGCCGACGCCGCCGCCATGCTCGACCTGCTCACCGAGGCAAGCCCGGTGATGCGGGCCGATGCCGACTCGTTCGCGCTGGCGGTCGAGCGGCTGCGGGTCCGGCGGGCCGGCGACACCTTGCTCTACCTGGCCGGATTACCCAGTCAGGACGACCTGGGCCGACTGGCCGGTCTTCGCCCCGCCTACCCGTCGATCATCGCCGGCGTGTTCGGACCGAGTGCGGTCTGCACGGGTACCGGCCTGCTGCTGCTCGCGGCGACCGATGGCGCGGACTTCGCCGCGGTCTGGGACGGGGTGCGAGCGTGGTGATCGTCCGACGGCCGGCCGGGGCGCTGAGCCTCGCCGGCGTCGTCATCCTCGCCGGCGCCTCGCTCAATCGCGTCTACAATGGACATCTGTTGCTGGAGCTGGTCGCCGGTTCGGCCGCCGGATCGGTCCTGCTCTCGTTGATGCTCCGCCGGGTGCCTTCGTTGGTCGCGGCGACACTGTCCTTGGTCGCACTGGCCGGTTACGCGCTCGTCTGCGTCGGGCTGTCGGCCCGGGCCGCCGCCGTCCCCGGCGCCCTTGGAGACCTCGCCCTCGACGCCGGACGCAACGCGATTCCCCGCCTGCTGACCGCCCTGATCCCGGTCGAACCGCAGCCCGACACGGTATTGGCACCGGTCGTGCTGGCCTGGTTGGCCGGCCTCGCCGGGGCCGAACTCGCTGTCCGCGTCAATAGACCGGCGCTCGGCTGTGTACCACCCGTCCTGCTCTACTGTGCTGCGCTCGTTCTGGTAGGTCCGAACTCGCAGGTCGTGATCTGGCAACCGGTCGCCGTCGCCGCGCTGGTGACGGTGGTGCTCGCCGTCGGCGACGAACGGCGGCGGAGTCCCGGTGCGCCGCGCTCGGCGTCCGGGGTACGGGCTGCGGCCAGCGTCGCCAGCTCGGTCGTGGCGGTGTTGGCGATCGTCGCGGCCGTCTCGCCGCTGGTGGCCCACCGCGTCGTGCGCATGCCCGCAGATCCGCGGGCGATGTTCCAGCCCCCCGAGCTCGACACGGTCGACGAGAACCCGTTGATCCGCCTCTCCGGCTGGACCGCGGATCCGGCGCGGCACCTCTTCGACGTAGCGGTGCTTGCCGGCCCGCCGGCGGCTCGAACCGGGGCGTACGACACCCGCCTGCGGCTGGCGGTACTGGAGGAGTGGGACGGCGTGACGTGGCATACCTCGGCCGACTACCGGGGAGCCGGCCGGGTGCTGCCCGCGCCCGGCGACGAGACCGGCCATCCGGATCTGCCCCCGATGCGGATCCGGGAGCGGATCACCATCGACGGTCTCGAAGGCCGCCTTCTCCCGGCGACGCGGGCGCCTCAGCGCGTCGACGGGGTGCGGGTGTCCTACGAC
>JBKPDY010000100.1:0-29926 GCA_046728155.1 Actinomycetota bacterium
CTCAGGTGAGCAGTAGGGCGCGAGCTCGTCGGAGTCGCTGTCCGGCCGCGAGACCTGGCGAAAAGCAGCATCGAGGGAGCGCGCGCACTCGTTGACCTGACCACGTAGGGCATGTGCCCGGGCCTCCGGCGCCAGAACAAGCGCTCGAACCCGTGGTGGCACCCGAGCGAGCATTCGAACGCCCGCCTCGGCCAGACTGGCCGCCCGATCAATCTTGCCCTGATCAGACGCGATATTGGCCTTGCGCATCAGCAGGTAAGCGATGATTGCCGAGTTTTCGAGGGATAGCGCGATCTCCATCGCTCGGTCCGAGTGAGCCATTGCGTGGTCGGCCAGACCAGCGTCCTGGTGAAGCCAGCCGGCGAACTCGTTGTACCGACACGCGAGCCGTAGCAGGTCGTCCGTGACCGAACTCGACTCGGCATCGAGCAGGATTTGGTCGAGCAGATCGGTCTGGGCACGCACGACCTCGGTCAAATGGTGAGGCCCTATGAGCTGATCAGCCAGGATGTGCTGTTGAAGGACGGCCGAGACGTACTCGACTGTCTCAACGCCCGGGTCGGGTCCTACCGCCGAACTTCCTTGGGCAGGGGTTGCCTCGGCGAAGCTCAGCTCGTCGGCGTCGCGGGCGTAGACCTCGCAGAACAGGCGTTGGTAGACGGCATCGGGCTGTCCTTTGCCGTTCTCCCAACGTGACAGCATGGTCTTGAGGCTTGCTGGCGCTGCGATTCCGACACCGTCGCGGCGTGCCTGCGTTGTCAGGGCGTTGATCGTCTTCGACTGCTTCCAGCCCAGGCCCAGGCGCGCGGCCCGCAACGCCGTAGCTGGCTGCTCCTCGCCCATCTGCCCTCCCTGTCGAGCTGCGATCAGTATGGCTCATCATCGCAGTCGATCGATGGCGTTAACAGGTGACGAGTTGACGGCTGTTAACTGATCTCATCTACCGATATCACTGGCTGCCTCGTTTCCTGGTTCTGCGAGCGAGTGCTCGTACGGCCGAGAGCGAGAGTCCACAAGGGACCTGCTCGATAGGAAAGGAGCGGCCATGCGTCTTGGTATTGACACCTCCGGGGTGCAGTTCACGGTCACGACGAACACGGCACAGAAGCTCGACCAGAACGGCAAGCAGAAGATCGATCGCGACGGGCGGCCAATGTGGACCACTCAGGTCATGGCCCTCGACGAGACCGGCGGCGAAATCCTGGCAATCACGTGGCCGGCGTCACGCCTTCCGCCACTGTGGGTCAGGTGGTCAAGCCGGTCGGGCTGGAGGCGATCCCGTGGAACAACAACGGGAAGCACGGCGTGCCCTCCGAGGTGCGCCATGATCGGGAACCACGTCCACTTCCAAGATCAGTTCTTGAATGGTCCACGGACTCCGGTCCATGGCGGCTGCGAGCGCTTGTGGACTTCACGTTCCGATGGAATCCAGTGTTTGTCGACTCGGCCATTTATTCAGTCGTATTCAACCCTCTCCCAGACGTACTGGTCTCGCCAGGACATGTCGCCGCGTGCGAAAGCGTCAAACACTTCAGCAAACCCGTCCGAGGTAGGAACTTCGGTTCCGTAATGGAAGTCCGGACCACCTTCGCAGTACTCCAAGAGCCAAAGATGATTGGGCCTGGGCAACGCGGCTTGGACGTACCAACTTCGATCGGCTCTTGCGAGGATGATGCCCCAGTTGCGCTCGGAAAGACTGCCGAGCATCGTGCGGATGGTGGAGAGCCCCGGCTCGTACGCCATCGAGCCATCGAGCGTGTAGATTTTGACTCGTGCGGCGTCCCTAATCCGCGGCGGCAGCACGATGGTCGAGTCCTGCGGGTCGAAAAGGAGCAGATCGTGCACCGCGGCCAGCTGCCTCACCGCTTCGTGGACTTCGTCGGCCCTCGGCCAAATGATCGACATGATGATCGCTTTGTCGGATGCGGACGGAGTCACGCTCCAAACGCCGTGCTCCTCCACCCACTCGATCGGCCTGCTTTCGTTCGCCGGGTACCGCTCCATGAGGGATTCGTAGAACTCGCGAACATTGGCGTGAGGTGTGAAGCCCGACGTGATGTCGCCCCACAAGGCATCGGCCTTGCTGACCGCTTGGCTTACCACGATCGGCGCGGGCTCGTACCACACAGCCAGATCGAAACTCACCGGACCTCCACGTCGCCGCACGGTCTGCGTGTTGGCATCGTAGCCGCGCGGGCAGGCCACTCCGTGGTCGTGTTGCTCAAGGTCTACGCCAAGTGTGTTGACGGCCAGGCAGCGAGCGTTAACGCGCTCATCCAGCACACCCTGCGGGGCGGATCATGATCACCGAGTCCGCAGAGTCCAAGATCAGTCCGTGAATAGTCCGCGGATACCGGCAGACGGGTGCTTCTCGCGACACATTGTGGCACATGCTGACCCATTGCCAGTTGGCTATCTTGCCTGGTCAGAGACCGACCGCGCTGATCAACTGGGTGCCCCCGGCAGGATTCGAACCTGCGACACACGGTTTAGGAATGGAGTCCAATTAGGACGATCAACATGGCATCTACCTGCGGTGATGGGCGTCGCCTTGATCGCTATAGCCAGGGTCAGTCCGGATCTTGTAATGGTGGCTCTTCTCGTCCGGACTACGGTTGGCGCCCACCAGGGATGACCTTCGCCGCGCGGCCAGATCCTGTATCTGGGCTGGCGCGCGGTCGGCTAAGAGTCGCCTGCGCCGCCGCCGCCGTCACCACCTGCGCATCGGCGCCTACCCCATCACCGTCATCCTCGCCGCGGCCGCCCTGTCCCTGGCCGGACAACTCGCCCAGGCCAAGGCATCGATCACCGGCTGGCTGCTCGCCGCCGTACCCGCTATCGGGTTCCTCGCCCTGACCAAGCTCGTCATCTCCCGGCCCACCCCCGCCGACACCCACGCCGCAAGCACAGGTCCGTCCGGCCTCCATGCCGGTTCAGGCCACCCTCCACCGGGCATCGGCATCCACTGTGGAACCACATGCTGATGACCTCATCCCGGGTGCCCGCATCGTCGCCGACGCGTTCCACCGCGCCACCGGACACCACATTGACCGGGACACGCTCGCCGACCGGCTCCAGGTGCCGCTCAGCACCGCCCAGCGTCTGCTCGACGCCTTACGGGCCACCGCGCCAACCCGAACCACCGCAGCAGTTCCGGCCCGGTTCACCGGCGAACCCGCCGTCGACGCCCTCACCTGAGCGTCATTGAGCTGCGTCCGTGCCCGATCAGTCGGGCACGGCCAGCCAACCCCGACCAACTCCGTGAAAGGAACACCGTGCCCTACCTCTGGGAACCCACCCCGCAAGGCGTCGGCACCATCCTGACCGAGCTGCAGCCGCACCGGTACGACCCGGACCGGTACTGGCCGCTGCTGGTCGGCATGGTGCACGACCAATTCATCCTCGCCCTCGCCGAACACCGCGAGGACTGCGACAACGCCACCTGCCGAACCTGCATGAACCTGGCCCGCCTCGACACCACCCTCGAAGCCCACAACGCCATCCAGCCCGGCGGCTGTGCCTGTGACGACCACCGCGTCTTCCCGCACCGACTGCAGCTCGGGATCTTCAAAACCCCGCTCCACTAGCTCCACCGAAAAGCAATGGGGTGCCCAGACCAAACGGCTCGGGCACCCACCCCAACCAGACCAGCAAGGGAGGTGCAACATGCCGCGTCACATCGTCGAGGTCCACACGTTCACCCACACCTGCCCCGCCGACCCGCAGCCCCACGCCGTCGACACCTGGCGCGCCCCTCATCGACACCATCCGAACCGGCGCGTGCACCAACCCGCAACCGGTCCACACCGGTGACGGCGTCGTCATCGTCGACTGCGGCACCCTGCTTCCCCGGGACCGGTGCTGCCCGGCCTGCACGGTCACCATCACCATCCAGGCCAGCTTCACCACCCACCTCGGCCCCGAACCCGTCCACACCAGTACCGCAGCGAGAGGCGTGCTCCCCGCGCCATGCCGGGTCTGTGGCATGCCGGTCGCGGCCATCTTCGCCGACACGGGACGACACCCCTCCTGCATCGCGCCGCGAGGTCGCCGATGAGCGCCCGAGTCCTCCCGCCGCATTGGTTCCTATCCTCACCCGAGGAATTCGCCTTTCACCGGGCCAGCACCACCCCGGACTACTTCCGATGGCTCGACCACGTCGCCTCGGCTGCCGGCTGCTCCCACCCCATCCGCCTGGTCGGACGCATCGACACCGTCGACACCGAAACCGGCACCACCCTGACTTCACTGTCCACAGACAACCTGCCCGACCGGGCCATCTACAAGAACTGCGGCAACCGCCGCGCCGCCGTCTGCCCGTCCTGCTCCACCACCTACCGGCGTGACGCCTACCAACTCATCCGCGCCGGTCTCGTCGGCGGCAAAGGCATCCCGCCCAGCGTCAGCACCCACGCCGCGGTGTTCGCCACCTTCACCGCCCCCGGCTTCGGCCCCGTCCACACCCGACGCACCAGCTCCTCTGGGAAGGCGATCCCGTGCCGGCCCCGGCGTGGTGAAGACCTCTGCCCGCACGGGGTCGACCTGCGCTGCGACCGCATCCACCACCAGGACGAGAAGAGCCTCGGTCTCCCGTTCTGCCTGGGCTGCTACGACCACGCCCACCAGGTCGTGTGGAACAACGCCGCCGGGGAACTGTGGCGACGCACCCGCATCAACATGGACCGGGCCATTACCCGCACCGCCAAACAGCGCGGCATTGACCCGAAGGGTATCCGCGTCTCCTACGGCAAGGTCGCCGAGATGCAGCGACGCGGCGTGGTGCACTTTCATGTCATCATCCGCCTCGACGGCGTCGACCCCACCAACCCCGACGCGATCGTGCCACCGCCCGACGGAATCGGGCTGCTCGACCTGGTCGCCGCGATCGAACACGCCGCCGCCGACACCCGCTTCAGCACCCCACCGCATCACCGCCACCCCACGGGCTGGGTCATCGCGTGGGGGGAGCAGCTCGACATCCGACCCGTTCGGGTCTCCGGCCACCGGGAGATCTCCGATGAGATGGTCGCCGGCTATCTGGCCAAGTACGCCACCAAATCCACCGAGTCCGCCGGCCACGTCTCGAGCCGGCTCACCCATGAGAGCATCGACCTCTACGCCAACCCGCAGGGCACTCACGTCGAACGACTCATCGACGCCTGCTGGCGCATCGGCGGCTACAACCCTGGCCTGAGTCTCCTCGACCAGGCCGACCGGCCCTACGGCGGTCTACGACGCTGGGCCCACATGCTCGGCTTCGGCGGACACTTCCTGACCAAAAGCCGCCGCTACTCCATCACCTTCCGCATCCTGCGCGAGAACCGCGTCGTCTGGCGCCGCACCACCACCGAAGACCTCGACAGCGAACACCAGGAACAAACCACCCTGCTCATCGCCACCCTTATATACGCCGGATCCGGCTGGCGCACCCACGGCGACGCCCTGCTCGCCAACACCTCCGCCGCCCTCGCCCGCGAACGACGCCGCATCGGCCGAATCGAAAGCACGTCCCTCAACTGACAGTACGAGTCAATCCGACAAGTCTGGAAAGGAGAGTCCATTGTGGACGAGCTGATGACCGTGAAGCAGGTGTTGGCCGAGCTGAACGGCGTCTCTCGTCGCACGTTCTACCGGTGGCGCGAGCTTGGCACCGGCCCGGAGTGCATACGCCTGCCCAACGGCGAGCTTCGCGTATGGCGTAGCGAGCTTCTTTCGTGGCTCGAGGGTCTGAGGAGTCGAGCGGCATGAAGACGCGCAACGTCCGGGTTTGGGAAATCAAGGCAAATCAGAGGGCCGGTAGGAGGCGTTCGTACACGGTTCGATGGGTTGTCGGCAGTCGGGAGCGGTCACAGACGTTCGCAACGCGGGCACTCGCCGACAACTACCGATCCGACCTTATGCAGGCGATCAACCGTGGCGAGATGTTCGATCTCCAGTCAGGACTGCCGGATTCGATGATCGAGACAACGGACTCAGTGACTTGGCTTGCATTCGCGGCGAAGTACGTCTCGATGAAATGGCATGGTGCGGCCGCCAAGTACCGGACGAGCATCGTCGAGGCGCTCACAAGCGTCACACCTTCCCTCGTGCGAGATGTTCCCGGCCGGCCCAACCGCGACATGCTACGTCGGGCTTTACGAGATCACATACTTCCTGCCAACAGAACCACAACCGGCCTACCGAAGGACGTGGAGTCCGCGGCTCACTGGCTTGAACGCGCCACCCTGCGCGTCTCCGACCTCGCCGATCCTGCGACCATTCGGAGAGCGATAGACGCCCTCTCCGTGAGGCTTGACGGCCAGCCGGCAGCGGCACTAACGACCCGGCGCAAGCGAGCCGTGTTCTACAACGCACTTCAGTACGCGGTTGAGCTCGAGGAGCTGGAGTACAACCCCATCGACAAGGTCAAGGTGCCATCCCGACGAGCCAAAGTCACCGTGACGGTCGATCGGCGTGTGGTCGTCAACCCAGCTCAGGCGCGAGAACTGCTGACGGCCGTCTCCTACGTTGGCAGCCGCGGGCAACGTGGGCAGCGGCTGGTCGCATTCTTCGCATGCATGTACTTCGCCGCACTTAGGCCGGCCGAGGCTCTCGGCCTTCGAGAACGAGACTGCGACCTGCCCGATCGTGGCTGGGGCCGGTTGACGCTCGCGAGGTCGCGCCCCAGCGCGGGCAGGCGCTGGACTGACTCCGGCGACGCCCACGACGACCGAGGTCTAAAGCACCGCGGCGAGCGAGAGCCCCGCGCCGTGCCGATACCGCCGGAGCTCGTCGCCATCCTCCGCGAACATCTCAAGCGGTACGGCACCGCCTAGGACGGGCGCCTCTTCCACAGCCGTTCCGGCAAAGTCGTTGGCGCGTCCAGCTACTCGCGGGTGTGGGCTGAGGCACGGCGGTTCGCCTTGCAGCCAAGGCAGGTCGACTCTCCGCTTGCTCGGCGGCCGTACGACCTCAGGCATGCGTGTGTCTCGTTCTGGCTCAACGCTGGCGTGCCCGCGGCCGAGGTTGCCGAGCGCGCCGGACATTCGGTTGACGTGCTCCTAAAGGGTCTACGCCAAGTGCATCGACGGGCAGGAGGCGTCCGTGAACTCGCGAATCGAGAAGGCGCTGGCGGGCAGGGCCCCATGATCCAGAGCCGCTGCCTCAGCGCCGGCTCGCCCTGGCACGAGCATTCATCCCGAAGCCTCGATGCACGCCCCAGCTCGTGCCTTACCAGGGGTTCTCAGCTGCGTCCGAACCGAGCATCGTCGGTCAGTGCCGCATTCCCGCGTACGGCTTATGGATGGGATCCCCAGGCCGGGAAGTTCACCGAATGCGGGGTTGCATCGATGATGATCTGGACGTCGCGCCCGGAGTCCCCCATGGTGCAGAGCTTGTCAATGCGGGCCGCGACGTCGTGGCAGCCGGCCAGGAGGCTGCGGCCGTCCGGGGACCAGACCGGTTTGAAGAACCGCAGCAGGTCGGTTGGACGTCGCAGGACCCGAGGCGTCCCGCCGTCGTCATGAACCACCAGGATGGATCCGGAAGCCGGTGCTTGCGCTGCTTCTGGCGCGATGTTGAACGAGATGAGCCGGCCGTCGGGAGACCAGTCAGGATGTTCCAGACCCGCACGCGGCGCCACGATCTGGTGCAGCCGGCTGCCGTCGGCGTTCATGACGTAGAGCGCTTCGAGCTGGTCGCCCTGTGGCGTAAGTCCAGTAATGCGGCCGAAGGCGATCCGGGTACCGTCAGGGGAGAAAACTGGCTCAACGTCGAACCCGTCATAGGTCAGCTGCCGAGCGTGGGATCCATCGGCGCTCATGGTCCACACGGACGTGTGAAACGCAGGATCGTCGGGGAACGTAGGTGAGGCGTCGAAGGTGATCGATCGGCCATCCGGGGACCACTTCGGCACCTCTTGGATGCCCGGTCCGAAGGTGAGCTGAAGTTGCAGCGTGTTGTCGGATGCCACGGTGGCGATGTGCTCGCCGACGCCGTCAACGAAGTCGAAGGCGATGCGGCGGCCGTCGGGTGACCAGTCCGAAAAGAAGCTGGGTACGGTGGTGAGCCGCCGTTGTTGGGTGCCGTCGGGGTTGGCCGCCCAGATGCTGAAGTCACCTAGTGCTGGGTCGAACCTACCGAAGGTGATCTGACCATTCACGGCTCGTTCCCAGGCCCGGGCCGGCGCTGCGACGCCGACGCCGATAACGGCCATGGCGACTGCCGTGAACACTACTTTCCTGCGCATGTCTGCCTCCTGAAGTCGCCTCGGCGCGTGTCGAACCCGGCTGCTCAACACAGCCGCTGGCACGCTCACTGGTCGTCGCTTGCGTGGCCGCCCGGGCCGCCGACACGAGGCGGCAGGCTGCGTTGGTTGGTCGTTATGGCGGATCCCAACGGACGCCATGTGATCGAAGGCAATCGTCACGTGGCCGTCGGGTCGGGTTGTCCAGCCACGCGGTGCGGATGTCGTCGGTGCAGGGGCTTAGTGGTATGACGGTGTGCCCACCTACGGGGTCGACAATGACGGTGGCGTTCGTCAGGCCGGTAAGGCCATCGCGCACGAGTGGCTCCGGTGCGTACGGGTCGAACCCGCCGATGGCGACGAGCACCGGTAGGTCGGATCGCACCGGCTCGCTCAGCTGCGCCGAGCCGCGGCCGACCGGCCAACGCCGGCAGACGTCCAGGTATGGGCTGCGACCGTAGGCGCCGGCGAAGCCCGGTGTCACACCGGCCAGCCGCGCCGGGGCGGCCTCGTCGGCGAACGGTGCGATGTCGTGGCAGAGCACTGAGTAGGCCACGCCGATGGCCTGCCGGTGGGGCGACAGGCACTTCGGTTGGTAGCCGACGCAGTAGGGCACGTCGCCGGCAAAGGCGGCCGCGATGCTCGGTCCGATCTCCACCAGTTGTCCGGCCAGCACCGCGTGCAGGAAGGCCGGCACCGCCCCAGGGGTGAACTGGCTGCCGCTGCTGCCGCCGTCGGAGAGCATGTGGCGCAACAGGCGCAGCAGCATCGCACCGTCAACGTGCACGGCGAAGGCGCGTTCGTTCGGCTGCAGCTTCAGCGTCACCGGGTGACTGTCCACCATGGTCAGTGCGGTGCTCACCGAGGCTTCGACCGCGGGAAACGCCGCGGCGCACGTACGGTCCTGGGCGCAGGCGTGCAGGACTGCGGCGAGTGCGTCCCGGGTACCGCGCACTGCCGTGGCTCGAGGGTCGGTGCCGGGTACCTCGGGCGAGTCGAGAATGATGGCGCGGATGCCCTCCGGTCTGGTGCGCAGCATCTCAAACGCGATCCGAGAGGCGCTGCCAGATGTGGTGACGTCCCAGGTCTTGATGCCCAGGGCCACCTGGAGATCCGCGGCATCGGCGGCCATCTCGGCGAGATTGTACGAGGAAGGATCGATCCCGGCGTCGGTGAGGCGGCGATGGCAGGCCGCCACGGCGTCGAGATACGCGCTCCTGATGGTTGGGTCGTCGGTCGGCATTGCCAGCGTGCGTTCGTTGAGGGCCGTAACCTCGGGGCAGTCGAGGCTGGGCTGGGAGTGAGCGGTGCCACGGGCGTCGAGAATGATCACCTCGCGGCCGACGCGTTGAGCCATGGGCGATGTCCCGGCGTAGTTTGGGACTCCGGCTATGTCTGTGCCTACCCGCAGCACCGGCTCTGCCGGCTGGGTGCCGGCCGGTGGCTCAATGCGGGTGACCAGTAGGCGCACGGTCCGACCCGGGTGGGCCCTGTTCTCCGGCACGGTCAGGTAGCCGCAGTTGGCCTCGGCGAGTATGACGGCACCCACGTCCGGCGGGCACGGCGCGGTCACGTACGCCGGCCAGCTGTCCTGGGCGTGTTCGCATCCGGCGGCACCGACGACAACGGCGAGTGCGGTTGCCGCGAGCGCGAGGTTCGGCCGCATCGGTCAGGCCCGGTGAAACGCGACGGTGGTGTAGAAGGCACGTTGGAACACGTCGTTCGGGATGCCCTTATAGTCCGGCTCGGTGGTCGAGACGAAAGTCAGGGTCAACTGATCGCCGGTCACCGACCATCGGTACGTGTTCAGCCCCCCGGAGTTCGGGCGGTACAGCAGGGTGTCGCCGTCGACCGTGTAGGTGCCACGGTCGTTGACGGTCGGTGCCCCGCTACCGGCGGCGCGGTACGCGGTCCACTGCCCGGCTTCGATCCGCAGCGTGATCACGAGGTCGTCGGGTGTCTCGTCGACCTTGAAGAACCGCTCGACGTGCGGGGCGAGCCCCGCAGCGGCCAGCGTGCTGGTGATCGCGGCCCTGCCAAACGGCGAGGTCTTCCAGGTTCCCTCGACCGGCGCCGCCGGCGAAGTGCTCGTAGCCAACGGCGCCGGGGCGGACGTCGGCCGGGGTTGTCCCGCTGGTGGGCCAGAACCACACGCGGCGAGCGCTCCCGCAACCACCATTGCGGCCGCCGCGGTACGCCACAGGCGGGTACGCAGCTCGATCATCAGGACACCTCCCATGCCTGGCCGCCAAACAGCAGACGCCGTGCGTTGCAGGAATCGGCGATAATGGTGAAAGTGAGCTTGGTCGCAGTCCGTACCCATCGGTAGGTTCCGATCGGGTCTCCTGTCCCCTGACATCCGGGGCTGGACATGAACGCGTTGGTGCGCAGCAGGTCGCCGTCGGTCTGATACGAGGCGCCGTACGGGTTGCCAGTGAACGCCTCGGGCGGTGTGAGGTTCAGGACACCGTCCGAGCGCAGGGTGACCACCCACCGACCGACCATGCCCTGTCGCTGTGCCAGGTCGGAGCTGGGGATATCGACCACGTAGGTGCCCGCTGGCGGCCCAGCCGGCAGAACGTTCAGGCCTTCGCCACGCAGCCGATGCACCGCAACCGTTCCCACGATCGCCACGACGACGGCGACCACCGCAGTCGCGGCCAGCCTTGCGATCGCGACGATCCGCCGCTGACGGCGTGCCCGGCGTTCTACGGCGTGCAGGGCGCCCGCGACGTCAGACCTGACCGCCTCCGCCGAGTGTTGGAGGCCAGCACGCAGGCGCCGATCAATGGACATCGTTGCCGACCTCCTCGGTGAGCAGCGCACCGAGCCGCTTTCGCGCGCGGTGCAGGTGAACCCACCCGGTCGCAGTTGAGCAGCCGACGATGCCTGCGATCTCCTCCATCGGCCGATCCTCGTAGTAGAACAGCACGACGACCGACCGCTGTTGCGGCGGCAGGCTCTTGATCGCGGCCAGCAGATCGATGTCCATTACCGTGTCGTAGGCCGGCGTATCGACGGTGGCGTGGGGGGTCAGCAGCGACATGCGGCGCTGCCGCCGCACGGAGCGAATTGCGAGCCTCAGTGCGACCCTCCGGACCCAGCCCTCGGGCGACTCGTACCGGCTGACCTTCCCCCAATGCCGCAGGAGCTGGACGAACGCGTCCTGCGCGATCTCCTCAGCGCGAGCGTGATCGTGCGTCACAAGGTAGACCGCTCGGACAACGGCCGGGTACTCGATGGCGAACAGCCACCGGAACTCGTCGCCGCCGTTCACCCGACCGTCCCTTCGCCTGGCGATTACGCCTATTAACAGGCACGGGCTCCTGCGCACCTTTACCGAGGCGGCAACTTGACGTCGTGAACATCATCCCGCACCGACCCGGTCGGCGATATTTCGGGACGAACTGCGCATCGACGCACCGATGAACTACGTGGTCAATGAGCGGACGGCGCCATCGGCTTCAACGTCTCGCTCGACCTGTTCGAAAGGGGGTCGGCAGATAGACCCGTACCGTCTACACCTCAGCGGCAAGCCTCGTCCGTAGCGCGGCGCTCCCACGGTTGCAACAGGCCTGCGAGTCGGGCTTCATGTGGACATTCCAAACGCGGGCTGCTGGGCTGCATCATGCTGACGCCCAGATTCCATGATCATTCCGCGTATGTTCCGCGACTGGCGACTACCGGCCGCCTCCAGGTGCATCTGGCTGCACACACTGTCACATTGGCGGTGGGCTATCTTGCCTGGTCAGGGACCGATTGCGCGGATCAACTGGGTGCCCCCGGCAGGAATCGAACCTGCGACACACGGTTTAGGAAACCGTTGCTCTATCCCCTGAGCTACGAGGGCGTGACGATCCAGGCTACCTTCCCCGCCTGTGAACTGTCGGAGTAGGGCGTACCGGGCCGCCAGTGCTCTCCGCTGAAGTAAGAAGGTCAGTCGGTGCAACTCGCCGCCAGTCGCGCCGGAGCACCGGGTATAGCAGCTGACCACGGTTCGGCGGGTCGCCACTGACTGCACCCGATTATGGATGGCTAACGCGTTCCCGCCATGACCCGGCGTCCGCACCTCCAGGGTTAATCCGTTCCCGCTGTGGCCACTCCGTGGACGGGGTGAAGCGGGCGCGTACACGCCCGCTTCAGCACCTCGCTGTCACCGCCCGACGGCGGCCTGGCTCAGATGAGCCACCTGTTGCGCCGTACGACGGGAAGCTTCGCCCACCAGCGGCCCAGGCCCCAGGTGTGGCCAGCGTACGTGAGCGCCAGCACTACGGCGACGACGGCGTAAATGAAGTGGTAGTCGGTGAGCGGGTTCGTCGAGCCGCTCAGGGCCCCGGTAGCCGTGTGCCGGGCGAAGGGGAACTCCGCGAACCACATCAACCCCATCATGGCGATTGCGGCACCAGCAGCCACGCGCAGGCCGATGCCGGCGATCAGCGCGAGACCCATGCCGAGCATGCCCAGCATGAACAGCCAGTTGGCCCACCACGTCCCGGCGATCGAGTGGTACGCCGACTGGAACGGGCCCAGGTCCACCGACGACAGGAAACCCTTCGTCGGGGATCCGCCGTTGATCCACGCTTTGGCCGACGGCGTCGAGTAGCCGAGGCCAAAGGTCTTGTCGAGGAACGCCCATAGAAAGACGAACCCGGTGGAGATGCGCAGAACGGCGAGGGCCTTCGCTGCTGTGTGGGTGAGCATGGAGCCCGGCGCCTCAACCGACTCCGGCCGGACCGTGATCATCGCCTTGTTATCTGTTGTCATGACGTCCTCCTGTACCTCGTATATCTACAAGGTCGAGTGTTGTTCAGCGGATCGCGCGGCACCCGGGTCCAACCGCCCGAATGCGTGAGACCAAAGGCCCTTCCTGATGGAGGCAGCGGCGGCGCCGGCAGTGGGTAGCCGTCGTGGTCCGTTCCGTTCGACCGCGGCGCAGGCAGGCCGGCCGGCAGTCGTGTGTTCACTATGGACGCACACCCAATGGCCGACTCGGTTTCAGGAGTCCCGACTGGTCAGCGCCGCCAGGTATTGGTGCGCGCCCGCCCAGCCGGCCCGCGACCGGATCCTGAACACCACCACACGGCTCTCCCTTGGCCCAGGTCGCTGGGGGTATCCGCGCCAGCCGGGACAGTCACGGCGACGCTGCCGAGCCGGCGCGGCCTCCGGTCAGGGCCTCGGCAGTAGGTCACCGGCGACATGATCGAGCGGTTCCGGCCCCGGGGTTGGCTCCACCTCTGGGGCGTGCCGCGCGAGGTCGCTGTGGCCCGGCCACCAGGCCCGGTGTCCGAGGAGTGCGGTCAGCGACGGGACCAGGAACATCGACATGACGAACGCGGACAGGAGGATGCCCACGGCGACCGAGAAGCCGATCTGTTGAAGGAACGACACAGGCGCGAGCGCCAGCGCGGCAAAGGTGCCGGCGAGGATGAGGCCCGCGGCTGCAACCGACGGTCCGGCATGTTGAATGCCGAGCGCCGCTGCCGCCCGCGGCTGGTGACCGGCTCGCGCCTCCTCCCGAACCCGCGCGATCATGAGGATGTTGTAGTCGGTGCCGATGGCGAGAACGAACAGGTACAGCACGATCGGGAGCTGGAAGGTCACACCGGGCTTGCCCGCGACGCCCTGGAAAAGGTACACGGCGGCGCCAAGGGTGGCGGCGAAGTTGAGCAGCACGGCGGCCACCAGGTAGACGGGCGCAACGAGGCTTCGCGACAGTAAGGCGAGGATCGCGGCGATGAGCAGTGCCGCCACCGGCAGGATCACCGATAGATCCCGGTTGTTCGCGGAGTTGATATCAGCGAAGACCGCTGTCGTGCCTCCGACGAGAGCCTTGGTGCCCGGTGGCGCGGCGGCGTGCAGGTCACCCCGCAGGCTGTCGCGTACCAGTGCGATCGCATCGTTGGACACCGGGTTCCGGTCAAGCAACACCTCGAAGCGGGCGACCGCGCCGTTATCGGCCAGTACCGCGGGCTGCACCCGACCCACACCAGGCGCCTTCGCCGCCCCGGCCGCGAACGCGTCGAGCTGCGCGGTTGTCAACCGCCCTCCGTTGGTGGTGGTCAGGTACGCCTCGGTCGGGTTGAGCGCGCCCTGCGGGAAACCGCGCTCCAGATCCCGGGTCGCCCGGGCCGACTCGGTCGTGGTCGGGAAGCCGGCGGCGAAGTCGTAGTCCGCCTTGAACGCCAGCACCCCGCCGGCGAGTGCGAGCAACAGGACCCCCGAGCCGGCCGCGGTCAGTACCGGCCGCCGCGCGACGCCGGCGCCGATGCGCTGGAATCTCGTGCCGGCCGGAGGGCGCCGCCACGACTTCGACGGCCAGAAGGTCGCCGGACCGATGAGGCTGACCAGGGCCGGGATGAGCGTGAGGGCCGTGATCAACATTACGAACACCGCGATGGCAAGCGCCGGCCCGAGCGAACCGAAGCCACCGAACGACGCCAGCAGCAGCACCAGAAACGCGATGATGACCGCGGCCGCCGCCGAGGCGATCACCTCGCCGACCCGCTCGACGGCGTGAGCCATGGCGGTCTTCTTGTCCTCGCCCGCGCGGAGTC
Source organism: Actinomycetota bacterium (assembly GCA_046728155.1). GTDB lineage: Bacteria > Actinomycetota > Actinomycetes > Mycobacteriales > Micromonosporaceae > CAWDLX01. Next base: position 14,779 of record JBKPDY010000100.1, read on the forward strand.
TTTCTCGGTACCGGAACAGTAGGAACAGCATGTAGTCCGTGCCGATGCCAAAGAGCACGATCAGAAGCAACGTCTGCACGTCCTGGTCGACGTGGAAGTTGAAGATCTTGCCTGCGGCGGCGACGAGGTTCGACGACACCTGCATCACCACGCCGATGACGAGGATCGGCAGCAGCGCCGCGATCGGGCTGCGGAAGATGAGCAGGACCAACACGATGATCAGGGCGAAGGTGGCCAAGCCCACCACGGCCAGTGCGGTGTTGAAGGTGTCGTTGTTATCCAGGAACTGTGCGGCGTCGCCGGCCACTCCGGCCGAAAGGCCACTACCGGCCAGGTTGGACTTGATGGCCGCGCGAACATTCCTGATCGCGTTCAACTGACCTTCGTTGTCGGTCAGGGCGGCGGTGATCGGAAGGTTGATCAGCTGAACCAACCGGTTCGGCGCGACGGCCTGCGGACCGGTAACAGGTTGGCCGACGCCCACGATGTGTGCCGACGCGATGGCCGCGGCGAGCTGGCCGGTCCTCTGCTGGTCCGCGTCGGTCAATGCGGCGCCGTCCGCCCGCGTGACGACGACGATCGCAGCCGACGCAGCCTGCTGGGGAAACGCCGCCTTGGCCAGGCTGAACGCTTGCACCGACTCGTACGTATCGGGCAGGAAGCTTCCCTGGTCGGCGCTGGTGATGTCGGACAGCTTCGGGAGGAACCCGATGATGAGTGCCACACCGACCAGCCAACCGCCGATGACCCACCACGGCCGGGTAACTACGAATCTGCCCCATCGACCAAACATCGTCAGCCTCCAAGTACCCGCGCTCGTTACACGCGGGAGTCCAGGGTACCGAACAGGTGATCAGGAGCGGGTGCTAGTACCTCGCGAGCCGATACGCGGTTGCCGATAGGTCCACTGCCCCGCCATCAAGGACTTCATCCGTGGCATCCGAGGAGCTGCGGCGGCTGGTCGGCTCCGGGTCGGACGTAACACCCCCGCGACATCGATCAGGGTCTTACGGCCCTGCGGGAGTGACGTTCGGCCTCTTGGAGCGGGGCGGCCGCGTGGACAGCATGGATCAAAGGACGGTTGCGAGTTGCTTTGCCGCCCTACCCGCGCCGAAGGAGGCAGTCATGACCGGCGTGAAAGAGGCTGCGTCGCAGTTTCTGGCCAACAAGCGCATCGGGGTCACCGGGGTCAGCCGCAATCCGCAGGGACACGGCAGCAACGCGGTGTACCAGCGGTTGCGGGCTCGTGGCTACACGGTGTTCGCGATCAACCCGAACGCCGACCAGGTGGAAGGCGACCCGTGCTACCCGGACCTGAAATCGGTCCCCGGTGGAGTTGAGGCAGTCGTCATCGGCACCCGGCCGGAGACGGCCGTGGACACCATGCGGGAGTGCGCGGAGCTGGGCATCAACCAGGTGTGGATGCACCGCTCGTTCGGCACCGGAAGCGTCTCCGACGCCGCCACCGAATACGGTCGCCAACTCGGAATCACGGTCATTGACGGCGGCTGTCCGTTGATGTTCGACCCGACCGCTGATCTTGGACACAAGGCCATGCGCTTCCTGTTCACCCAGACCGGCAAGGTGCCTCGACGGGTGTGAGAGGGGCCGGGAGCCACCGCGCGTGACTGAACCGGGCGTAGGAGGATTACGTGGTTCCTTCGTAGCGATCGCTCGTCGATCACAAGCCGGCAACCGCCGAGCCGCGAGTTGGGGGTACCTGGATTGTGGTTCTTCCCGCGCGTCGGCCGGCCGACTCGACTCGCGACGGCGTCTGACGCGGCGGGAACCGATACGCGGTCGCGGGTCGACCCGAGCGACGATACCGAAGGCGGCTCCGCCGGCCACATCGAGGACGCCGTCGCCGACGAGGACCCCGGTCGACGGTGGCGCTCGATCGGCGTATGGGGGACAACCGCCCTCGCCATTGTGCTGGTGTGGTTCGCATTGGTCGGGCCGGACCAGATCAATCGGCTCTCGCCCGGTGCGTTCGCGCGGATTCCGGCGGAGGGACTCGTCGCCGCCATCGTCCTGCTCTTGCTGCCGGCGACAGCGAGACTCCCGGTGTCGGTGCTGCTCGGAGTACTCCTCGGCCTACTGCTGATCGTCAAGGTCTTCGACATGGGCTTCTTCGCGGCCTTCGACCGACCGTTCGACCCGTGGGCCGACTGGAGTTTCCTTCCGCCCGCCGTGGACTATCTCCAACGATCGTCCGGCCGCGCCATTTCCATCGGGGCCGTGATCGCAGCCGCGCTGCTCGCCTTGGCCGTGCTCGCCGTCACGACGATGGCCAGCGTCCGCCTTACCCGCCTCGCGGCCAGCCATCGCACCTCGACAGCTCGAACCGTCGCCGCACTCGGGCTCGTCTGGATGATCTGCGCCGCGTTCGGCGCACAGATCGTCCACGACGAGCCCGTAGCCTCCACCAGCGCAGCCCGGCTCGCCTGGGCCCAGGCGCAGCAGGTCCGCGCCGATTTGCGGGACCAGAGTGCGTTCGCCGCCGCGGCGGCGAACGATCCCTTCCGCTATACCCCGAACAGCCGACTGCTCACCGCCCTGGCGGGCAAGAACGTCCTGCTGACCTTCGTCGAAAGCTACGGCCGGGTCGCGGTCCAGGATTCGGACATCGCGGCACAGGTCGATGCACTGCTCGATGCCGGGACCGGCCGGCTGCGCGCCGCGGGATACTCCGCCCGCAGCGCGTTCCTCACCTCCTCGACGAACGGTGGCGGCAGTTGGCTGGCCCACTCCACGCTGCAGTCCGGTCTGTGGATACCCAACCAGCAGTTGTACAAAGACCTCGTCAAGCGCAACAGGTTGACGCTGACCAGCGCATTTGGGCGCGCGGGATGGCGCACGGTCGGAGTCGTGCCCGGCAACAACGAAAACTGGCCGGAGGCCGCGTTCTACGGCTACGACCGGATCTACGACTCACGCAACATCGGGTACCGCGGTCGGCCGTTCACGTTCGCCTCGATCCCCGACCAGTACACGATGTCGGCCTTCCAACGCTCCGAGCTCGGTACGCCGGACCACCCGCCGGTCTTTGCCGAGATCGACCTGCTGTCCAGCCACGCTCCCTGGGAGCCGATTCCCGCGATGGTGGACTGGAACACCGTCGGCGACGGCTCCATCTACGGCAAGTCCAGCGGACCGACCGACCCGACGAACGCCGTATTCCGTCAGAACATTACCCAGGTGCATGCCGACTACGGGCAGACGATCCGATACTCGCTGACCACACTCATCTCGTACGTGGAAAGGTACGGCGACGATAATCTCGTGCTCGTCTTCCTCGGCGATCATCAGCCCGCCCCCATCATCACGGGTGAGGGCGCCACCCACGATGTACCGATCACGATCATGGCCAAGGACCGTAAGGTCATGGACCGGATCTCCGGATGGGGCTGGCAGGATGGCCTCCGGCCGGACCCGCACGCGCCGGTCTGGCGGATGGATGCCTTCCGCGACCGCTTCCTTGCCGCGTTCGGATCCTAGACCGCGGTTAACCTGACATGCGTGAAGCGATGGCGCGGGTACAGGTCGCTGGCGCTGGCCGTCTCGGCCGTACTAGTCGCGTTGGCGCTGCCGTCGGCCAGGCAGAGCGCGTCACAATCCACATCCGGACCGCTACGCCTCAGCCAGGCGTGGCCGTCGGTGAAGACGGTGATACTTCCGGCGTCGCTACCCGACGGGTCCGGCTACCAACCGCTCCTGATCGTTGACGCCACGACGTCGGTGGGCGTCGCCGTGACCACCGACCGCAACGGCGCGATCGTGGCCCGGCTCGTCCTGCGCCGCGGTACCGCGGTACGGGCCATCCGTACCTATGCAGGCCAGCTGATCCCAACGGTCGTGGGGGTGTACCTGGTCTCCGGCCAGCTGTACTGGCTGGAGACTCTCCTGGACTTCACCGGGCACAGCTCGACGTCGGTATGGCGAGCCGCGATCGCCGGTGGTCCGGCCCGCCGGATCGCGCACGACCGCAGCGCCGTGCTGTTCTTCGACTCCGACTTCGATCTCGAGTTGCACGGAAATCGCCTGTACTGGGCCGCAAGCGGGCCGAACAATGGCGGTGAGATCTGGTCGGTGGCCCTGTCGGGTGGACCGGAGACCGTTCGCCGATTCGACCAGCGGTACACACTGACGACATGGCCGTGGCTGACCACGTCGGCCGAGAGCCAACCGGGTCCGATCCGATTGCTCAATCGTGACACCGGGATTGTCCAAGAGGTCTCCGCCCGGCCGAACGAGATCCTCAACTGCACGCCCGCCTGGTGCCGCGTCACCGCGTTGACCGACAACGGCAAGAACCTCGCCTTCCATCTACAACATCCGGACGGCAGCGCAGGCCGCCGGTTGAACCAGTCGATGACACCGCTCAACACCGATGTGGGACTACTCGACCGGTTCGAGGTGGTGGCATCGCCGCTGTCGACCAACGGATCGACCGACGTACGGCTGTGGCTGCACGACCTGACCGACGATCGCGATGTGCTGCTCGCGGACGTGGCCAGCGGAAACGTGGGTAGCCGCGGCAACTACCTGTGGTGGTCGACCGGCGACAACGAGGTGACCGTGTGGCACATCCTGGACCTGCGAAAGCTGCGGCTCTGATGCGCATATAGCGATGGGACCGAATGCTCTGCTCGCTCACGCGACATCCGGCGTTGTACGGTGGTGCGGCTCAGCCGCCGACCAATGCAGGAGGTGTTGGGTGACCGCGCTGGACACGGGTCCACGCCACGTGGCCACCCCCCGGTCGACACCTCAGCGCCGGTTCGGCTCGGCCGAGATTCTCGCCGCTGCCGTGATCGCGGTGCTGCTGGCCCGAGGATGGTTGGTCGGGCTGGTGACCTCACCGCGCTCGCTGACGTTGCTGACGGTGTTCGCCTCCGTGATGGTGCAGGCGTTGCCGTTCCTCATTCTGGGAACGGTCCTGTCAGCAGCGATCACGGCGTTCGTACCGAGCCGGTTCTTCGAACGGGCGCTGCCGCGGAACCCGGTAGCGGCCGTACCGGTGGCCGGCGTGGCGGGCGCGGTCCTGCCGGCCTGCGAGTGCGGTTCGGTACCCGTGGCCGGGGCGCTGATGCTACGCGGAGTCACTCCGGCGGCGGCGTTCGCGTTTCTGCTCTCGTCGCCCGCGATCAACCCGATCGTCCTGGTGTCGACCGCGGTGGCATTTCCCGGCCGACCGTCGATGGTGGTCGGCAGGTTCGCGGCCAGCCTGGGCACCGCGGTGTTGATGGGATGGCTGTGGTTGCGCTTGGGGCGGCCGTCATGGCTTCGCCCGATGCGGAAGTTCGACTCGCATACCGAGCACGGGTGGGGCGCGTTCTGGACCTCCTGCCGGCATGACGTGGTCCAGGCCGGCGGATTCCTCGTCGTGGGCGCGTTCGCGGCGGCGACGCTGAACGTCACCGTTCCACCACGGTGGTTGGAGCTGGTCGCCGCGCAGCCGGTGTGGTCCGTGGTCGCGCTGGCGGTGCTCGCGGTGCTGCTGTCGATCTGCTCCGAGGCGGATGCCTTCGTCGCCGCGTCGTTGAGCCAGTTCTCGCTCACCGCTCGGTTGGCGTTCCTGACCGTGGGGCCGATGGTCGACCTGAAACTGTTCGCGATGCAGGTAGGCTCGTTCGGACCCAGGTTTGCCATCCGGTTTGCTCCGACCACGTTCGTGATGGCGATTCTCGTGGCGGCCGCCGTCGGCTCGGTGCTCCTATGAGGAGGGACGCCCAGGCGGCACTGCTGGTCCTCGTCGGCGGCACCCTGCTGAAGATCGGCATCACCGGTACGTACCAGCGCTACGTCAAGCCGGGCAACCTGCCCCTGGTCCTCGCCGGCGGTGCCGTACTGGTAGTCGTGGCGGCCGCGACGATATGGCAACTGCTCCGCCCGCGCCGCCAATTGGGCGCTCATGCCGCCCACGACGACGACGCCGTACACACGCATTCCGAGCCGCGGGTTGGCTGGCTTCTTCTGGTCCCCGCATTGGCGATCCTTGTGCTCGCACCCCCGGCGCTCGGCTCGTTTCAGGCCAGCCGCTCGGGTACCGCACTGACCGCGCCCGCCGACTCGGACTTTCCGCCCCTACCTGACGGAGTTCCGGTACGTATCTCGGTACTGGACTACGCCTCCCGGGCCGTGTTCGATCATGGCAAATCGCTGACCGGTCGGCGGATCACGTTATCCGGGTTCATCATCGCCGGGGCCGGCGGCACGCCCTACCTGGCCCGCATGGTGATTACCTGTTGCGCCGCGGACGCGCGTCCGGTCAAGGTCGGCCTTGCCGGAAACGTGCCTGCGAACTTGAAGCCCGACGCGTGGATCGAAGTGGACGGCGGCTACACCCGACGAACCGACCAGGACCCCGTGAACGGCCAGACCATTCCCTACATCGAGGTCACGGCCGTGCGCAGCATCCCCACACCGTCATCGCAGTACGAGACGTGACCCGCTCCCGCCACCCGGCGTCGCCGGTGGTCCGGCCCGACTGATCGCCCGGGACACCGGGGAGCTCGACAATGCCGCCTCGGGCACCGTGGGCAGTCGCGACGGGTTCCTGTGGTGGTCAGGCAGTGCCGGTGACGCCACCGTCTGGCATCTGCTGGATCTGCGCCAGCTCACCTGAACGCCCGGCCTCGACACGGCGTAGGGCGACGGCGCCGGCATAGGCGAAGGTGACGGTGGCGAGGATGGCGAAGCTGGGCGGGAGGGCGGGTACCGCGAAACTCGTGGCGAGGCCGATCCACATGCTCGCGACTGCGATGCCGGCCGAAACCACGATGCCGAGCAGCGGCCGGGCCGTGAGGGTGATAGCCGCGCCGCCCGGCGCGGCGAGGAGCCCCAGGATGAGCAGCGCGCCGACAACCTGGCTGGCCTCGGCCGCGGTGATGCCGACCGTCGCGAGAAAGGCGAAACCCAGCAGGCGTACCGGCACTCCCCGGGCCTTCGCCACATCGGGATCGATGCTGGAGAAGAGCAACGGACGGGCAACAAGGATCATCATGGCGCACACCGAGGCGGCGATGACAGCCGTGGTCACGGCCCGGCTCGCGGAGAGACCGAAGATCGATCCAAAGAGGACGGCGACGCTGGCGGCGCCATTGCCGGCGCCACTGCGTGTGGTCGTGAAGATGGACAGGAAGAACACGCCCACACCGAGAATCCACGCGAACAGGCCACCGATGACGACATCGTCTGGACGGGCTCGGGGGCTCAGTCCTCCCATCGCCAGCGCGATCAGCACGGTGATGGCGAACAGACCGATGCGCGCGTCGAGGCCGACCGCGAGCGACGCCAGCGCGCCAGTGAACGCCACATGCGAGAGCGCGTCGGCGGTGAACACCTGCGCGCGCAGAACGAGGAAGTAACCGACGATGCCGGCGGCGAGCGCGACCGCAGTGCCGGCGAGCAGGGCATGCTGCGCGAACGGATGCTCCAACATGGGAAGAACGGCGACGATCATGCGGCTGCCGCCTGCGTTGGGCCGAGCCGGTCGCGAAGACGCACGATGGCCGCGGCCATGACGTACAGCCCGAATGCCGTACTGCTGAGCCAGTAACCGACTGGATACGGCGAGTAGTACGAGACGAAGAGCGCGAACCACACTGTGACCAGGCCGAGCAGCACCGACAACGTCAGGCTCACCGCTGGGCGGGGCGAGAGCAGCTGGGCGGTCGCGGGCGGCAGCACCAACAACGCGAATACGAGCAGGGCGCCGGTGATCTGACTGACCTCGGCCGCGGTCGACCCGAGCAGCACCAGGAACGCGACACCGAGCAGCCGGACCGGTGTGCCGTGGGCCCGGGCCACGTCGGCGTCGATCGACGCGAAGAGAAGCGGCCGACCGATGAGCGCCAGCACCACCAATGCAGTCAGAGCGACGATGGCGAGCACACCGACCTGACCGGCTGTGATGCCAAGAAAGCTACCGAAGAGCAGTGCCGTGGTGGCATTGAGGAATCCGCCGTACAGCGAGACGAAAAGCATGCCGGAGGCCAGCGCGAACGCCTGCAACGTCCCGATGAGCGCCGACTCTCCGCTGCGACCGGCGCGCGCGGGTCGCGCGGCGATGACCAGCGCCGCGGCCACGCAGAACGCGAAGTACCCGACACTGGTGCTCAGGCCCAACCACACCGCGGCGGCCGCTCCCGGGAAGCCGACCAGGGCCAGGGTGTGGCCGGCGAAGCTCTGTCGCCGCAGCACCATGAACCAGCCCATCACCGCCGCAAGGACGGCGACGATCGTGCCCGCCCGGAACGCGTTGAGCATGAACGGGACCGACCACATCTCCTGGATGTCGGCGATGATGTTCCACGAGAACGTCCCCATCACGCGTCCCCGTGACGGTCGTGGTGATGGGCCGGCGCCTCGGGCTGTCCGACCACGACAAGCCGCCCGTCCGATGTGGACAGAACCTCGATCGGTGTGCCGTAGAGCTCGGACAGGGTCGTGCTGGTGATGACCCGCGACGGTCGCCCGGAGACTGCGCCGCCTTGGCCGAGGTAGATAACCCGGTCCAGGTACGGGAGGAGAGGATTGACATCGTGCGCGACGATCATCACCGCCACGTTCTGGTCACGGCATATGCGGCTGAGTAACGCGGCCACGCTGGCCTGATTGGGCAGGTCGAGGCTGTCCAGCGGCTCGTCGAGCAGCAGAACCCGCGGTCGGCGGGCCAGGGCCTGGGCGATGAGCAGCCGCTGCTGCTCGCCACCGGAGAGCCGACCGATGGGCCGGTCCGCGTAGGCGGTCGCGCCGACCAGCGCCACCACGTCCCGGACGCGGGCCGCCGAGGCCCGGGAACGGGCACCTGGGAGCGGTAGCCCCCAGCGATCGCCGTCGAGGCCGAGCCGGACCACGTCGAGTCCACGTACGTGAACCGACGGGTCGAAGCTGCGCCGCTGCGGCAGATACCCGACCTCACGGTTGGCCTTCCCTGGCGGGCGTCCCAATAACCGCATCTCGCCCTGGGCCAGCGGAACGAGGCCGAGAATCGCATTGAGCAGCGTCGACTTTCCGACGCCGTTTGGGCCGAGGATGGCGACGAACTCACCCGCCGCGATAGTGGCGTTGACCCCCGACCAGATGGTGCGTCCGCCGAGAACGGCCGTTGCTGCGTGAATGTCGACGACGGCGCCGGCGGTCGGACCCGCGTCGGGTTTGGTCACGCTCGCCTCGGTACGTGCCACCATCGGTGCTACCTCCCCGTGGCCTGGCCCAACGCCTGCTTGAGCGCGGTCAGCTGGGTCACCTGCCAGCCCTGGAACGACGCCCCGGCCGGAGTCAACGTCTCCGTGATCGTAGTCACCGGAATGCCCTTCGCTCGGGCCGCGTCGACCTGGGCCTGCACGTCCGGGGTGGCATTCTGGCTGTTGTACACGTAGACCTTGATCAGTTTGTTGCTGATCTGGGCATCGATGGTGCTTTTGTCTGCCGCGGATGGGTCCGTCCCCTCGCTGATCGCGGTCAGGAAACTCGGCGGGGTCACCAGGTTCAGACCCAGCGCCGGGGTCATCATCGCGAAGATCGACTCCGAGGCGCCGACCGGGGTACCCGCGTAGCTGGTCCTGATGGCGTCGATGGTGTCGAAGTACGCCTTGAGGTTCGTGTTCAGGACGGTGTCGTGTTGACGGTCGAAGAACGTCGCACCAGCCGGGTCGATCTTCTTGTAATCACTCGTGATCTGGTCGATCACGGTCCGTACGTTGGCGGGGTTGTACCAGCGATGAGGGTTGTCACCCGCGGCCGCGCCGACCACGTCTCCTACGGTCAGCACCGTCCGGCTGGCAGAGGGGTTCGCCGCGACCAGCCGGGTCGCCCACGGGTCGTAGCCGACGCCGTTGATGATCGCCATTTGGGCGGCGGCGATCGCGCGCCCGTCCGCGGCGGTCGCCTCGTAGTCGTGCGGGTCGGCGTCCGGGCTGTTGATGATGCTGACCACCTTGACGTGCGAACCGCCCAGCTGTGCGGCGAGGCTGCCCCAGAAGTTCTCCGCCGCCACCACATTGATGACGGTCGGATCGGCGGATCCAGTCGGTGCGGTAGTGGCACAACCGGCCAGCGCAACGACTACGGCGCCGGACACCAGCGCGGCGGTGCGTCGCAACCGGGCCGGACGGAGTACGTCGATCACGGCAACCTCCGATGCGGTCGTACAAAGCCTAAACGAAAACCGAACCCATTATCAAATAGCGGCGTCGGCATGTGGATGAGAGCGGCTGCAACGGGCTGCGAGGATGGTGGTGTGACGGAAGGAAGAACGGTGACGCTGGCTGGATCCGGCATAGCGATGCCACTGCTCGGATTCGGCACCTGGCAGCTCAGCGGGCGCCGGGCGTACGAGGCGGTACGAGACGCGATAGATGTCGGCTATCGCCTTGTCGACACCGCGACCATGTACGGCAACGAGGCGGCGGTTGGCCGGGCCGTCCGCGACAGCGGGGTAGCCCGCGAGGAAGTGGTCGTCACCACCAAGCTGCCGCCGAACCGCGCGGGACGGGAACGGGAGACGCTCGCCGCGAGCCTGCGCGACCTCGGCCTGGATATGGTCGATCTTTGGCTGATCCACTGGCCGCCACGGGGAAACTCGTCGCCGAAGGTCTGGCGGGCCTTTCGTGAGCTGCGCGACGCCGGGCTGATCCGCGCGATCGGGGTCAGCAACTATGACGCCGACCTCATCGATGAGCTGATCGACGACTCGGGCGAGGCGCCGGCAGTCAACCAGATCCCGTGGAGTCCGTGGGACTACTCGGCCAGCGTTCTTGAAGCGCATCGCCGGCGAGGCATCGTCGTGGAGGGCTACAGCCCGTTCAAGCGCAGTGATCTGAGCTCCGTGGTGCTACGTGAGATCGCCGAAGTCCACGGTGTGACGCCGGCGCAGGTGGTGTTGCGCTGGCACATCGAACACGGGATCGCGGTGATCCCCAAGTCGGCCACACCCGCACGGATCCGGCTGAACCACGACGTGTTCGGTTTCACGTTGACCGCGGAGGAAGTCGCCCGCATCGACCGGCTCAGCTGAGCGACGGGTTCACCCGAGTAAAGACAGCTTGACATCGTGTCTGGTCTGCTTTACCTTGACTCATGTTAAGCGTTCTTTACATGGGAGCCGGCGATGTCGTACGAAGAGAAACGCACGTGGACCTACCTGGTCGCCTGTGCGGGAGCCTACGCGGTATATCTCGCGATCGTGCTGGGGCGGGCGTCACACACACCCGTCGCCGATGTGTCGTACATCCCGGCGCTGCTGTGGACGACCCTCGCCTCGATCGTCGCGTCAATCGTTGGCCGTACCGCGATCGAGACGGCGAAACCCAGCGACAGCCGCCGCAGCGACGTGCGCGACCGGGACATTACCCGGTTCGGCGAGTACGTCAGCCGATGGTTCGTCATCGCCGGCGCCGCGGCGGCCCTGTTGATGGCGATGGCCAGGTGGGACTACTTCTGGATCGCCAACGTCATCTACCTCGGATTCGTCCTGTGGGCGGTGGTCGGATCCGCGGTGAAGCTCGTGGCTTACCGCCGGGGACTGTAGCCGTCGCCGATGAGTAAGCCCACCAGGATTACGAACTCGATACGTGCGCTGCGGTTCGCCCACGAAGAGATGACGCAGGCACAGCTGGCCGAGCGCATCGGCGTGACCCGCCAGACCATCATCGCCATTGAGCAGGGCCGCTACTCCCCATCCCTGGAGATGGCCTTTCAGATCGCCAGGGTGTTCAAGGTGCCCCTCGACGCGGTGTTCCACTATCCCGATGGCGACGGCTAGGGTTGCGGAAAGATCCACCCCCTTTCCGGGTGACATCATCCAACGATCCACGGTGATGGTCGATATGACGTGCGTCCGCGTCGAACGCCGTCTGCGCCGGCGCCGGTTTCACCCTCCTCGGCACATACGACTTCGAGTATCCGCCGGGCAACCCGATGCGTTGCAACGACTGGAGCTACGACCTGAAGGCGTTACCTTAGCCACGGTGCCATGAGCGCGATGTCGACTGGCGCTCGAACTTCACCGATTCGCCGGCAGGGGGCCGCGTCGCTGGTACCGTCCGGCCATGACCTTGTCCGACCTAGATCGCGTCACCGTCGCCGAGCTTCGGGCGGCCATCGATGACGGTACGGTCACCAGTCGCGCCATTGTCGAGGCACATCTGGCCCGGATCGCGGCGCTCGACCCCGCCTTCGGCGCAATCCGCTGTATCGCACCGGACGCGCTCTTCCAGGCCGACACGAGCGACCGGGTGCGGCGCGAGTCCGGCGCACGCAGCCCGATCGAGGGGATACCGGTCCTGCTCAAGGACAACATCGATGCCGCCGGCCTCCCGACGACCGGCGGCGCACTCGCGTTGGAGAACAGCGTGCCCGCGATCGACGCCCCAATCGTCGCCCGGTTACGCACGGCCGGTGCGGTGATCCTCGGCAAGACCAACCTCTCCGAGCTGGCCAACTTCCTCACCGAGGACATGCCGTCCGGCTATTCGTCGCTGGGTGGACAGGTGCTCAACCCGTACGACACATCGATCACTCCCAGCGGGTCGAGCAGCGGGTCGGGCGTTGCCGCTGCGCTCGGCCTGGCGCCCCTGACGATCGGTACCGAGACCGACGGCTCGATCACGAGCCCGGCCGATCACCAGAGTCTGGTCGGGATGAAGCCGACGCTCGGCCTGGTCAGCCGCACCGGCATCCTGCCGATCGCGCCCAGCCAGGACACCGCCGGGCCGATGACCAGAACGGTCGCCGATGCCGCCGCCCTGCTGGCCGTCATCGCCGGCCCGGATCCGAGCGATCCCGCGACTGCCAGCGCGGCGGAGACGGCCGAGCACCTGCGCGCGCTCGCGCTCGACCCGGACGCGCTCGCCGGTGTTCGTCTCGGCGTCGTGCGCGGCGAGTTTCCGGAGGACGAGAAGCCGACCGAGCATCAGATCGCCTGCCACGAACAGGCACTGGCCGCCTTGGCCACGGCGGGCGCCGACCTGGTCGATGTCAGGATGCCGCATATCGGTGACGACGACGAGAAGAGCGTGCTGCACTACGAGTTCGGACCCGGCGTCGACCGGTATCTCGCCGCGATGGGTGATCGCGCGCCGCTGCGCTCGCTCGGTGAACTCCAAGCGTGGAACCGGGCGCACGCCAACGCGGCGCTCAAGTTCGGCCAGGCGCATGTCGATGCCGCCGTCGCGATTGACCACGAGCGCGACAACGACGCCTACCGGGATGCCCGCGAGCGCGACCTGCGTACGACCACGAACGGCTTGCTGGCGGCGCTTGGCGAGGACCTCGAGTGCCTGGTCTTCCCCCGAGCGGCCGGATGTGGCTGGGCCGCGCGCGCCGGCTGGCCGTGCGTCGTGCTCCCGGCCGGATACGCGAGCGACAGCCGTCGGCCGGTCGGCATCATGCTGATCTCGCGACCGTGGACCGACGCCCGACTCTTGGCGCTCGCGTACGCCTTCGAGCAGGCGCACCCGGTCCGGCGTACTCCCGGGGACATCAACCCGGCCGCCTTTCGCCGCGGTCCGGCGGCCGATATCACCACGGCGCTCGGTACAGCACCGTTCGCGAGACAGCGACAGGGCTCCGCGCGTCGTTATTGATCCACGTTCGCCGATCTAGCCAGGGTGGTTCCGAGACGAAGGAAGATGGCACACGGATCCGTAAGGTCGTCAGCTGACCTACGCCGAGCCCGCCTTCAGCTTGCGCCAACCGCCGGCGCGGTTGTTGGCGATGATCCGCTTGAACATCGTGAGAAGCGCTCGCCGGTTGATCCTTTCGCCCTGTCGGATGGAGATCATGCGCCCGGTCTTGTTGTCGTGACCACCGGTGATGATGCCTTCAGGATCCGGGACGATGCCGCCGTCGTAAAGAAAGACGTTGACGTGGTCCTTCGCCGCCAGGAGTGCGCAGATGTTGCCTTGTAACACGAAGTACGGCTGGCGGGTGCGCTTGATGGTCTCGACGACCTCGGCATCCGCGGAATGCACCAGGTCGCGGACCTGGCGACAGATGGCCTGCTGCCAGCTGGGCAACGCGTCGATGTAGGTGTCGACACGCGGATCTGTCTCATAGGTCATGGCGCTGCGAGGATACCGCGGCGGCCGTACTGTTGGCATGCCACAGGGCATCCGGGAGGTGCGAGGGTGAGCTGGTTCAGACCGCGCAGCCTGCTCGACAGCACATTCGAGGTCGGGATCATCCTCAAAGGACTGGACGGACTTGCGGAGATAGTCGGTGGAGTGATCCTCCTCCTCGTGTCGCCAGCCACGATCAACCGGATCGTGGCCAGGATGACAGAGCACGAGCTCTCCCAGGACCCCAACGACTACATCGCCACGCATTTGCTGCGCTACGCCCATGGGCTCACCGGCGGCGCGGTGACCTTCGCCGCGATATACCTGCTCTCGCACGGAATCGTCAAAGTCATCCTCGTCGGGGCGTTGCTACGCAACAAGCTGTGGGCGTATCCGCTGCTCATCCTCATGCTGGTGGTCTTCATCGTCTACCAGCTGTACCGGATCGCCTTGAGTCCGCCCAGCACCGGGCTCATCGCCCTGACCGTCTTCGACCTGCTGCTGACGTGGCTGACCTGGCGCGAGTGGCGCAAGCAGAGGGCGCTCCGGCGAGCCAGGCCGTTCGCCCGGACGTCGTACCAACGCAGCGTGTAGAGCCGGCGCCTACCAACGCGTTGGGCGGGCCTTCGGGCGCGGGTGACGAGGAATGCGAGCCACTCGGGCCGGCAGGTCGACCTCGACGCCCCTCAGGCGCACGAGCGGTCCCCACAAGCGGGCACGGCATGCGCCGAAAAGTTAGCTGGGCCGGCTGCTCGACATGGTCCGGTTTCTCCCGCACGATGTTTACGGCTGCCACAAGCTGCCGCCCCCGGTGCATGGAACGCCCGAACCTGGGTAGATCCGTGACCTCTGCCCGACCCTGCCGCGTTAGACGTTCAACATCTGTATGGGCTCCGGTCATCCGACGTTCGTGTCACATTGTCCCTACGCTCCGTACTGATCCCTTCAGATTGACGATCTTGCGTACATTAGGATGCAGTTCCGGGCGCGCGAGCGTCGCGGCTTCGCAGAACGGGGATTGGTATGAACACAGGTCGCGTGGAGGGGGATCGTCTCGCCGCCGCCCGGTATGGGCCGGCGGC
>JBKPDY010000101.1:0-19154 GCA_046728155.1 Actinomycetota bacterium
GTTCTGGGGTGGTTGAAGGGTTGGGCTACCGATTGTGTCACCCTTCGACACAATCAGTAGCCCAACGCTCGGACTCCAGGTAGGCCCCGGCATCTACGATCCGGGCTTCCGGGTTGAATGTGAGGTGGAGCCCCAGTCGCCGGTAGAGATCGGCCTTGTCGGTGTCATCACCTTCGTCGAGCACGGCTACCACGTCACCGATCGAGTCGATGAGCGCGGCCAGCTCGTCGGGCGTGATCGCCGCCGCGGCTTGTGATGATCTTTCGACGGCGAGCCGCCGCTAGAGTCGGAGGCGTTCGGCTTCTGTCTGGGTGATCCACCCGCTGACCACGGTGGGGTCGGCGCCGGCGTCCAGGGCTCGCCGGTACTGGTCGAGCTTGTGTTCGCACTCGCCGATGAGCGCGCGGGCCTGGTCGTGCTCAGGCGATCGCTGCGCCGGCGTGGTGGGCATGTCATGGCGGCGATGGTGGTGGCGCGGTACTCGGGCCGGAACAGGCCGGCGATCCAGGTATCGAGTGGATTGATGAGTAGGTCGTCCCGCATGATCACGTTGCGAGGGTGCTCGACCCGGTTGGCCAGGGCGCTGCTGGCTGTGGTGGCCCATCGCGACGTCGTCAACGTCGAGGAGGACCTCGTCGGTGGCATCGCTGACCGCACCGGTCTCCGGCACCCTGGTACGGGTCCACCTGATCGTCGTAGGCGACCTGATCATCAACGACATCAGCGTGGACATCGACACCGCACATCTGCTCGTTGTCTCGCTCGGTAGGTTGATCGAACAGGCTGCCCCGAAGGAGGAGACGTGACCCCTGACGAAGAGGCGCGGCTCGCCGGTCTCGAGAGGTTCTACGAGGAAGTAGTCGACGCGCTGCATAGTCTCGGAGTCGCGGCTGAGACCATCGACTCCGGGGCTGTGCTCGACTTCGTCCAAGCTGTTCGCGCCGCCGCCCGTACGTTGGACGACCCCACGGCGAACGGCTGACCCGGCATCGCCCATCCACAACGAAACGGCCCCGAGCTCACAGGGTGGCGCTTCTGTTTGCGAGCCAGACGCGACGCGTATGCCGGCGTGCCGCACCTCCGACGACTACACCGCCCAGATCCCGGCAGCCTCGGGCGCGTCGACGGCATGCGGCGGCGTCGCACACACCACCGCAGGGATGCCGCCGACGGTTGCCAGCTCGACGGTCGACGCGGGCATCTTCGTCGTGCACGCATCGCATTTTTTTGATCAATTCGGCGACGACCGGCGCGTCGTTCGGGCTGGTGTGCTTGTCAGCACGGCACCCCCGGTTGACCGTCAACACCTGCCACAGGAACCGGCGTTCCGCGTTCAGGTCACGGTCGATAGGTGACTCGCGGTCAAGGCTGACCAGTTCGGCCTCGAGCCGCCGGCGTTTGCGCCTGAAGTCGTGGGAATGGTGTGCGGGTTCACTGGTTTGCTCATGTCCAGCAGGCCGTCTCAAGGTCAAGCTGGGCTGGCGCACCAGGATTCTGATACTGCGCGGGCGCACCAACGTCACAGTTGGGTCGGGGCCATGGGCCGGCAGCGTCAAAATCCGGGGGCAAACCGTCGGCACGACCGTGGGCCCTGCGCGCCGGGGTTTACACGTTCCACATGAGACAGATACGACCGGTTGGATACCCTCTGTACCCCGAGGACTGTGGTACGCCCCCGCCCGGCCAAATTCCTCTGGACGGCACCCGTTGCCTTGCAACTACCGGTCCCTATCTCCGGCTGGTGCGGAGGAACGCCGGGAACGCCGCACCGGTGCGCCGCGGTTAGCGGTAGATGAGCACCCCGCCGTGCCGACGTTACGACCCCTTCGGGGCGCTCGTGGTGCCCCGAACCCCTGATTTGGACGTGTGCGCGCTCCGTTCCGGCCGCTCACAGCCGGAACAGATTGCCACGTCGCTACCGAGTGAAGGAAACGATCGACTGCGACGACTGCAACGACCTCTTTGCGTTCTTCAGTTTCTTCGCTGATCGCTTTTCCTTCAGGCTCTTGCCGGCCGGCTTCTTGGCGGCGGACTTGCGGGGCGACTTCCCAGCCACGGCGGGCCCTTCGACAACAGTAACGAATTGCGTATCACCAGCAGGTAGCGGGCCAGGGACGCAGGCCGCGATGGCCAACACCCACTCTAGTCCGGCCGAGCAGCCAAACCCACGGTTCTAGCAGACGCTCCACAAAGCGCGACACCCGGCAGCGCCCACCGGATCAGCCTCGCTGGCCGAGATCTCGGGCGCAGGGGTCATCGTATCCGAGCTCAAAGTCCGGGCTGACGGTCCGGGGAAGCGGCTTGCGGCTAGATCCTATCGGGGGTGTGCCGTGCCAGAGCCGCGCACGGCGGTGCGCTGGCGTTTCGTGACTGTCGTTCGGGATCGTGTTCATGGTTGTTCGTCCGCTGTACCAGGCCACGGTCCGGGTGTTCGGCTGGTTGCCTCAGGTCGCGGGGCCGAGTCCGCGACGCTCGTCGAACTGTTGGTGCTGCGCCAGGAGGTCGCGGTTCTGCGTCGTCAGCTGCCTCCGCGGAACGCATCGTCCGCAGTGTCCGAGCCGAGTGCACCGACCGAATGCTGATCTACAGTTCCGTCCCTCATGGAATTGCGGGGCCGCGCGACCTGGTGGCTGCCACGCCCGCTCGCCTCGCCCGCGTCCTTCCACAGCCCAGTCCGGCCCAGGCGACGTAGGCGTCAGCCAGTTCTTGCTCGTTTGTGGGCTCGGGTCTGCTTGGCGATGGCGACGCTCGGCGTACGTGGGCGGGTCGACTCTCGGACGACCAGCTCGGGAACGAACTGCACCTGCCGGTGTTTGTGGCCCGGGAGGCTCTCGTACCGCAGAAGCTCGATCGCGGTCCGCCCGAGTAACCGTGACGGCTGGCGGACCGAGGTCAGCGGGACCGCGGCGGCGGCCGCGAAGTCGATGTCGTCGTAGCCGATGATGGCCACGTCGTCGGGTACGGCGACACCGAGGTGCAGGAGTTGCTGAAGCAGGCCCAAGGCGAGCAGATCGTTGGCGCAGAACACGGCTGTCGGGCGTCGGCGCGCGGGCAGGCCAGCCAGGCGCTGGCCCGCCTCCCGTCCGGCGGCGATCGTCAAGGAATCGGTGCCGAGCACGGCGAGGTTCTCAGGTGAGTCGCCATAGGCGGCCAAGGCCTTCATGGAGCCCTCGTGGCGGTCGGCGACCTGCGGGATCGACATCGGTCCGCCGACGAAGGCGATCCGGTCGTGACCTTGTTCACGCAGGTGTGACACGGCCAGCTCGCCGCCACGTATGTCGTCGACGCCCACGCTGCACCAGTCTTTGGCGTCGGAGGCACGGCGATCGACGAGCACGACCGGGACGCCGCGCGCGGGAAGGCTACGGATCAATGCACCCTCGTAGTCGACCGCGGTGATCAGCACCCCATGTACCCGCTGTTGCAGCAACAGGTCCAAGTATTCGGTCTCGCGTGACGCCTCGCCGTTGCTGTTGCACATGACAAGTGCGAGGCCGCTGTCCCGGCTTGCTTCCTCGGCACCGCGGGCCACCTCGGTGAAGAAGGGGTTGGCCGCGTCGAGGAATACGTACGCGACGATTCGACTGCTGCCGGCGCGGAGCTGGCGGGCCGACTCGTTGCGAACGAAGCCGAGTTCCTGCATCGCCGCGACCACCCGGGCCCGGGTCGCGGAACGAACGAGATGCGGGCGGTTGAGGACATTCGAGACGGTGCCGACCGACACGTTCGCCCGCTCGGCGACCTCCTTGATACCGGCCGGTCCAGTCAACGTTTGCTCCCGCCGCACTGAAACGCGTAAACTCCGACGCTTGCGATGCGTCATCATGCTAAGCCATCGGCCTGACGACCGCCTCATCCACTCCGTCGAAGGCTGGCCAATTACTGGGTGTGTAACAGCTTCGTATCGTGGCGTTGACGAGAGGCTCACGAGTCTCTAGAGTCTTTGAAACGTTCGAATTTTGGTGGTCACTCGGGGCGGCCGACCGCAGTTCGGACCGACCGAGCGCGCCCGGCCGCAGGAGGCTCCATGACGACGAGTATGCCGGCGGGATCGGCGCCGGCCTCGATCGCGGACGATGCGATGCCGGCGCCCAACCTGCCGCGCATCCCGGGCCGCCCCACGAGGGTCGGACTGGTAGCGGGCGGCCTCGGGGCGTACTGGCCACAGTTCCCTGATCTGCTTCCCAGCCTCCGCCGTTCGGCGGAACGCGTGAGTGCGAGGATGCGTGGCCTTGATTGCGAAGTCATCGACGCGGGATTCGTCTCCGATGCACAGGACAGCGCGGTCGCCGCGGAGACGCTCCGCGCGGCTGGGTGCGACCTCATCATCGCGTTCCTCACGACATACATGACGGCGACCATGCTGGTACCGATCGCCCAGCGCAGCGGTGCTCCCGTGCTGCTGCTCAATCTCCAGCCGACGGAGGTGATGGACCACGCGACCTTCGACACCGGTCAGTGGTTGGCCTACTGTGGCGCCTGCCCGTTGCCTGAGATGGCCAACGCGCTTCGTCGGTGCGGCATCAAGACCCGCTCTGTGTCCGGGTACCTGGAGGAGGAGCTCGCTTGGCAGAAGGTCGCGCACTGGGTGGCCGCCGCGGGAGTGCGTGGTGCCCTCCGCCACGGCCGGCACGGACTGCTCGGCCACCTGTACCCGGGGATGCTGGATGTCGCCACTGACCTCACATCGGTGCCAGCCCAGCTGGGCGGGCACATCGAGGTGCTCGAGATCGACGACCTGCGGGTGCGGGTAGAGACGGTCAGGGACGCTGATATCGACCGGCGGGTCGCGCTCGCCGGCGACGTCTTCCAGCTCGACACGTCGGTCGTCGAAGCAGACCTTCGCTGGGCGGCACAGGTCTCGGTCGGCCTGGACCGGCTGATCGAGGACTTTGCCCTGGACAGCATGGCGTATTACCACCGCGGCCTCGATGGCGACATCCACGAGCGGGTGGCCGCTGGCATGATCCTCGGTGCCTCACTGCTGACCGCCTGCGGTGTCCCGCTCGCCGGGGAATATGAGTTACGCACATCGATCGCCATGCTGATCCTGGACCGGCTCGGCGCCGGCGGCTCGTTCACCGAACTGCAGGCGCTCGACTTCGACGCCAACGTCGTTGAGATGGGGCACGACGGCCCCGCGCACCTCGCCATCAGTCAGGGCCGGCCGGTCCTTCGCGGCCTCGGGGTGTTCCACGGCAAGCGAGGCTGGGGAGTTTCCGTCGAATTCGACGTCCGACATGGTCCGGTCACCCTGCTCGGCATCGGCCAGGAGCGCGACGGCCGGTATCGCTTCATCGTCTCCGAGGGCGACGTGGTGGACGGCCCACATCTTGCCATCGGCAACACGACGTCCCGGGTTGACTTCGGGTGCCATCCTGGCGAATGGACCGACACGTGGAGTATGTCCGGCGTCGGCCACCACTGGGCGCTGGGCATCGGACACCAGGCCGCTCAGATTCGGGCGATCGCGGACCTGCTCGATATGGAGACCATCGTCGTCGACCATCGTGCGGCGAGCCGGTTGGGGACGCCATGACGACAGTGGCGCCACCTGTCCTGTCTCTGCAGCACGCGACGAAGTCGTTCGGCGCTGTCAACGCGCTGCTGGACGGCACCATCGAGCTGCACGCCGGGCAGGTGCATGCGCTGGTCGGCGAGAACGGGGCGGGAAAGTCCACCCTGGTGAAGATTCTCGCGGGTGTGCACCAGCCGGAGTCGGGTGTGCTCTTACTCGACGGAGCGCCGGTCACGTTCTCCGGACCGGCCGCGGCGCAGGCGGCCGGAGTCTCCATCATCTACCAAGAGGCGACACTCTTCCCCGACCTGTCCGTCGCCGAGAACATCGTGATCGGTCGCCACCCGTTACGAAGCGGGCGCCGAATCGACCGTACCCGCATGTATCAGCAGGCGGCGCGGGCCTTTGCCCGTCTCGGTGTCGCCATCGACCCGCGCCGGCCGGCTCGCGGCCTGTCGGTCGCGGACCAGCAGATCGTCGAGATCGCCAAGGCCATCTCGTTCAACGCTCGGATCTTCGTCATGGACGAGCCGACGGCCGCGCTGACTGCCGTCGAAGTGTCCCGCCTCTTCGAGGTCGTGCGGACATTGCGCGAGCACGGCGCGGCGGTGCTGTTCATCTCACACCGCCTCGAGGAGGTGTACGAGATCTGTCAGCAGGTGACCATCATGCGCGACGGCCGGTTCGTGCGGACCGATCCGATCGGCGACGTCACGGTCGACGACATCATCCGATCGATGGTCGGCCGGGACCTGAGCGCGATGTTCCCCAAGACGCCGACCACTCCCGGAGAGGTCGTCGTCGAGGTCAACGGCCTCGCCCGTCACGGCGTCTTCGACGACGTCTCGCTCAGCGTCCGTGCCGGCGAGATCGTCGCGCTGGCCGGGCTGGTCGGGGCGGGACGGACCGAGGTCGCGCGAGCCATCTTCGGCATCGACCGGCGCGACGCCGGCACGGTGCTCGTGCGCGGCCGTCCGCTCGCGGCGGGTACTCCGCAGGCGGCCATCAGCGCCGGCATCGGCTTCGTCCCGGAGGACCGTCGCCAACAGGGTCTCGTGATGGACCTGGCCATCGACCACAATGCGTCGCTCGCCTCGCTCGGCCGTCTGCGTCGATTCGGCGTCATCCGGCGCGCGGCCGAACGCGCGCTCGCGGGCGACTGGGCCGGCCGACTTCGGCTCAAGTACAACCGGCTGAGCGATCCCGCGTGGACGCTGTCCGGCGGCAACCAGCAGAAGCTCGTGCTCGCGAAGTGGTTATCGCTGCGCCCCACCGTGCTGATCATCGATGAGCCGACCCGGGGCATCGATGTAGGGACGAAGGCAGAGGTGCACCGGCTCCTCGATGAGCTCGTCGGCCACGGCGTCGGCATCCTGATGATCTCCTCCGAGCTGCCCGAGGTACTGGGCATGGCGGACCGGATCCTGGTGCTCCGCGAGGGCCGCATCGTCGCGGAACTGACGCGGGGGCAAGCGGACGAGGATTCCATCATGCGGGCGGCGACGGGTCAAGCGGCGGCGGTGGCCGCATGACCGAGCCGACAGCGAGTGAGCATCGCAGGGCCGTCAGGCCTATTCCGGGGTCCCCGCGGAGACGTGGAGCGAAGCGGAGCGTCTCCATGGGGTGGAAGGTGCGGAGCGAGCGCGGAGGCGAGCCGACATGACCGGGCTTACCCTGGCCGGGACAAGGCAGCGCCGGCTTCTCGAGCGGGCATCGCGGGCACGCGAACTGGGCATCCTGGCGGTCGTGGCGCTCGTTTTCGTCATCGCCACAGCGAAGAATCCGAACTTCGCCAGTGGAGACAGCATCCAGCAGCTTCTCGCTGGCGCGTCGATCATCGCACTGCTCGGAGCGGGCGAGACGCTGGTCATCGTCACACGGAACGTCGACCTGTCGGTCGGCTCCGTGCTGGGCCTGTCGGCCTACATCGTGGGTCTTATCTTCGTCCACAACCCCGGCGTACCGATGGTCGTGCCGTACGTGGTGGGCATCGGCGTGGGAACCGCGTGTGGTGTCGTGAATGGTCTCGTCACGACGGTGCTCCGGGTGCCGAGCCTGGTCGTGACGCTGGCGGCGCTCTACGTCATCCGAGGCGTCGACGCTCTTATCGCGGGCGGCAAGCAGATCGATCCGTTCAGCGTCCCAGCCAGCTTCCAGATAATCGGTCACGCCGATATCTTCAACGTCCCATGGTTGTTCATCGTGGTCATCGCGATCATCGGTGCCGTGGCGTACATGATGCGGTCGTTCCGCAGCTTCCGGGACCTCTACGCGGTCGGCTCGAACCCGCAGGCGGCGGAGTTGGCGGGAGTGCCGACGGGCAAGCGGGTGTTCACCGCCTTCGTTGTCAGTGGCGCTCTCGCCGGTCTCGGCGGAACATTGTATCTGGCTCAGTACGCGACGGTGAACTCGATCGTGGGGACGGGATACGAGCTCAGGGTTGTCGCAGCCGTGGTGGTGGGCGGTGTGGCGATATTCGGGGGCAGCGGCACCGTGCTTGGCGCGGCGTTGGGTGCGTTACTGCTCAATACGATCACGCAGGCTCTGGTCGCGACGCAGGTTTCGGCGTTCTGGCAGTTGGCCGTGGCCGGTGCGCTGCTGCTGGCCGCGATCGCGTTCGACCGCTTCGTTTCGCTGCGGATGAGCCGCGCCCTGCTGACCGGAAGGGGTGCACACCGTGACATCTGACATCGATCGAACCCGCGTGGGTGCGCCGCCGCAACCGCACACCCGGCCGGGATCCATATTGATCCGGGCGCGGTCCTTGCTGCGCTGGGAAGCCGCGCTCATCGGTCTGTTGGCGCTGACGATCGTCTACGGGCTCAGCGCCTCGCCATACTTCCTGTCGAGCTCGGATGTGTTCTTCATCGGCCTCAATGTCGGCGAGGTCGCCATCATGGCGCTGCCGCTGGCTCTCATCGTCATCACGGGCGAGATCGACCTGTCGGTGGCTTCGATGCTTGGCCTCTCCTCCACTTTACTGGGCTATCTCTACGAGCACCATTGGTCGATCTGGCCCGCGATGGCGCTTGTGCTGATCGTCGGTGCGGCGGGAGGTGCGCTCAACGGCATTCTCGTGACCGGCCTTGGACTGCCGTCCATCGCCGTGACCATCGGTACACTTACCCTGTTCCGTGGCATCGCGGAGATCATCCTCGGCAGCGCATCCGTGACCGGTTTCCCGATATCCCTGACCAATATCGGTATCTTCCCTGTGCCGGGCACCAACGTCGCCTACTCGGCGGCGATCTTCCTTGTCCTGGCTGTTGTGTTCGGGATCGTCCTGCACGCGACGACAGTCGGGCGATCCATCTTCGCCATCGGCCTACAGAGCGAAGCCGCTCGTTTCTCGGGCGTCCGAGTCAAGCGAATCAAGTTCTGGCTCTTCGTAACCTCCGGTGCGATCTGCGCGTTCGCCGGCATTCTGTGGACGTTCCGCTTCAACACGTCGCGCTTTGACGCGGGAACCGGACTCGAGCTGAGCGTTGTCGCGGTCGTGCTTCTCGGTGGTATCTCGATCTTCGGTGGTCGTGGCAGCATCCTCGGCGTCGTCCTCGGGGTGGCGATCCTGGCCTGCCTTCGAGATGCCCTGACGCTCGTCAATGTCTCGGCTCAGGTTCAGAACATTATCACCGGGGCTCTCCTACTGGTCAGCGTAGTGGTCCCCAATGCACCAGACGCGCTGCGCCGGCTCCGACGTGCCGTGCGCGGGCGATCCGACGCACCACCAAGCGCGGCCGCCCCACACCCAGCAGGGCTGACCGCGGAACCAACGGCACCGCCGACCTCAATCACGGCTCGCTGAGGGGGAGTACGGCGAGCGCATCCACCGGAGTTGCTTCGACATACGAAAGGAACCCCTCATGTCCCTACCTAAGCGCGGCCTTTTTTCGGCCGTGGCCGCCGCCGCGAGCATTCTCGTGCTGGTGCCGGGGTGCTCCAGCTCGTCAACCCCCACGGCCAGAGCCACCAGGCCGGACGGGCTCAAGCAGAACCTGGTGATCTACTACATCCCCAAGGACACGAACAACCCATACGAGGTGATCGCCGACCAGGGCGGCTCGGACGGAGCCGCCGAATTCGGCGGCAAGGTCGTGGTGAGCAGCGGCACCGAGGACACGGCGGCGGCTCAGATTCCTTCCATTCAGGCCGCCATCCAGGCGCACGCGGACGCGATCGTCATCGCCGGCAACGACCCGACAGCACTGTGCCCGTCGCTGGCCCAGGCGCAGGCCGCCGGAATCGTTGTGGTGTCATTCGACTCGGATGTCCAGTGCCCCAACCACCTCTTCATCAACCAGGCCGATACTGAGACGATCGGCCGGTCGCAAGTTGACCTGCTGGCCAAGGAGATCAACAGCACGGGCGAGATCGCGATCCTCTCGGCCGCCGCCACCGCCACCAACCAGAACGCCTGGATCGGCTACATGAAGGACCAGCTCAAGAAGTACCCGGACATGAAGCTCGTCGACACCGTCTACGGCAACGACGATCCGGCCACGTCCCTGACGGTGTTGCAGGGCCTGCTCACGGCGCATCCGAACCTGCGGGGCATCATCTCGCCCACGACGGTAGGAATCTCCACCGCGGCTCAGTACCTGGACACCCACAAGGAGCTGTTGAGCAAGATTACCTTGACGGGCCTTGGTCTTCCGTCGCAGATGAAGCAGTACGTCCTTGACGGCACCGTCAAGGAGTTCGCCCTGTGGAACCCGCACGACCTGGGCTACCTCGCCGCATACGCGGCCGCGGGCCTGTCGTCCGGCACTTTCAAGCTCGAGCCGGGCGCCAAGTTCACAGCCGGCAAACTCAAGGAGTACACGGTCCTTCCGGCAGCTGGTAGCACCGGACCATCGGTGGTGCTCGGACCGCCGCAGGTCTTCGACAAGAACAACGTCAGCAACTTCAACTTCTAGATCACGGCAACGGCGCTGGCACGACGCGGGAGTAGAACACCCGCGCCGTGTCAGCACCCGGAAGGACGGCATGATGCGGCGCGTGTGCTTTCGACTGCAGCTCGACTCGCTGCGGCTGGACGAGTATCGGCGCCGTCATACCGAGGTCTGGCCAGAGATGCGGACCGCGCTGACCGCCGCCGGTTGGCGCAACTACTCCCTGTTCCTCGCCGAAGACGGGCAACTGATCGGCTACCTGGAGTGCGATGACTTCGACGCGGCGCAGGCGGCCATGGCGGCGACTGAGGTCAACGCCCGGTGGCAGGCCGAGATGGCGACCTTCTTCGTCGAGCTGGGCGATCAGCGTCCGGACGAAGGGATCCGGCCGCTCACTGAGGTCTTCCATCTGGACTGATATGAAGAGACCGCGCTGCCAGGCAATGACGACGGAGGCACGACCGTGACAACTGACAACAACGCCGCGCGGGCGGTACTGTGGACGCAGGCGATCGAGCTACCGTCGTGGGCATTCGGGAACTCCGGCACCCGGTTCAAGGTGTTCGCCCAGGCTGGTGTGCCGCGTAACCCGTACGAGAAGATCGCCGACGCGGCTCAGGTGCACACGTATACCGGCGTCGCGCGTAGCGTTGCGCTGCACATCCCGTGGGATCGAGTCGACGACTACGCCGCGCTGTCGTCGTATGCCGAGGATCTGGGTGTCCACATCGGAGCCATCAACTCCAATGTCTTCCAGGACGACGACTACAAACTGGGCTCCGTCACCCATCCCGATCGGCGGGTGCGCCGCAAGGCGACCGACCATCTGCTGGAGTGCCTCGACACCATGGATGCCACCGGCTCACGCGACCTGAAGCTCTGGTTCTCCGACGGTACGAACTACCCGGGGCAGGACGACATCGTCGCCCGGCAGGACCGTCTCTCCGAAGCGCTGTATGAGGTGTACGAGCGTCTCGGCGAGAACCAGCGCATGCTGCTCGAGTACAAGCTGTTCGAACCCGCCTTCTACACCATGGACGTGCCCGACTGGGGCACGGCGTACGCGCACTGCCTGAGCCTGGGCGACAGGGCCCAGGTCGTCGTCGACACCGGCCACCATGCGCCGGGGACGAACATCGAGTTCATCGTCGCGATCCTGCTGCGGGCCGGTAAACTCGGCGGCTTCGACTTCAACTCGCGGTTCTACGCTGACGACGACCTCATGGTCGGATCCGCCGACCCGTTCCAGCTGTTCCGCATCATGTACGAGGTGCGCCGAGGTGGCGGGTTGGATCCGGCCGCCGGAATCGCCTTCATGCTCGATCAGTGCCACAACATTGAACCCAAGATTCCCGGGCAGATCCGCTCGGTGATGAACGTCCAGGAGGCTACGGCGAAGGCGCTGTTGGTCGACACCGACGCATTACGTGCGGCGCAGCAGAGTGGAGACGTCCTGGGCGCCAACGGGGCGCTCATGGACGCGTTCAACACCGACGTACGCCCGTTACTGGTCGGTTTGCGCGAAGAGCAGGGACTAGCGCCGGACCCCATGGCCGCGTACGCCGCGTCCGGCTACGCGGAAAAGATCATCGCGGAGCGGGTCGGCGGCACCCAGGCGGGATGGGGGGCGTGACGATGCCGTCCACTGTGGATGAGCTAGTGGCGCGCAGCAACCGGCTCGGCGCCGATCCTCGCAATACCAATTACGCCGGGGGCAACACCTCCGCCAAGGGCGTTGATCGCGACCCGGTGACCGGGGACGATGTCGAACTGTTGTGGGTCAAAGGATCCGGCGGCGATCTCGGCACGTTGACGCCGAGCGGGTTGGCCGTACTCCGGCTGGACCGGCTGCGCTCGCTAGTGAGCGGCTACCCCGGGGTCGAACGCGAGGACGAGATGGTGGCCGCCTTCGACTACTGCCTTCACGGGCGGGGCGGAGCCGCGCCCTCGATCGACACCGCCATGCATGGTCTCGTCGAGGCCCAACACGTCGACCACCTGCACCCGGACGCGGGGCTCGCCCTCGCCACGGCGGCCGATGGCGAGGCGCTGACCAAGGAATGCTTCGGCGACCGGGTCGTCTGGGTGCCATGGCGCCGGCCCGGATTCCAGCTGGGCTTGGACATCGCGGCGGTCAGGCGGGCGCATCCAGCGGCGATAGGCGTTGTCCTCGGTGGACACGGCATTACGGCCTGGGGACGCACAAGTGCCGAGTGCGAGGCGAATTCGCACGACATCATCTCCACCGCGCAGGCGTTCATCGACGAGCGCGGCGGCCCGGAGCCATTCGGGCCGGTCGTGCATGAGCCGCTCTCCGACGGGGAGCGACGAGAGCGGGCAGCCGCGCTGGGGCCGGTGATTCGCGGACTGGCCTCGACCGACCGGCGTCAGGTCGGCCACTTCAACGATTCCCTGGTCGTGCTCGACTTCCTCTCCCGGGCCGGCCACCCCGCACTCGCGGCGCTGGGCACGTCGTGTCCGGATCACTTCCTGCGGACGAAGGTGCGGCCGATGGTGCTCGACCTGCCGCCGACCACCCCACTCGACGAGATGATTGCGCGTCTCGGCCAAAAGCACGCGGCGTACCGGGAGGAGTACGCCGCCTACTACGCGCGCCACGCGGACGAATCGTCGCCGCCGATGCGCGGTGCGGACCCCGCTATCGTGATGGTCCCCGGCGTGGGGATGTTCTCGTACGGCGTGGATAAGCAGACCGCCCGGATGGCAGCTGAGTACTTCGTGAACGCCATCAACGCCATGCGCGGTGCCCAGGCGATCTCGACCTACTCCCCGATAGACGAGGCGGAGAAGTTCCGGATCGAGTACTGGTCGCTGGAGGAGGCCAAGCTGGCGCGGCTGCCGACGCCGAAGCCGTTGGCCGGCCGGGTCGCGCTGGTCACCGGGGGCGGCTCCGGCATCGGACGGGCGATCGCGCACCGGCTCGCCGCCGAAGGCGCCTGCGTTGTCGTCGCCGATCGCGAAGGTGACGCGGCGCTGCGGGTCGCCGGCGAGCTGGGACGGTCCGATGTGGCTATTGGCGTGACCGCGGACGTGACATCCGCCGACGATGTGACCGGTATGATCCGGGCGGCCGCTGTAGCCTTCGGTGGGCTGGATCTGGTGGTCAACAATGCCGGCCTGTCCGTCTCCAAACCGTTGCTGGAGACGACAGAGGCCGATTGGGATCTCCAGCACGACGTGATGGCGAAGGGTTCGTTCCTGGTCTCCCGTGAGGCGGCCCGGGTGATGATCGCTCAGGGTGTGGGCGGCGACATCGTGTACATCTCCTCGAAGAACTCGGTCTTCGCGGGGCCGAACAACGTCGCGTACGGCGCGGCCAAGGCGGACCAGGCGCACCAGGTACGGTTGCTCGCGGCGGAACTCGGCGGCTATGGCATCCGTGTCAACGGCGTCAACCCCGACGGGGTGGTTCGCGGCTCGGGCATCTTCGCCGGTGGCTGGGGTGCCCGGCGAGCCGCGGTCTACGGCGTACCCGAGTCGGAGCTCGGCGCCTACTACGGTCAGCGCACGCTGCTCAAGCGGGAGGTGCTTCCCGAGCATGTCGCCAACGCCGTATTCGCGCTGACCGCGGGCGACCTGTCACACACCACCGGTCTGCACATTCCCGTTGACGCCGGCGTGGCGGCCGCGTTCCTGAGATGAGCGGTCACCGGCTCACCGTCGCCGCCGTCGACCTCGGTGCATCGAGCGGTCGCGTCCTGGCCGGCCGGTACGGACCCGACGGCATGTCACTGCGCGAGGTGTACCGGTTCGCCAACGAGCCGGTGCGGGTCACCAGCGTGCTGCGGTGGGATGTGCTCGCACTCTTCCGCGGCGTCCTGGCCGGGCTTCGACTTGCAAAGGAGGTCGCGGGGCCGATCGACTCGGTCGGTGTCGATGGATGGGGCGTGGACTACGGTCTGCTCGATGCGGACGGCCAACTCCTCGGAAACCCGGCGCACTATCGGGACGGGCGCACCGCGACTGCCATGGCGGAGGTGGTGTCAGCGGTCGGGTCAGCCGCCCTCTACGCCGCCACCGGGACCCAGCTGCAGCCGTTCAACACGCTCTTCCAGCTGTACGCCGACCGCGGCTCCCCCCAGCTGGCATCGGCCGAGCACGCCCTGTTGATCCCGGACCTGATGACGTATTGGTTGTGCGGAGCGCTGGGCACGGAGCTCACGAACGCCTCGACTACGGGTCTGCTCGACCCTCGGACGATGCGATGGTCCGACTCGCTGGCGGGCCGGTTGAAGGTACCCGTCGGTCTGTTTCCACCCCTTCGGCGGCCAGGCCAGTTGGCCGGAACCATGTTGCCCGACCCCACCCACGACGCCGGACTCGGTGTTGCGCCACAGGTGGTCGCCGTCGCATCGCACGATACGGCCAGCGCGGTCGCCGGCGTACCGGCCTCGTCCGCGAACTACGCGTACGTCAGCACCGGGACCTGGGCCCTTGTCGGCGTCGACCTGCCGGCACCCGTGATCACCGAGGATGCGCGCACGGCGAACTTCACCAATGAGGTCGGCATCGACGGGTCGGTACGCTTCCTGCGCAACGTCACGGGGTTCTGGCTGCTTCAGGAGTGCGTCCGGGAGTGGCGAACCGGCGGATCACCTGTCGATTTGGATGAGCTCACCCGTGCGGCCGAGGCCATCGCCGGCCACCGGGCGATCATCGACGTACAGGAGCCGGCATTCGCGGCGCCCGGGGCCATGGTTTCGCGCGTTGTGCAGGCTTGCCGTCGGACCAGTGGCGTCACGCCCTCCAGTCCGGCGGAGATCACCCGGTGCATCCTCGACAGCCTGGCGGTCGCGATCCGCCACGCCGTCAAGGACGCGGCGCGCCTCACCGAGAGCATCGTCGACGTTGTGCACGTCGTCGGCGGCGGGGCGTTGAACGCCCCGTTCTGCCAGGCGGTGGCCGACGCGTGCCGGCTACCCGTCGTCGCCGGTCCGGCCGAGGCGACGGCGTGGGGCAACGCGATCTGTCAGCTGAGGGCGCACGGAACTGCCATCGGCGGCCTGGCCGAAGCACGTTCATTGATTCGCCGGGCCGAACCGCCGACTCGCTATGCTGTTCGTGGCGACGAGAAGGCATGGCAGCTGGCGGACGAACTGGTGCTCCAGGCACGAGAGGTGCAGTTGTGAAGGTGGCGCTGTTCGTCACCTGCCTCGTGGATGGCCTGGTGCCCGAGGTCGGTAAGGCGACCGTGGCGCTACTGCGGCGACTGGGGGTCGCCGTCGAGGTTCCGATGACCCAGACCTGCTGCGGCCAGATGCACATCAACACCGGGTACTCGCGCCAGGCGCTGCCTCTCGTTCGCAATCATGTCGCGGCCTTCCAGGGAAACGACGCGGTCGTTGTCCCGAGCGCATCCTGCGCCGGGTCGATCCGCCATCAACATGCCGAGGTCGCGCGGCAGGCACACGATTACGCGCTCGCCGCCGACGTGCGGTCACTGGCGACTCGTACGTACGAGCTGTCCGAGTATCTCGTCGATGTGTTGGGTGTCGAGGACGTTGGCGCCTACTTCCCGCACCGGGTGACCTATCACCCGACGTGTCATTCGCTGCGCCTGCTTCGGCTGGGGGAGCGGCCGCTCCGGCTGCTACGGGCGGTCGAAGCCATCGATCTCGTCGACCTGGCCGGCGCGGATGATTGCTGTGGTTTCGGGGGTACGTTCGCGCTGAAGAATCCGGCTGTGTCGGGCGCCATGCTCGCGGACAAGGTCAACGCGGTCATCGGCACGGCTGCCTCGATCTGCACGGCGGGCGATTCCTCGTGCCTACTGCACATCGGCGGGGGACTGTCGCGCCGGGAAGCTTCCGTTCGAACCGTCCACCTGGCACAGATCCTGGCCTCCACCCGCGAGGAGGTGTTCGCGTGACCTTCCTCGGCATGCCGGGTGCGAGTCCTGGGGTTGGCCAGTTGCGCGGATCAGAGCCGTTCCCGACCGCGGCGACGAAAGCATTGCGGGACACCCAGTTGCGGACCAACCTGGCCCGCGCGACCCGGACGATCCGCGTCAAGCGGGCCGCCGCCGTAGCCGAGCTGGACGACTGGGCCCAACTACGGGCCGCCGGCGCCGCCATCAAGGACGATGTTCTGTCCAATCTGGACACCTATCTGTGCCAACTGGAAGACCAGATCCATAACCGCGGCGGGACGGTGCACTGGGCGCGGGATGCCGTGGAGGCGAACCAGATCGTCACGGCGCTGGTACGGGCCACGGGTGCCCGCGAGGTGGTCAAGGTGAAGTCGATGGCCACGCAGGAGATCGGACTCAACGACGCGCTGGCCGAATTCGGCATCACCGCGACCGAGACCGATCTCGCCGAGCTGATCGTCCAACTTGGACATGACCATCCCAGCCACATCCTCGTTCCGGCTATCCATCGCAACCGTGGCGAGATCCGCGACATCTTCCTCCGCGAGATGCCAGGCGTCGATCCCGACCTGACCGACGACCCGACGGCCCTGGCCGAGGCGTCCCGTCGGTACCTGCGCCGCAGGTTCCTCGCCGCGGACGTTGCCATCTCTGGAGCCAACTTCGCCGTCGCCGAGACGGGCACGCTGATGGTGGTCGAATCGGAGGGTAACGGCAGGATGTGCCTGACCCTTCCGCGCACACTGATCACCGTCATGGGGATCGAGAAGGTGCTGCCCCGCTGGCGCGACCTCGAGGTGTTCCTTCAACTCCTACCACGCTCGTCCACCGCGGAGCGGATGAACCCGTACACCTCCATGTGGGCCGGCTCGGTGGAGGGCCAGGAATTTCATCTCGTTCTGCTCGACAACGGCCGGACGGCCACGCTGGCCGACCCGCAAGGGCGTAGCGCGCTGCGCTGCATCCGGTGCTCGGCCTGCCTGAACGTATGCCCGGTATACGAGCGCACCGGCGGTCACGCTTACGGTTCGGTGTATCCGGGCCCCATCGGCGCAGTCCTTTCGCCTCAGCTCACCGGTGTCCTGGACAACGCGAGCCTGCCCTTCGCATCCTCGCTCTGCGGCGCGTGTCTCGACGCCTGCCCCGTCGCCATCGACATTCCGTCCATGCTCGTGCACCTTCGTACCCGAGTCGTCGAGGCTTCTGCCTGGGTAGGGAAACCTGAACGCGTCGCGATGGCCGTGTTGGCATGGACGATGCGAAGCCCGCGTCGCTGGCGACTGGCGCTACGCACAGCCCGACTGGGCCGGGTGCTCGGCCGGCGCGGTGGGCGCATCCGACGCCTGCCCCCGCCGCTGTCGGCATGGACGACAACACGCGATGCCCCACGCCCACCCAAACAGTCTTTCCGGGACTGGTGGAATGGCTCGCTCTGAGAACGCGCGTAGCGAGGTGCTCGTGCGCATCCGTCGCGCCCTGGCCGACCGGCCGGGTCCGCCGGAGATCGCCCGCGATTACCGCGGGTCTGGCGAGCTGATCCTGACCGATCCCGTCGCCACCTTTTCTGAACGATTAACGGATTACCGCGCCCGGGTCCTCCGGGCCGGCGCCGAACGGGCGAGCCTGACGATCGATCGGGCTCTCCGCGACAGCAGCGTCAACCGTGTCGTCGTGCCGACCGACTTACCACCGGACCTGCTCGAGTCGGTCACGGCCCAGATCATCTACGACACGACATCGTTGACGGTGGCCGACCTCGACGCCATCGACGGGGTGATCACCACCTGCGCGTGCGCGATCGCTTTGACAGGCACCATCGTCCTCGACGCCGGCGCGGGGCAGGGTCGTCGAGCGTTGACCCTCGTCCCCGACTACCACCTCGTCGTTGTCCGAGGCGATCAGATCGTCGCCGGCGTACCCGACGCAGTGGCGGTCCTTGACCCCACACGACCTTTGACGTGGATCAGTGGACCGAGCGCGACGAGCGATATCGAGCTCAACCGGGTCGAGGGCGTCCACGGCCCACGCCGTCTCGAGGTCTTGATCGTCGACGGATAGTGTGCCCGGACAAATGGCTCTGTCAATCCGCGGAGTCCACTGTGGAAGTTGCTGGCGGACACACTTCGACTGGGCTGCAGAATCAACGGCGAACACGTTCAGCCCAACCCAAGATTCGGCCGCTGGCTTCCGCACGCTTGCCGGCCCAGCGCGGGCGGAAAGGGTGGATTTGTTCAACGGCGCCAGAATCGCCGGTGCGGGCCATGGCGGTGTACGGCCATCGGCCGTACGCTGTTGGCAAGGGGTTGGCTGCTCGCCCAAACCGTTCATCTGCGGGCCTCCGGACTCCACTCCGCCGCCTGGACCACGCGGTCACGACCCGCAATCCGGGCACTTCAGCGAAAGCGCCCGCCGTCTCCGCCGGCACAACTGCGGCGCGTGCGTTAGGGCGTTGATCACGATCGCCACTCATTCCGCACCAGCGATGACCATAACGCGGACCGACCGCGTAGCCGACGACGTGACATCGCGTCCGATCTACGCCCGACGGCGTTCAGCAACCGCTGCCGCCTCCACCACGGGTTCCCCAACCCGGACCGCCCGGGCCACTGTGGAGCAACTGCTTCATGAGCGTGACGAACTGCCCGCCGGCCATCCCGACCGCGCGGTGCTGCGGGCCCGCGTCATCGAGGAGCACATGATGATGGCCCGGCGACTCGCACGCCGGTACGCCGGCCGCGGCGTGCTATTTGAGGACCTCGTCCAGGTGGCGGCGTTGGCTCTGGTGAGAGCCGTCGACGGGTACGACTCCACCCGGGGGACCCTGTTCCTCAGCTTCGCGATCCCGACCATTGAC
>JBKPDY010000102.1:0-23721 GCA_046728155.1 Actinomycetota bacterium
CCCCCCCCCCCCCCCCCCCCCCCCCCCCCCCCCCCCCCCCCCCCCCCAACCCCCCCCCCCCCCCCCCCCACCACAACACAGCTCTCAAGTCGTCGGCAGCGTCAGATGTGTATAAGAGACAGGGCCGGACTCACGTTGCCGGTGTACCTCGCGGCCGTGCCGCTCTTCGTCGGTACGTCGCGACTCGGCCAACAGCTCCCGCTGCTGGGCACGAACAGCTACGTGATGCTGATTCTCGTATACGTGGGCTGGTCGCTGTCGTTCACGATCTTCTTCATGCATTCGTTCTTCAGGACCCTGCCGCAGACGGTCGCCGAGGCGGCGCTGGTGGACGGCGCCTCGCACACCACCCTGTTCTTCCGGGTGATGCTGCCGATGGCGAAGCCGGGCCTGATCAGCATCGGCATCTTCAACGTCCTCGGGCAATGGAACCAGTGGTACCTGCCGGTCCTGCTCATGCAGCCCGCGGGCGGCGAGGCCAAGCATCAGGTCATCGCGCAGGGACTGATCGACCTCTCGGTGAACCAGGGCTACAAGTCGGACTGGTCCGGCCTTTTCGCCGGGGTCACGATGGCGATGCTGCCGGTCCTCGCGGTGTACATCATCTTCCAGCGCCAGGTCCAGTCCGGCCTGACCGGAGGCATCACGAAGTAGAGCTCATCCCTCCTCGTCGCGGCCGGCTGAGTCCACAGGGGACACCTCGCGGAGGAACCCACGCCTGGCCAGGAAGTCGGTCAACTGCTCTCGATGGGCATCGCAGGCGAGCCAGGTCTTGCGCCGCTCGGGCGGGTGCAGCTTCGGGTTGTTCCACCGCAGTGCCCAGACCGCCGCGACCCGGCACCCTTTGGCCGAACACAGGAGGGCCTCCGACGGCATGCCTTCAAGTGTCCCAGGCTGGGCAGGCACCGCCGGCGACCACGGGGGAAGCCGCCGGCGGAGAAGCCAATGTTAACGGTTCACCTGGCAGTAGGGCCACCCCGTGCCGTTGAGTCCTGATCTATCCGGTCTGAGCTACTTAGCTGATCTGGGTGGGCTCCAGCTTCCGTGCAACAGGGCAGTCGCTCTAACGATCCGTGCGGAAACGATCTTGAGCCACCCTGTCGCGATGACCGGGGCGGCGGAGGTCACAGGTCTCGGGTCTGGCGGTACCGCGGGAGCAGACGGGACCTATGAGGCGTTCCGGACCCGGGGCGCTGCCGGGACATGCGACGCTTGCAGAGTCGTGCCGCCATGGCGTCGAAGGAGAATACGTGTCCGACCTCGCACCATCACCCGCGCCCGACTTCTCGGCGCCCACGCCCGACTCCCCGGCGTCCACGCCCGACTCCCCGGCGCCGACGCCCGACTTCTCGGCGCCCACGCCGACTGCCGGTGGTGGCTCCGGTAAGGCTTCCACCGCTGGTGACCCGAGCCCGGTCGCCGCGATGCCATCGGGGGCGCCGGTCAGCGTGACCACCCCCGCTCAGGACGCGACGCTACTCGAGCGGACGCTGTTCGAGGTCAAGCGGGTGATCGTCGGCCAGGACCGGATGATCGAGCGGATGCTCGTCGCGGTCTTGGCCCGAGGCCACTGCCTCGTCGAAGGCGTACCCGGGATCGCGAAAACCCTGGCCGTGGAGACCCTGGCGACGGTGGTGGGCGGCACCTTCGCCCGGATCCAGTTCACCCCGGACCTGGTCCCGGCCGACATCGTCGGAACCCGGATCTACCGGGCGTCGAGCGAGAAGTTCGACGTGGAGCTGGGCCCGGTCTTCGTGAACTTCCTGCTGGCCGATGAGATCAACCGCGCTCCCGCGAAGGTCCAGTCGGCCCTGCTGGAGGTAATGGCCGAGCAACACGTCTCCATCGCTGGCCAGACCTACCAGGTGCCGCGGCCGTTCCTGGTGATGGCCACCCAGAACCCGATCGAGCAGGAGGGCGTGTATCCGCTGCCCGAGGCCCAACGCGACCGGTTCCTCCTCAAGATTGTCGTCGGGTACCCGACCGATATCGAGGAGCGCGAGATCGTCTACCGGATGGGGGTGAACCCGCCGGTGGCTGCCCAGGTGCTCGATCCGGTCGAGCTGTCGCGCCTGCAGGCTCGCGCTGACGAGGTTTTCGTCCACAACGCTCTCGTCGACTACGCCGTACGGCTGGTACTCGCGACCCGGGAGCCGGCGGCCCATGGCGTGGGCGACGTCGCCCGGCTGGTTCAGTACGGCGCGAGCCCGCGGGCCTCGCTCGGCATCGTCCGGGCGGCCCGGGCGCTGGCCCTCATGCGCGGTCGCGACTACGCACTTCCCCAGGATCTCCAGGACATCGCCCCGGAGGTGCTGCGCCATCGCCTCGTCCTCAGCTACGACGCGCTGGCCGACAACGTCTCGGCGGACCGCATCGTGGAGCGGGTCCTGCAGGCCGTACCCCTGCCGACGGTGGCCCCGCGGCAGAGCGCCGTGCCCAGTTCGTCACCGGCGTGGCCAAGGGGCTGACACGTGGCGCAGGTGAACGGGATCAGCGCGGGACTTCCGCTGCACGCCGAGCGGGCGGACGCGACGCTCAACCGGCTCCAGCTGGTCATCACCCGCAAGCTTGACGGGCTGCTCCAAGGGGACTACCTCGGGCTGTTGCCCGGTCCCGGAAGTGAGCCGGGGGAGTCGCGGGAATACCGACCCGGAGACGACGTCCGGCGGATGGACTGGCCGGTCACCGCCCGGACGACCGTCGCGCACGTACGGCAGACGATCGCCGACCGGGAACTGGAGGCGTGGCTCGCCGTCGACCTCTCCGCCAGCCTCGACTTCGGTACCGCCACCTGCCTCAAGCGGGATCTGGCGATCGCGGCCGCGGCGGCGGTGGCCCACCTCGTCGCCCGCGGTGGCAACCGGATCGGCGCGGTCGTCGCCACCGGTGCACATCGCCGGATGCTTCCGGCCCGACCTGGTCGCCGCGAGGCGCAGGGGCTGCTGCGGGCGATCGCGTTCACCGAGTCCCAGCGGGGCCGGACTGATCTGGGCGCGCTCATCGACGCGCTGAACCGCCCGCCCCGCCGCCGCGGCATGGCCGCGGTCATCTCGGACTTTCTCGTCCCGCCCGAACAGTGGGCCCGGCCGTTGCGGTTGCTGGCGGTACGCCACGACGTTCTCGCCATCGAGGTGCTCGACCCGCGCGAACTGGAACTGCCCGATGTCGGCATCCTCGCCGTGGCCGACCCGGAGACCGGCATGGTGCACGAGGTACAAACGGGCGACCGCAAGCTGCGCCAACGCTACGCGGCCGCGGCGGCGGCGCAGCGGAGCGCGATCGCGCAGACGATCCGTACCGCCGGGGCGCAGCACCTGAGGTTGCGGACCGACTCCGACTGGCTCCTCGACATCGTCCAGTTCGTCGGCGCCGCCCGCCATGCCCGGTCGAGGGGGACCACGCGATGATCCGGTTCCTGTCGCCGTGGTGGCTGCTGGCGATGGTGCCGGTGCTCCTCGTGGCCGCGGCCTATCTGCTGCGCCAGCGGCGCCGCCGTTCGTTCGCGGTGCGGTTTTCCAATGTGGACCTGCTCCGGGCGGTTGCTCCGGGTGGGATCGGGCGGGTGCGCAAGCACGCTCCGGCGGCCGCATTGCTGCTGAGCCTGCTCACCTTGGCACTGGCCCTGGCGAAGCCGTCGGTGGACACGAAGGTGCCGCTCGAGCGGGCCACCGTGATGATCGCCCTCGACGTGTCGCTCTCGATGCAGGCCAACGACGTGCAGCCGAGTCGCATCGCGGCGGCCCAGACGGCGGCGAAGGACTTCGTGGCGGAACTGCCGTCCGAGTTCAATATCGGGCTGATCTCCTTCGCCAAGTCGGCCAATGTGATCGTGTCACCCACGAAGGACCACGAGGCGGTCGTCTCCGCTATCGACGGTCTGCAACTGGCCGAGGCGACCGCGACCGGTGAAGCCGTCTTCACCTGCCTCGACGCGATCGCCGCCGTACCGGCCGATGGCGCGCAGGGACCGCCGCCGGCCCGCATTGTGCTGCTGAGCGACGGCTACCGGACGTACGGACGCTCCATTGAGGACGCCGCCGCGGCGGCATCGGCGGCTAACGTGCCGGTCTCGACCATCGCCTTCGGGACCGACGACGGTACCGTCGACATCAACGGCAGTGTGCAACGGGTGCCGGTCGACCGGGCCGCACTGCAAGAGCTGGCCGAATCGACCAAGGGTCACTACTACGAGGCCGCCAGCGCTGAGGCTCTGCATCAGGTCTACCAGGACATGGGAAGCTCGATCGGGTACCGGACCAAGGCACGGGAGATCGGTGAATGGTTCGTCGGGGTCGCCCTTGTCGTGGCCATCGGGGCGGCCACAATGAGTCTACTGTGGACGTCCCGGCTGCCCTGACCATATGCCCGGTCAGGTGGCGGCGGAGCTGACCAGAACGAAGATGACCGCGATCCAGATGGCGAATAGCGCGAAGCCGACGTGGGCGGCGTAACGGTTCATCGTGGCTGCTCCCGGCGATCGGCCGCCGGGGGGGGTGGAGTCCGGCCGCGGCGACGTGGCTGAGGATGTGCGGAGCAGTCGTACCGG
Source organism: Actinomycetota bacterium (assembly GCA_046728155.1). Lineage (GTDB taxonomy): Bacteria > Actinomycetota > Actinomycetes > Mycobacteriales > Micromonosporaceae > CAWDLX01. Next base: position 4,547 of record JBKPDY010000102.1, read on the forward strand.
ACTGTGTCAGCTTGGCGGCGAACGCTCGCTCAGGGCTACTGTCCGCTCAGGACTGACGAGAGGCCCGGCCACGACTGGAAGGATCGCTACTTCGCACAGCGATCACCTCCAGCGGTCAGGCGAGTTCAGGCCGTTGTGCAGTTTACCCGAGGGTACCGGTCCAGCGGGTCACATATTGGCCTGGCTGTGGATCGGCTGTTCGGCCCACGACGCCTCAGCCAAACGATCATGCCCCGACGCGCCCCGGCGACCTGCCAACCCATAGTCTTCGTCAGGGAGATCCCTCGGCCGCGTACGAAGTGGAGGCCACGGTGGCGAGGACTGTGTTGGTGACCGGGGGCAACCGCGGCATCGGGCTCTCGATCGCGCAGGCCTTCGCCGAGCAGGGCGACCGGGTCGCCATCACGCATCGCGGCAGTGGTGGCCCCGCGGGCATGATGGCCGTCCGGTGCGACGTCACCGACCCGACCGCGGTCGATGCCGCGTTCACCGCGATCGAAGGTGAGGTCGGGCCGGTCGAGGTCCTGGTCGCCAACGCCGGAATCACCGAGGACACGCTGCTCATGCGGATGAGCGAGGACCAGTTCACCCGCGTCATCGACACGAATTTGACCGGCGCATGGCGGTGTGCCCGCCGGGCGGCGACGAAGATGGTTCGCGGTCGGTGGGGTCGGATGATCTTCATCTCGTCGGTGGTCGGCCTGTACGGCGGCCCGGGCCAGGTGAACTACGCCGCGAGCAAGGCCGGCCTGGTCGGGATGGCCAGGTCCATCACCCGCGAGCTCGGCACCCGCAACGTCACGGCGAACGTTGTGGCGCCCGGGTTCGTCGACACCGACATGACGTCCGTGTTGTCGGACGAGCGCCGAGCCGAGATCCTGAAGGCAATCCCGGCCGGCCGGTTCGCCACCCAGACCGAGGTGGCCGCGGTCTGTACCTGGATCGCGAGTGACGCGGCCGGGTATGTCACCGGCGCGGTCATCCCGGTCGACGGCGGCCTCGGTATGGGTCACTGACCGTTTCCAGACAGGAGCAGGAGGATCACGTGTCCGGACTCATGGCCGGCAAGCGGTTACTCATCACCGGCATTCTCACCGAGCAGTCGATCGCGTTCGCCGTCGCCCGGCTGGCTCAGGAGCAGGGGGCCCAGATCGTGCTGACCGCGTTCGGGCGGACCATGTCGATCGTCGAGCGGTACAAGAAGCGATTGCCGGCCGAGGCTCCTTTGCTCGAACTTGATGTCACCGACTCCGGGCACTTCGCCACGCTTGCCGATCGGATACGCGAGCACGTGGACGGTCTCGACGGGGTACTGCACTCCATCGCCAACGGTCCACAGTCGACACTTGGCGGCGGGTTCCTCACCGCCGAGTGGCCGGACGTCGCATCCGCGATCCAGATCTCCACGTACTCGTACAAGGCTCTCGCGATGGCCTGCGAACCGCTGCTCTCGCCCGGCTCCTCCGTCGTGGGACTGACCTTCGACGCCACCCAGGCCTGGCCGGCGTACGACTGGATGGGGGTGGCCAAGGCCGGGCTCGAGTCGACCAACCGGTACCTCGCCCGCTACCTCGGACCGAAGGGGATCCGGGTCAACCTCGTCTCGGCCGGTCCACTCCGGACGATGGCGGCGAAGTCGATTCCAGGCTTCGCCCAGTTCGAGGACGCGTGGGTGGCGCGTGCTCCGCTGGGCTGGAATCTCGGTGACACCGAACCCGCCGCACGGGCCTGCGTGGCGCTGATGTCGGACTGGTTCCCGGCGACGACGGGGGAGATCGTGCACGCCGACGGCGGCTTCCACGCCGTTGGAGCATGACACGTAACTATGGAGTACGACGCTCTCCTGCTGGTCTCTTTCGGTGGGCCGGAGGCTCCCGACGACGTGATGCCATTTCTGCGCAACGTCGTACGAGGGCGCAACGTACCGGATGAGCGGCTGGCCGGGGTCGCCGAGCACTACCTTCACTTCGGCGGCATCTCGCCCATCAACCAGCACTGCCGGCAGCTGCTCGCCGCCCTCCGTGCCGACCTGGACCGGCACGCAATCGGGCTGCCGCTCTACTGGGGCAACCGTAACTGGACACCGTACCTGCGCGACGCGGTCGCCCAGATGCGCGACGACGGTGTGGGCCGCGCGCTCGCATTCGTGACCAGCCCGTACGGCTCGTACTCATCCTGCCGGCAGTACCTGGACGACATCGCGGGGGCCCGCGCCGAGGTGGGCGCGGACGCGCCGCAGATCGACAAGATCCGGCATTATCACGACCACCCCGGGTTCGTCGGCCCGCACGCGGACGGCGTACGCGCGGCGCTGGCGCGACTGGGCGATGTGCGACCGGTCCGTCTGGTCTTCACCGCACACTCGATTCCGTCCACGATGGAGGATCACAGCGGGCCGCACGGCCATCGCTACACCGTGCAGCTACGCGAGGCGGCGGCGTTGGTGGCCCAGGCCGGCGCGCCCGGGTTGAGTTGGGATCTGGCCTGGCAGTCGCGCTCCGGGCCGCCGGGGGTCCCGTGGCTGGAGCCTGATCTCAACGACCACCTCGAGGTGCTGGCGAAGTCGGGCGTACGCGCGGTCGTGGTGAGCCCGATCGGGTTCGTTTCCGACCACCTCGAGGTGGCCTGGGATCTGGACGAGGAGGCGGCTCGGACGGCGGCGAGCATGGGCCTCGCCTTTGCCCGGGCGGCCACTCCCGACACCGATCCCCGGTTCGTGGCGATGGTCCGCGATCTCATCAGGGAGCGGCTCGACCCGGCCATGCCTCGCGCCCGCCTGGGCTCACAGCCGGTCTGGGACATCTGTCCCGTGGGCTGTTGTCTCACCAATCCATAGTGGACGGGCCTGGCCAGCCATCGCCGCCGGGCCTTATCCTGCGGGGGCGCATGACCTACCACAGGGGGGAGCAGGCGGTTGGCCGGGCACGTGTTCGTCAGCTACAGCCGTACCGACCAGGCGTACGTCGACCGCCTGGTCGCCTTCCTGCGGGAGTGCGGCCTCGATGTCTGGGTCGACCAGGAGATCCAGCACGGTAGCCATTGGCTATCGGTCGTGTCCGAACGGATCGACACCTGTGGTGCCTTCGTCATCATCATGACGCCGGAAGCTGAACGCTCGGAGTGGGTCCTTCGGGAGATCAACCGGGCCGAGCAGGGAAGCAAGCGGATCCTGCCGATGCTGCTGACGGGCAATCCGATCATGCGGCTCAACAACGTGCAGTTCGAGTCGGTGCTCGACGGCGGAATGCCGAGGCCGGTCTTCGTCGACATGCTCCGCCGACTGACCAACGCGCCGGCGCCGGCCGTGGTAGCACCTCCCGCGCCGGCACCGATGACGCCACCTCCGGCAACGACGGATATATCGCCGGCGTGGGCGACGCGGGCGCCGACGGTGGAAGCCCCGGTCGAGGCGCCGCTTTTCCCCGTACCGGCGCCAGCGCTGGAGATGCCGTTCCTCATGGCGATCACGGATGTTTTCAAGGTCAAGGGCCGAGGTGTCGTTGCGGTCGGCCGGATCGAGCGCGGGGTCGTCAGGATCCACGACGAGGTCGCCATCGTGGGCCATCGCGAACGGTCGACGACGGCGGTGGTCGCCGGCATCAACGAGTCGCTCGATCAGGCGCGTGCGGGGGAGGACATGGACGTGGGCCTGCTGCTGGACGGGGTGGGGACAAAGGATGTCGAGCGCGGCATGGTCGTGGCCAAGCCCGGCTCGATCAGCGCGCACAAGCGGTTCGAGGCGACGCATGATGTGGGGGAGGCCGGGCACGGTGCGCTCGCCAATGGGCGACCGCTGGACTTCAAGTTCCGCAATGTGGCGCTGACCGGCCGTGGTTCGGCCGGTCCCGATGATGCGACCCTGGCCGTCGACCTCGTCATGCCGGCCGCTCTCGAGGTCGGCCTCGGGTTCGAGATCCACGCACAGGGGAGGCAGATCGGCACAGGAGTGGTCACGCGGGTCCTGTGACCTGTCGCTCCACAGTGGATACTCAGGACTCCAACGGAGAGTTGCAGGCGGCGACCAAGGCGCGGCGGCAGGCCGTGGTCAACGGGCGGAGGGCCTCTTCACGTCGCTGCGCCTCGAATCCGTTCACGGCGGCGCCGGGAGCGACCTCAGCGGCGAGCGCGAGTACCCGGTCCAGCACACTGGCCCGCGCGAACAGTCTACGGGCCCGGGGCGAAAAGCCCGGGGGCAGCACGGTGGCGTTGTCCGGCCGGCGCAGGTCGGCCAGGGCACCGGCGAGCTCGGGACGCCACGCGGCCACGTCGAGTCGGGTGAGCGCAACGGTCGCATCGGCCATCGCGACCGAGAGGTCGGCCTCGGCTTCGGCGGGGTCAAGGTCCACCGCGGCGACCGGTGCGGGCGGCAGCGCGTACACCTGCCAGACCACGATTGCGAAGGTGTCTCCGGATCCGGAGACACGGGTGTGAACCGTCGGCACCAGCCCGAGATCGCCTGCCACGACAGCCTCTCCCGCCTCCAGCGCCGCACCAGTGAACGGACCGGGCCCGGGCAGGCCGCGCGGGTCGCCAGGAACCGGTAGCACCAGGCGGATCGTATCCGGCGGCACCTTCGAGAGGCTTCCGATCGCCTCCCGGAGAGGTATGTCGGTCCACGTGCCCGGCGCGTCGACGACCAGGTGCTCCTCGCGCGCCTCGGTCTCGTCGGCCACGTCATCGAGCGAGACGGTGCCGGCCCGCCACGCACGGGCCCACGCCACGAACCGTACGCAGCGGCGCGTACCGGCGGTCAGTGTGCGAGCCGAGGGCATGGGAAAAGGGTACGGGCTGACCTGCGTCATGTCTCGCAGGAGGGGCACACTTGCGGCTGTTCAGATTTCAGGGAAGGGGTCCCGGCTGAACGGTAACGTGGCGATGTCGAGCTCGGTCACATCACCACTCCCGTTCCGCCGTACGGTGAGGATCTCGCCGGCATTCTCGCCCGTGAGGCCGAGCCACCGGTCGTCGCCGACGGCTCGGAACCGCCACACCCCGTCGTCGGCATCGGTCAGGCCACGGATGACCAGGTGTCCAGCGGCGCCGTCCCACGCCGCCTCGAACTCGCGCCCCATCCACCACCACCGGCCGCACACCGCGGCCACCTCGGCCGTAGGCCCGGCCGCCGGGCGCCACGGCGGCGGTGGCGGTGGCGGCTCGTGCTCCAGGACAGCCTCCACAATGGAAACTCCAAGATCTCCGATTGTCGTGCCGGGCAGGGTGTACGCATTGGCGAACGCCACGGCGGCGGTACCGGACGGGCGGTGGACACAAAGGACAGACAGGTAGCCGGGCATGGAGCCGGTGTGGCCGCAGTACACCCGGTCTCCCCGCCGCCACAGATGCAGGCCGAGGCCGTATCCCGCCCGCCACTGCTCGGGATCCGCGATGACCGCTGGTGCCGCCATCTCCGCCGCCGACGCGGGCGCCAGGACGGTCGGCGTACTGAGGGGCGCGGTGGCCGCGAGTGCCGCCGCCCATCTGGCCAGATCCTCCACTGTGGACCACAGTTGGCCGGCCGGAGCCATCGCGCCGGAGTCGTGCCGGGGTTCCTCGCGTAGGGTTGCCTGCCACGGATGGACCACGTATCCCCGCGCGTACGGCTCCTGCGGCTCGTAGGTTGTGCGATGCATTCCCAACGGGCCGAGCAACCGGCTCGTCAGCGCCCGCATCCATGTCGTACCGGCGACCCGTTCGATCACACCGCCGAGCAGAGCGAACGCGAGGTTGGAGTAGTGGAACTCGCCGTGCGGCAGGCCGGTGAGCTTCGCATCGGTCACGCCGGCGATGAGGTCTGTCGGTGGCACGCCGGCGCTACGTTCCCACCAGGGGCCATCCGGCTCGCGCTGCAGACCTCCGGCGTGGGAGAGCAGGCGCCGCAGCGGGATCGCCGCGACCTCGCCCGTGAGTTCGGGCAGATGGCCGCCGAGCGGGTCGTTCAGGCTCAGCCGTCCATCATCACGAAGGCCCAGGAGGAGCCCGGCGGTGAAGGTCTTCGTGATCGACCCGATCCGGAACTGGGTGTCCCGATCCGCGGTGGGATGCTCCCCCGCGCCCGTAACATAGGCGAGCGTGCCGCCCCGGACGATGCCCGCGACGAGTGCCGGAACGCGACCGGAGGCCTGGGTACGGTCGATGATCTCCTCGACGCGGCTCACGGTGGCGAGTGCGAGGACCACGCGCTCAGCGTACGGTCGGTCGAACCTGGGAATCTGCGGGTCGCGGATGGTCGACACGGCGTGCCACGATCGGAGTGTGATATCCGTCCTCTGGCTCATCGCCGGTGTCGCGCTCGCGATCGCTGAGCTGTTCACCCTCGACTTTGTGCTGATCATGCTCGCTGGCGGTGCCTTCGCGGCGGCGCTCGTGGGGCTCGTGTCCGGTAGCGTCCTGCTCGAGGTGATCGCGTTCGCCGTCGTCTCTGCGCTCGGAATGGGCGCCGTGCGACCGGCGATCAAGCGGCGGCTGCATACGAACGCCGAGAAGCGGAGCATGGGGATCGAGGCGTTCGAAGGCGCCGAAGCACTCGTGATCGAGCAGGTCGCCGAGGGTCGCGGCATGATAAGGGTGGGCGGGGAGCTCTGGCAGGCTCGGCCCTACGATGCCACACAGGTCATCGACGCCGGTGCCCAGGTCCGAATCGTCGAGGTGAAGGGCGCGACAGCGCTCGTGTGGCGGGACTAGCCCGGGCAGACTTATTCCATCGACCAAGAAAGGACTATCAATGTCGGGAGTCGATGTCTTCCTGCTGGTGCTGGCGGTGGGCGTGGTTCTGCTCGTCGTCGTCACCGTCTCGAGGGCGCTTCGGGTGGTACCGCAGCAGCGGATGGACGTCGTGGAGCGGCTGGGTCGGTACCAGCGCACGCTCAAGCCCGGCCTCAACGCGTTGGTGCCGTACCTGGACAAGGTGCGGACCAAAGTGGACATGCGCGAGCAGGTGGTCAGCTTCCCGCCTCAACCAGTGATCACCTCGGACAACCTGGTCGTGTCCATCGACACAGTGCTGTACTTCCGGGTGGTCGATCCGGTCCGGGCCACCTACGAGATCGCCAACTTCCTGCAGGCGATCGAGCAGCTGACCGTCACGACGTTGCGTAACGTGATCGGTTCGTTCGACCTGGAGAAGGCGCTCACCAGCCGGGAGGAGATCAACCGGCACCTCTCAGGGGTGTTGGACGAGACGACCGGTCGGTGGGGCATCAAGGTCACCCGAGTGGAGATCAAGGCGATCGAGCCGCCGCCGTCCATTCGCGACTCGATGGAAAAGCAGATGCGGGCCGAGCGCGATCGACGGGCGGTGATCCTGACCGCCGAGGGGCACAAGCAGTCGCAGATCCTCACCGCCGAGGGTGAGAAGCAGGCGGCCGTGTTACGCGCCGACGGCGATCGGCAGGCCCGGATCCTCCAGGCCGACGGTCAGGCGAAGGCGATCCGGACCGTTTTCGACGCGATCCACACCTCCAACGCCGATTCGAAGGTGCTGGCGTACCAGTACATGCAGGCGTTGCCACAGATCGCGGCCGGCCAGTCCAACAAGATCTGGGTGATCCCGGTCGAACTATCGCGTGCCCTGGAGGGCCTCGGCAGCGCGCTCGGTGGACTGAAGCTCGGTCCTGCCGGCGAGGAGGTCGGCGGACCGGTGGGTGATTCCGAGGTCACCGAGGAGGCCCGGAGCCTGGCTGAGGAGGCCGCGAAGGCGGCCGCCGCTCAGGCCGAGGAGGCGGCCGCCGTAGCGGCCGAAACGGCCGGGAAAGCAGGACCGCTGGGTCTGCCACCGGCCACGCCGCCCAACCGAGCCGACAGCGAGTGAGCATCGCAGGGCCGTCAGGCCCGTGCTGGGGTCCTCGCGGAGACGTGGAGCGCAGCGGAGCAGCTTCGGCGAGCTTGCGAGCCGAACAACGAAGCATCGCGTGGGGTGGCAGCAGCGGAGCGAGCGCGGAGGCGAGCAAACGTGACTGATGATTCGCGGACGTGACTTTCCAGAACTGAACCGTATGTCGCCCCGGCCCCTGCCACGATCGGTGGTTGGAGCCGGGGCCACTGCATGCCCGGGCCGGACACGGGGGAAGCATGCAGCGCAGACAGAAACCGCAGCCGCACGTCAATGGAGTTGCCCGCCCCGCCGAGACGGTGCCGGGGATGGCGCTACCCGGCGACGCCGGCGCCGGCGTGTCGGCCGAGGCCGATGCCGCCACGGTGCCCGCCGTTGATCCGTACCGCACGGAGGATCCGCACCTCACGTCGGGAATCATCATCGCGGAACCGCCGCCGGTGGAGTACTTTCTTGGCGCACCGTGGACGGGTCCCCCGCCGCTACAGTCCAGTGTGGACGCTGCCGCAGTTGGGCCGGCGGTTGACGTGACCGCGGCCGCCGCTTCGTCGTCGGACGGGTTTGCGGGGGACGGGCGGAGCCGCGGCTTCGCCCGAGCCGGCGTGTGGGCGATCCCGGCGGCGGTCGTCGCCCTCGGCGTCACGTCGTTCTGGGGCGCACCAAGCCCGGACCATCCGCCGGCTGGCGTATCGCCTGGCAGTTGGCTCGTACTGACCTCGATGGGGCTCGCCCTCGGCCTGCTCGGCGCCGTGTCGCTGACCACGCTGCTGCTGGCGACCCCCGGTCGGTTGTGGGCATTCGCCGGCATGCTGTCCACTGTGGCCGGCACCGTCCTCGCCGCTCCCGCCCTGGGGGTCATCGCGCTTGCTCGCCCGGCCGTGGGACGCCTTGGCGACGGGCCGAGGAGCGCGTTCGAGGCCGACCTCGCCAGTGGTCCGGTGTTTCGCGGGCTCAGCGTGGGAGGTCTGGTTCTCCTCGCCATCGGCTGGATCCTCATCGGGTACGCGGTGGTCGGGTCCCGGCTGCTCAACCGGGTCGACGGCTACCTCGTCGTCGCGGCGGTGGTCCTTGCGGCCGCCGCCATCTTCGCCCGGCCACTGCTCACCATCGCGAGCTTGAGCATGCTCGCGGCCGGGCTGGGAATAGGCTGGACGGCGAACCGCGCCGCGACCGACACCGGCTGAACGGCGCGTTCGGCTGAACCAGGGCCACGCCGTACCGTAGAGCGATGCCCGAAGCGGTCGGCGACCCGGACGACCCGCGCCTGGCCGACTACCGGGCCTTGACCGACGTGGCCCTGCGGACCCGGTTGGAGCCGCCGCATGGCTTGTTCATAGCCGAGGGAGAACTGGTACTGAGGCGGGCACTGCGGGCCGGGTACCGGGCGCGATCGGTCCTCCTGGATGCCAAGCGAGTCAACCACGTCAACGTGCCCGATGGCGTCCCGGTGTACACCGCGGACCAGGATCTCCTGCAGCGGCTCACCGGCTTCCACGTGCACCGTGGCGTACTGGCGTCGTTTCACCGCGAGCCGTTGCTCGGCTTTGGCGAGGTGATCGCCAACGCCCAACGGCTGGTCGTTCTCGAGGACTTGGTGAACCACACCAATATCGGGGCCATCTTCCGGGGTGCCGCGGCGCTCGGCATGGACGCGGTGCTGCTCTCGCCGTCCTGCGCTGATCCGCTCTACCGCCGGTCGGTACGGGTCAGCATGGGAGAGGTGTTCGCTGTGCCGTACGCCCGCATCGAGCCCTGGCCCGGCGGCCTGGAGCGGCTGGAGACGGCCGGATTCAGTCTCCTGGCCCTGACCCCGGCGGCGGACGCGATCCCGATCCAGGAGATCTCGGCCGATCTGCGTGACCGGCCGGCGTTGATCCTCGGCGCCGAGGGTGCTGGGCTCTCACCGGCGGTGATGGCGGCGGCCCACGCCCGCGTGGTGATCCCGATGCGGCGAGGCGTGGACTCCCTCAACGTCGCGGCGGCGGCCGCGGTCGCGTTCTGGGAGCTGTCCCGGTAGGCGTTTGCCGGACGGTTTGCCAACGGAATGTGTGGAAGTCCGCGTCGCTTACTCACGGCGAGCCCGGGCGTTCGGCCCCGGAAGCGTCGGGGATCAGGCGCACAATGCCCGTGTGCTGATCGCGGTCGTGGCCGATGAGGGCCTGGCCGGGCGGCTCCGCCCGATCGATGACGACGGTCGACCGGCAGGCCGGGTGGAGACCGTTCCCGACCTGGCTGCCGCGATCGCCATACGGGCCGCCGACCGGCGTTTCGTCTGGCCGTCGACCATGGCCATCTACCCTCGGCTGCTCCAGGCGGGCGTACGGGTGCAGCGATGCCACGACATCGAGCTGACCGAGGCATTGCTGCTCGGCGCAGCCGGCCGGTGGGGCGAGCCACGAGGGCTCGCCGCGATCTGGGCGCGCCGGCACCGTCTGCCCGTACCCCCCGACCCGGCCCCCGCCGAGGTGGCGCCGCCCGGCCTTGGTCAACCGGCACTCTTCGACGACGTAGCCCCGACATCGTCCACACTGGACTCGATGGCGGCGCTCACGACCGCCTATGCCGATCAGCTCGCCCGCATCTCCGCGGTGCCTGAACCCGGACGGTTCCGGCTGCTGGTCGCGATCGAGTCGGCCGGCGCCCTCGCCGCCGCCGAGATGGCCTTCGTTGGTCTGCCCTGGCGCAGTGACGCCCACGACGAGGTACTGCGGGAACTGCTGGGCGAGGCATCGCCGGTCGGACCTCCGCGCCGGCTCGTCCAGCTGACGGCGGAGATCTCGGCGGCCTTCGGCGGCGCCCGGATCCACCCTGAGTCTCCGGCCGACGTGTTGAGAGCCTTTTCCCGCGAGGGAATCGTCCTCCCCTCGACGCGGGCGTGGGTCCTGCGCGAGGTCGACCATCCAGCCGTGCGGCTGCTTCTTGAGTTCAAGGAACTCCATCGGATCTGGACTGCGCACGGCTGGTCGTGGCGGGCGCAGTGGGTCCAAGATGGACGGTTCCGTCCGGAGTATGTGCCGGGCGGCGTGGTCTCCGGCCGATGGGCCACGCGTGGTGGCGGAGCGTTGCAGATCCCGAAGGTGGTCCGGCGGGCGGTCGTCGCCGACGAGGGATGGACGCTCGTCGTCGCCGATGCCGGCCAGCTCGAGCCGCGGGTGCTCGCCGCGCTCGCCGGAGACACCCGACTGGCTGCCGCGGCCGGCTCCGGCGACCTCTACGCTGCGCTCGCCGAGGACGCCTTCGGAGGTGACCGCGCGAAGGCCAAGGTGGCACTGCTCGGGGCGATGTACGGGCAGACCGGCGGGGCTGCGCTCCCCGCGCTGGCCGCTCTGCAGGCCCGCTTCCCGGCCGCGTGGGACTACGTCGAGCGGGCCGCGCGTACCGGCGAGGCAGGCGACTTGGTCCGGTCCAGGCTGGGTCGCACCTGCCCGCCCGCCGGGGACGAGCCGCTGACCGGCGCACGAGCGCGTGCCCGGGGCAGGTTCACCCGCAACTTCGTCATCCAGGCGACCGCCGCCGAATGGGCCCTGGCGGTCATCGCCGGCCTGCGCACAGGGCTCGGCTCCGGCCCGGCCGAGCTGGTCTTCTTCGTTCACGACGAGGTGGTCGTCCATACACCGGTCGAGCTGGCCGACCAGGTCGTCGAGGCTGTCAGGGCTGCGGGAGAGCAAGCGGGGCGAATGCTGTTCGGCGACACCCCGGTACGGTTTCCGCTCGACATATCAGTGGTCCGCTGTTACGCCGACGCCTGACGTTCTGACGTCAAGTGTTCAACAGCCGTGGGCAACGATGTGCAGGAGGCCCTTTTGGCTATCGGGCGTGCCAGAAAGTTCAACCACGCGTCGGTGAACCTGCTCCCACCGAGGACCGGCTGCTTCCGTACGAACGGGCAGTCCGGCTAAGTCCGGCAGCTATCGCATGATCGCCGTAAGGGCACCAGAACCGCCGCCACGCGTCGTTTCTGGTATTGGAACAGCGATCTTCGACCGCCCATCCCGGCATGTGAGACGCAAACAGACCCTGTCACCAAGCTCCGGGCGTCGATCTCGGAACGGCCGACGGGGACACCGCAGCTCGCGATACCGCGACAGCCTCTCCGGCCGCGCTTCTACGGAACAATCATGAATACACCCGATGAACGGGGATCAAGGGTGTCAACTCGGGCGGCGAGCGGTGCCCGTGTTCGCAGCTCAGCGAGTGAGGGCAGCTCGGCCGGCGAAGAAGTCGGCCATCACGTCCGTGTGGTTGGGGAAGGCGAGCCTGACCGGCTCGGTGAGAACGAGCCACTCGGTCGCCTCGCTGGTTGGCGCCGACGCAGGCAGATCCTCGGCTCGTCGCGGAGGCACGATGCCGAAGACGTTGAGCGTGTACCCGGTCGCGCTGCTCTGCACATCGAGGAGGCCGATCTCATCCGAAACAACCGAAAGGCCGGTTTCCTCATGAAGCTCCCGAGACGCGGCTTGTCGCCATGACTCGCCCGTTTCGATGAACCCGCCCGGGAATGCGAGTTTCCCGCGCGCGGGCTCCACATCCCGGCGGACGACGACCAGACCGCGGCGGCCGTCGGCGTACAAAACCGGAAACAGCACCACCGCAACGGGCAACGGATTGCTCCAGGTCGTCTCTCCACACGCGACACAGGTTCGTGGCCACGGTGACGAGTCAGGGTAGCGGGCACCGCAGTAAGAGCAGTGGTCGTGCTGCATGCGCCGACGGTACCGCGGCCGGGATTCTCGCCCGGCGGCGGTGAACTCCGTTATCCTCAGCGAGATTGCCAGAGCGTGTGACTTCAGGGGAGCCGAGCTGAGCGTCGCGGGACTGGTGCTGGCCGCCGGCGGTGGGCGCCGGTACGGCGGACCGAAGGCGTTGGTCCGCTTCGAGGGCAGCCTGTTGGTGGAGCGGGCCGTCGCCACGGTCCGCGACGGCGGGTGTTCCCCGATCGTGGTGGTGCTCGGCGCGTCGGCCGCGGAGGTCCGCGCATCGGCGCGGCTCGGCGACGTGATGGTGGTGAAGAACGCCGGCTGGAAGAGCGGAATGGGCTCGTCGGTACGGGTCGGGCTGGAGGCACTGGCCGGCACCGATGCCGATGCCGCGATCGTGCTGCTCGTTGATACACCCGGCATCACATCGGCCGCGGTACGGCGAATCGCGGACAAAGCCGGTCGAGATGCCCTGGTGGCCGCGACGTACGGACCCCGGCGAGGTCATCCGGTGCTGATCGGCCGGGAACACTGGTCCGGTGTGGCGATGCTCGCCTCGGCCGATGTGGGAGCCCGCGCTTACCTGGCCGCCCACGGGGCGCAGGTACAGACGGTTGCCTGCGAGGACATCGCCGATGACGCCGACATGGATGTGCCGCAGACTGCCTGACTATCAACCCCCGATCCGCCGGGACAGATGTTGCCGTGGCAATCAACGCGGTCGGCGAGGCATAGTGATCGCAACAGCCCGTACCAGCCCACGGGCTCAGGGGCAAGGTGGTTCAGGTGCGTGACGTGCTGACCGAGCTGACCCGATGGTGGCGTGAGGACCAGCCGGTCGGAATGGCGACGGTCGTCGGTACGTGGCGCAGCGCGCCCCGACCGGCCGGCGCCACCATGCTCGTCGGCGCCGACGGCACGGCCGTCGGCAGCGTCTCCGGGGGTTGTGTCGAGGGAGCCGTCTACGAGCTGTGCCGTGAGGCGATCGAGACTGGTCAACCCCGGACCCAGCGGTACGGGGTGAGCGACGACGATGCGTTCGAGGTCGGACTCACCTGCGGCGGCATCATCGACCTCTTCGTCGAACGGGTCGACCGGGCGAGCTTTCCTCAGCTGGACGAGGTCGCCGCGAGCATCACCGCCGGCGAGCCGGTCGCGGTCGTCACCTGCATCGAAGGCCCGTCGGAGAAGTTCGGCCGGCGGCTGATCCTGTGGCCGGACCGCCGCGACGGGAGCCTCGGTTCAGCCCGACTGGACGATGCCGCCACTGACGACGCCCGGGGCCTGCTCGCCGGCGGTCGCACCGGCGTCCTGCAGTACGGTATGGACGGTGAGCGGCTCGGCGACGGCCTCTCCGTCTTCGTCTCCAGCCATGCCCCCCGGCCGCGGATGCTCGTCTTCGGCGCCATCGACTTCGCCGCCGCGGTGGCCCGGGTCGGTGTCTTCCTCGGCTACCGCGTGACAGTCTGCGACGCCCGGGCGGTCTTCGCCACACCCAAGCGTTTCCCGGATGCCGACGAGGTCGTGGTCGACTGGCCGCACCGGTACCTGCTCGGTGAGGTCGAGGCGGGACGGGTCGACGGGCGTACCGTCGTCTGCGTCCTCACCCACGACCCGAAGTTTGACGTACCGGTGTTGGCACTCGCCCTGCGCCAGCCACTCGGGTACGTCGGAGCGATGGGCTCGCGCCGCACGCACGAGGACCGCATGCGCCGCCTGCGCGAGGCGGGCGTGGAGGAACCGGCGCTGGCCCGGCTCGCCTCGCCGATCGGTTTGGACCTGGGCGCCAGAACACCTGAGGAGACCGCGGTCAGCATCGCGGCTGAGATCATCGCGAGTCGCTGGGGTGGCCAGGGTCAACCGCTCGCCGGACTCACCGGGCGGATCCACCACGACGCCATGGCGGAGCCGTAAACGCCACTAAGATGGGCTCATACGTATAGCAATTGCCAGCCATGACTGCGGGCTCAGCTTTGTACACGCCGTGCGAGCCGGGTCACCTACCCAGGATGAAGATCACGCAGAGGGTGCACGGACCCTTGTGGATCGTCAGCTAGCGGAGTTGGCTTACCCCAGCGGCCCAAAATGCGTCCGCTCGGGGCCGTCCATTCCTCTACGTCCAAGGGAGGAGGCGCGATGGCCCGCGTCAGTATCACCGTCGACGGCGTCCAGTACGCCGATGACGTCCAACCGCGAACCCTTCTCGTGCACTACCTGCGCGAGCAGCTCGGCAAGGTCGGAACGGTGGTCGGCTGCGACACCAGCAACTGCGGCGCCTGCACCGTCCTCATGGCCGAACCCGACGGGGTGGCCAGGGCGGTGAAGAGCTGTTCGGTCCTGGCTGTCCAGGCCGACGGGGCCGAAGTGACCACTGTGGAGGGTCTGGCCGCACCCGATGGCACGATGCACCCGGTCCAGCGGGCCTTCCACGAGAATCACGGGCTCCAGTGCGGGTACTGTACGCCGGGCATGATCCTCGCCTCGATCGATCTGCTGCGGGAGAACCCGAACCCGACCGAGGCCGAGATCCGCGAAGGCATCTCCGGGAACCTGTGCCGTTGTACCGGATACCACAACATCGTTCGCGCGGTACAAGCCGCCGCTGACGGCGGGATGGCGGCGCCCGCGGCCGAGGCGCCCGTAGCCGAGCCGGTGGTGGCGTCATGACCACACTTGTCGCTCAACCTGAGGTGGGCCGCGCTCGGCTCCGCAAGGAAGACGCCCGACTCGTCACCGGGCAGACCCGGTGGACCGACAACATCGTCCTGCCCGGCATGCTGCACCTGGCGATCCTGCGCAGCCCGTACGCGCATGCCCGACTCACCTCGGTGAACGTTGCACCGGCGCTGAGCCAGCCCAATGTGGTGGCCGCGTTCGGTGGCGCCGACATCGCGGACATCCAGGGCGTGCTGGCCTGCGCCTGGCCGGTCACCGAAGACATGGTGGCGCCGACGTATCTACCGCTGGCGATCGACGAGGTACGCCATGAGGGTGAGCCCGTCGCCGTCGTTGTCGCCCGGGACCGGTCCAGTGCGGTGGACGCCCTCGAGGCGATCGAGGTGGCGTACGAGCCGCTGCCGGTCGTGCTGGACATGCAGTCTGCCCTCGCCGAGGGCGCCGACCTCGTACACGCGGACAAGGGCACGAACAAGACCTACACGTGGGTCTTCGACTCCGCGGCCGCCGGTACCGGTGGCAGCGTCGACGAGGCCGAGGGCCAGGCCGAGGTGGTCCTCAAACGCCGGTACGTGCAGCAGAGACTCATGCCGTCCTCCATGGAGCCGCGCAGTGTGATCGTGGATCCGATAGGCGGCGAGTTCACGGTCTACTCGGCAACCCAGATCCCGCACATCCTTCGCTTCCTGCTCGCCGCGACAACCGGCGTGCCGGAGCAGAAGATCCGCGTGATCGCGCCGGACGTCGGCGGTGGCTTCGGCGGCAAGATCGGCGCTACACCAGAGGAGTGGATCGCCTTCGCCGTCGCGCGCAAGGTCGGTCGTCCGCTCAAGTACACCGAGTCACGCAGCGAGTCCCTGCTCTCGGCCCACCACGGCCGGGACGTGATCCAGGACGTCACCATCATGGCGAAGCGCGACGGGACGGTCACCGGCCTCTCCGTCGAGCTCGTCGCCAACATGGGGGCATATCTCAGCCTGATCGGACCGGGCGTGCCCTTGCTGGGCGCGTTCATGTACAACTCGATCTACAAGATCCCGGCGTACAAGTTCGTGTGCACCGGCGTGTTCACCAATACCACGAAGACCGATGCCTACCGCGGCGCCGGTCGACCGGAGGCGACCTACGCGATCGAGCGCATCATGGACGAACTCGCGGCCGAGCTGGGGCGCGACCCGCTCGACCTGCGCCGGCAGAACTGGATCAGGCACGAGGAGTTCCCGTTCACGACGGTGGCCGGGCTGCAGTACGACTCGGGCAACTACGAGGCCGCCACCGACAAGGCGAAGGCGCTGTTCGGCTACGACGAGCTGCGGGCCGAGCAGTCCGCGCGGCGGGCCGACAACGACCCGGTCCAGCTGGGGATCGGCACCTCCACCTACACCGAGATGTGTGGCATCGCGCCGTCCCGTTTGCTCGGTGCCTTGCGCTTCGGCTCGGGCGGCTGGGAGTCGGTCACGATCCGGGTGCTGGGCACCGGCAAGGTCGAGGTCGTCAGCGGCTCCACGCCCCACGGCCAGAGCCACGACACCGCCTGGAGCCAGATAGTCGCGGACCAACTCGGCGTTCCCTTCGAGGACGTCACCGTCCTGCATGGCGACACGCGGGTATCCGGCAAGGGCCTCGACACCTACGGCTCGCGTTCATTGGTGGTCGGCGGCGCGGCGACGCTGATGGCATGCGAGAAGGTGCGGGACAAGGCTCGCCTGGTCGCCGCGCACATGCTCGAATGCGCGCCGACCGACATCGAGTTCACCGACGGTGCGTTCCGCGTCCGCGGCAACCCGGACCAGGCCAGGACGCTCGCCGAGATCGCAGGCGCCGTATTCGTGGCGCACGACCTGCCGGACGGAATGGAGCCGACCCTGGACTCGGAGGCCACGTTCGATCCGGCCACGTTCTCCTTCCCGCACGGAACTCACCTGTGCGCTGCCGAGGTGGACACCGAGACCGGGCGGGTGGCGATCCGCAAGTACGTCGCCGTCGACGACGTGGGCAAAGTGGTCAACCCGCTCGTCGTCGAGGGACAGATCCACGGCGGCGTTGTCCAGGGCCTGGCGCAGGCGCTCTACGAGGAGGCCGTGTACGACGAGAACGGCAACCTGATTACCGGCTCGTTCGCCGAGTATCTATTGCCCAGCGCGGCCGACGTACCGTCCCTGACGGCCGATCGGACGGAGACGCCGGCGACGACCAACGCGCTCGGCGTCAAGGGCGTCGGCGAGGCGGGGACGATCGCCTCCACGCCAGCGGTGGTGAACGCGGTGGTCGATGCGCTGCGACCCCGCGGGGTGCACGACATCGCGATGCCGTTGACCCCGGAGCGGGTCTGGCAGGCCGCCAACTCCTCGGAGGTGACCGCATGATCCCCGTGGCGTTCGACTATGTCCGTCCGTCCAGTGTGGACGAAGCCGTCGACGCGCTGGTAAGCGCCGGCGAAGACGGCAAGGTCCTCGCGGGCGGCCAGAGCCTTCTTCCGGTGCTACGGCTGCGGTTAGCCGCCCCGTCGATGCTCGTCGACCTCGGCGGTATCGCGGGCCTGCGTGGCGTACGGGTGGACGGCGACGAGCTCGTCGTGGGGGCGATGACCACCCATGCCGAAGTCGCCGCGTCGCCACTGGTGAAGGCCGAGGCGCCGCTCGTGGCGGCCGCCGCGGCCGGTATCGGTGACCGCCAGATTCGCCATCGGGGGACGCTCGGCGGCTCGATCGCCCACGCCGACCCGGCCGGGGACCTGCCCGCTGTCGCGGTGGCGATGGATGCCATGATGGTGCTCGCCGGCCCGGCCGGTCGGCGCACGGTCCCCGCGTCAGAGTTCTTCGACGGCATCTTCACGACCACGGCCGCCCCCGACGAGGTACTCGTCGAGGTGCGGGTCCCTCGGCTGGCCGGATGGACCGCCCACTACGAGAAGTTCCACCGGACCGCCCAGGCGTGGGCGCTTGTCGGGGTCGCGGCGATGGTCCGCAAGGAGAACGGCTCCATCGCCGAAGCGCGGGTCGGCCTGTGCAACATGGGCTCGACGCCGGTGCGGGCCAGTCCTACCGAGACGGCCCTCGTCGGAGCCTCGGATGTCGCTACGGTAAAGGCTGCGGCGGCCCACGCCGGCGACGGGACCAACCCGGTGTCGGACATCTCCGGCTCGGCCGAGTACCGCCGGCACCTCGCCGGTGTGCTCACCGGGCGGGCAGTGGCCGCGGCCGCCGGTCTGTAAGGCACTTGACTCGTTTCATCGCGTACGCCGACGCAGAGAGGAGTTCGCATGCGGCTGGAGCAGAGCTTCGACGTACCCGTGCCGGTGGCGCAGGCATGGGAGGTGCTCCTCGACGTGGAACGCATCGCTCCCTGCATGCCGGGCGCGACACTCACCGAGTTCGACGACGAGACCTTCACCGGCGTGGTCAAGGTCAAGCTCGGCCCGGTGAGTCTCGCCTACCGCGGCAACGGACGCTTCCTCGACAAGGACGAGCCGGGCCGGCGGGTCGCCATCATCGCGTCCGGACAGGACAGCCGGGGCGCCGGCGGGGCGTCCGCCCGGATCAGCGCCGTTCTGCACGAGGCCGACGGCGGCTCCGCCACCCACGTCGAAGTGGTCACCGAGCTCGACATCGCGGGTCGGGCCGCCCAGTTCGGACGCGGAATGATCGCCGATGTCAGCAACAAGCTGATCAAGCAGTTCGCCGACTGCCTCGCCGAGACCATCGCGGCGACGGGTCCGGTCGGCGCGCCCGTCGCGGCTGCGGCGCCGGCGGCCTCGACCGCCGAGGTGGAGGCCGCGGCCGAGCCACCGCCCGTGATGCCGCCTGTGACGGTCCCACCGCCGACGACGCCTCCGCCGCCGGCAGCGCCACCGGTGACGCCGCCAGCGGCGGTCTCGCCGGCGGTCGTCGCACCACCCCCGCAGCCCATGGCGGACGCCACTGAATACCATCCGCTGGCGATGCAGGAGCCGGAGTCTCCGATCGAACCGCCAC
>JBKPDY010000103.1:0-29531 GCA_046728155.1 Actinomycetota bacterium
CAGGATGTGCGGCTCGGTCTCCAACCGCAGCCGCTCCTGCGGATACAACGGCGTCAACTTGTAGAACTCCGGCCGCCGCCGCGCCTCCTCCGGATCCATCCCATTGATCGTGTCCAACCGCACCAACGGGTTGTACTTGTCGCGCTTCTCCTGTGGGGCCCGCGTCGCGCCGGTGACCGCGTCACCGCGGCGCAGCCCGTACTTCTTGATCTGCGACATCGAGATGTAGACATCGTCGGGACCGGCGAGGTAGCCAGAAGTCCGGATGAATCCGTACGAGTCCCGGATGTCGACGATGCCAGTCACGTCAACGAGGACATCGTCGTCGGCGATCGTCGGTTCGCTATCGGGATTGGGCCCCGACTGGCGCCTGCGCTGCGCCCCCTGGGGGCGGAGCGACTCGTTTGCTGGTTGCTGTTTGGCAGGACGGCGCCTCGCCCTGGTGCGACGCGCGGTCGAAGGCTCGTCGCTCGTGATCCGCTGGTCGTCCAGCGTCACGGTTTCGATCATTGTGTCTCCTGACATTGGAGGAAAGGTTCGCCCGCCGGGTTCGTATATTGCCGGTGGGCACCGACAAAAGCGCGGAGGTCGCGCCGCCGGACACCCAGCGAGTGTCGAAAGTGTGAAGGCGGATCGCGTAGCCCGCTCAGAGCCTCGAGCCGGCGGAACCTACGTTTTAGAACACATCGGGGGAGAAGAAACTTCCCGGTACCCGAGGATATCTTGCGCTGACGGTAGCGTACTCCCGTCCCGTAGACAACGACGACGCATCAAGCGTGTCGCGGCCGGCTCCTGGGCAGACGAGGTCGGTGGCTGGCTCAGCGGGTCGGCCTCATGCTCGTCTCGGCCAGGGCGTTCGGCCGGGGGCCGTCTTCGCCAGGGCGTTCGCTCGGGCGGCCGTCTCGACCAGGGCGTTCGGTCCGGCGCTCGTCTCCATCGGCGGCGGTACGCCGCTGTCCATGTAGCGGAGCCGGCAGCAAGGTCGCCGCGACCGCACCAAAGGCACCGCCAGACGTCGTGTCTGATGCAACAACATCGTTCTCAGTCGATCATCCCGGGATGTGAGGCGCGGTCAGCGCAGTGGTGGCCCCATGGTCGAGACCGGGGCAAGCCCGTCCTGCGCGATGTCGTCGGCGAGACTCCGCGCCCACACAACAAGCGCGGCGACGGCCACGCCGTGGGGAGGTTCGGCTCGGTACGCGTCGATCCGGTCGGCCGCACGACGCAGCAGGGCGATCGCGCCGGTCGCATTCCCCCGCTGGACGTGCGTGATGCCCACGGCGAGCTGGGCGAGCCCACGCCACAGCTCACGCTCCGACGACGGGGCCGCCTTCCACGCCGCCTCGAGCACTTCGTGGGCCTGGAAGGCCTGGCCGGCCTCGATCAGCCGCTGCGCCTCATCGAGTGTCTCGTGCGGAGGCAGGACCACGCCCTCAGGCGCTCGATCGACGCCGGTTGCGTCCCGGGGTAGCGGTCGCCCGAGCTCATCGCGCGGTCGCGCGTTCTGCGGTCGACCGGCGGTGTTACGGTCGCGTGGTCCCACCACACCAGTATCCACCGTCCAGCCGATCACGTCGGATCGTCGAACCGTACATTCGTTCCCAACGAATGCTAGCACGCCTGTTCGGATAGCTGCTATAGTCCTCCCATGACCGCGGTACTCCAACCATCGATGTTCGATCAGTCCGAGCAGGCCTGGCTCGGCCCGATCGACTCCGCGAAGCGACATCCGCTCAGCCGGGGCGCGTGGGTGGATTACCTGCCCGGCTGGGTTCATGGCTCAGACACGGTACTTGACGCCCTGCTCCACGAGGTCGACTGGCGGGCCGAGCGTCGCGAGATGTACGACCGCGAAGTCGCCGTGCCTCGACTGCTCCGCTGGTACGACCAATGCGAACGGCTGCCCCATGATCTACTGACCATGGCGCGCGAGCGCTTGAGCGAGCACTACGCGCACGAGTTGGGCGAGCCGTTTGTGACCGCTGGAATGTGCCTCTACCGTGATGGCCGCGACAGCGTCGCCTGGCACGGTGACACCAACGGGCGTTCCTCGCAGTGCGACACGATGGTCGCGATCGTCTCCTTCGGCTCACCGCGCCCGCTGTTGCTGCGACCGCGCGGCGGTGGTGCGAGCCGGCGTTTCGCCGTCGGGCACGGCGATCTGCTCGTGATGGGCGGTTCGTGCCAACGTACGTGGGAGCACGCCGTACCGAAGACGTCCAGGCCGGTCGGACCACGGGTGAGCGTGCAGTTCCGGCCGGAGGGCGTCTCGTGACACGCCACTGTGGACGGACCCAGCACCGGCCGGGACCGTAGCGTGGCGGCCGTACTGGTCGCCGGGGGCACGGGCACACTGGGCAGAGCCGTCGTCACCGAGCTGCTGACGGCCGGAGCGCACATTACGGTGGCGAGCCGGCGGCCGCGGCCGCGGCAAGCTACCCCGTACCGGTGGGCCACCGTTGACTACTCGACCGGAGCAGGTCTTGACGAGGCGCTCGACGCAGCCACCGTCGTCATCCAGTGCACGGGCAACATCAAGGATCTTCATCCCGAGCATGCGATTGTGGACGCGCTCCGATCCGCCGGGGGTGTACACCTCGTCTACGTCTCGATCGTCGGGATCGACCACATCGGCCTGCCGTACTACCGGCGCAAGCTCGCCGCGGAGCGTCTCATCACGAGTTCCGGTGTCCGCTCGACGATCCTTCGCGCGACCCAGTTCCACTCGTTGGTCGCCACTATCTGCGCCGGGTTGACGAGGCTGCCGGTCGCCCTTGCGCCGGTTGGCGTGAGTCTGCAGCCCGTTGACGTGCGCGATGTGGCCCGCCATGTCGTCGCGCTCGGCGCTGGGCCACCGATCGGCCGGGCGCCGGATTTCGGGGGCCCTGAGGTCCGTACGGTCAAGGAGCTCGTCGCGACGTATCTTCAGGCCCGTGGTCGTCAGGCCCCGATTGCGCCATTGTGGATACCCGGCCGGGTTTACCGCGAACTCCAGCACGGCTGGCAGCTCGTACCTGACCAACCGAGAGGCACCGGTACGTTCGAGGAGTACCTGGCCACCTCCGGCCGGGGCGACCGGAAGGCATCAACATGAACCAGCTCGATCGAGTGACCGCGTGGGTCGAGGGATACGTCCGGGCGTGGAACAGCAACGATCCGGACGAGATCCGGTCGCTCTTCAGTGATGACGCGGAGTACTTCACGGCGCCTTTCCGGCCACCGTGGCGCGGGCGGGACGAGATCGTCAGCGGTTGGTTGGAGCACCAGGATCAACCGGGAGAGGCCTCTTTCGTCTGGGGGCCCGTCTCGGTGACCGACGAGGTGGCCGTGATCCACGGGACGACCACGTACCCAGAGGAGACCTTCAGCAACCTGTGGCTGATGCGGCTCGACTCGGATGGGCGGTGCCGCCAGTTCACCGAGTGGTGGATGGAACACCCGAAGCCGGGCTGAAACGCCGTCGCGAGTTCGACCGAAGGTGCACCCGAAGCCCGTGGATGACTCTGGCCGGCCGGCGTCCACGAGCCTAGGGTCGAAGGCGATGGGCATTCTGGTCGAGAGCGCGCTGGTAGCCCGCATGCGGAACATCGTGGGCGATGCCTGGGTGTTCACGCAGGAGCACCAGTTGCGTACGTACGAGTCCGACGGGCTGCTCCAGTACGCGCAGACGCCGGCGATGGCGGTCGTGCCCGGCCAGGCCGACGAGGTGCAGGCGGTGGTGGCCGCGTGTGCCGAGGCGGGTGTGGCCTGGGTGGCCCGAGGGGCCGGCTCCGGACTCTCCGGCGGCGCGCTGCCGATCGCCGACGGGGTGCTCATCGTCCTGTCCCGGCTCACCCGCGTCCTCGACGTCGACCTCCACAATGGATGCGTCTGTGTTGAACCGGGTGTGACCAATGCCGCTGTATCCGCCGCCGTGGCGCCTGACTTCTACTATCCGCCCGATCCGTCAAGTCAGATCGTCTGCACCATCGGGGGCAACGTCGCCGAGAACTCCGGCGGAGCGCACTGCTTCAAGTACGGGTTCACCACCAATTACGTGGTCGGGCTGGAGCTGGTGCTTCCGGACGGCGAGGTGGTCACGCTGGGCGGGCCAGAGCTGGACCCACCCGGCTACGACCTGCTCGGCGCGTTCGTCGGGTCGGAGGGGACGCTGGGCATCGCGACCCGCGTCTGGCTGAGGGTGCTGCCCAGGCCCGACGCCGTCCGTACGCTGGTCGCTCTCTTCGATTCGATGCCACAGGCGGGCCAGGCGGTCTCCGAGATCCTGGCCGCCAGTATCGTGCCAGCGGCCATCGAACTGATGGACGCCACCACGATCGTAGCCACCGAGCAGATGGCCAGCGCCGGATTCCCGCCGGGGTGCGCGGCCGCTCTACTGGTCGAAGTGGACGGTGCCGAGCGCGAGGTGGCGGTCGAGTTCGACGAGGTGTGTGCCGCCTGCAGCCGCGTCGGCGCCTCTGAAGTACGGATCGCACGCGATGAGGCGGAGCGGCAGCGGTTCTGGCGGGCCCGCAAGGCGGCCTTCCCGGCGATCGGCCGGATATCGCCCAACTACTTCGTTCAGGACGGTGTCATACCCCGTACCGCGCTTGCCGGTGTGCTCGGCCGCATCGACGAGCTCGCCGCGGCGCACGGAATGACCGTCGCGAACGTGTTCCACGCCGGAGACGGGAACCTGCACCCGCTGGTCTGCTACGACAGCGACGTGCCGGGGGACGCGACCCGGGCGGAGGAGTTGGCATCCCTCATCATCGATGCCTGCCTTGAGGCCGGCGGATCCATCACCGGCGAACACGGCGTCGGGGTCGACAAGCGCAAGCACATGACGAAGATGTTCAGTGAGGCCGACCTCGAGACGTTCCAGCGCCTGCGATGCGCGTTCGACCCGGCCGGCCTGGCGAACCCGGGCAAGGTGATGCCGACACCGAGGCTGTGCGGTGAGGTGCCTGGTCCCTATCGCCGGCATCCGCTCGAGGTCTCGGGTCTGGCGGAGCGGTTCTGATGGCCACCGCGGCGGCCGTACGACCGCAGTCGCCGGCCGAAGCGGCAGAGGCCCTGCGCACGTTGGGGGAGACAGGCACGCCTGTGCATCCGGTCGGGTCGGCGAGCCGTACCGGTTGGGGCGGTGGCGATCCGGAGACAAGCACGCCTCTGTCGACCGCCGGGCTGGATCGCGTCGTCGCCCACAACACGGGCGACTTCACCGCGGTCCTGCAGGCCGGGGTCCCGCTGATCGAGGCGCAGGCCGTGTTCGCCGGGGCCGGTCAGTGGCTCGCCGTAGACCCGCCGGAGCATCCGGTACGGGGAGCGGGGACGATCGGCGGGCTCATCGCCACCGCTGATTCGGGCCCGTCACGGCACCGGTACGGCGGGATGCGCGACCTCGTCATCGGCGTGACGCTCGCGCTCTCCGACGGGACGCTCGCCCGGTCCGGCGGGACCGTCATCAAGAACGTGGCAGGGTACGACCTCGGCAAGCTGTTTACGGGCTCGTACGGCACGCTCGGCCTCATCGTCGAGGTGGCGGTGCGGCTGCACCCCGTTCCCCCCCGCACCGCCACCGTGGTGGTCGAGGACACGGACCCGGCCCGGCTGACCGGTATCGCGTTGGGCCTGGCCCGCACGACCGGGGATGCGACGTGCCTGGACCTGGCGTGGTCCGAGGGTTCGGGTCGGCTCCTGGTGCGCTTCGCCGGTCACGCCCCGACCGGTCGGGCTCACGAGATCGCGGCTCAGGTCTCAGGCGTTCGGGTGGAGGAGGACGACGGTCCACTCTGGACAGCGCAGCGCGCCGAGCAGCGTGGGGACCTCGTCGTCAAGGTGTCCGGCCGCCCGATGGATCTGTCCACTGTGGTCGCCATCACCGACCGGTTCAGGGCTCGGACGGTATCCCGGGTGGCTCTTGGACTGTCCTGGTTGAATCTTCCCGGCACATGCGACGTGACCGCCGTACGGGACGCGTTTGCCCCACGGTCGTGCACCGTGCTGGACGGCGGGGCGACGTCGCCGGCCTGGCCCGACGTGACGCCCGGCGCGTTGGCCGTGATGCGCCGGGTCAAGGAGCGGTTCGACCCGGCCGCCATCTTCCGCCCCGGCACGTTCGTGGGACGAATCTGATGCCGGCCTGGGACGAGAGGCGGCCGCCATCGCCGGAGCTGATCTCCGATTGTGTCCACTGTGGATTCTGCCTGCCCACCTGCCCGAGCTATCAGGTGTTCGGCACCGAGATGGACTCCCCTCGCGGCCGCATCGTGCTGATGCGCATCGGCGGCGAGGAGCAGGCCGAGCTCTCCGACGAGATGGTGACCCATTTCGACCACTGCCTGGGCTGCATGGCGTGCGTGACCGCGTGCCCGTCCGGCGTCCAATACGACAGGTTGATCGAACAGGTCCGGCCGCAGATCGAACGGAATGCCGCGCGGACGCGAAGTGATCGGTTGCGGCGTTCGGCGATCCTGTCTGTCTTCACCCATCCGGGGCGGTTGCGGGTGCTCGTACCTCTGCTTGCCGCGGAGCGTCGCCTGCACATCGGCCGCCGGTTGGCCCCTCGGCTGAGTCGCTGGTTGCCGACCGTTGGCGCCGCTATGTCGCTGGCTCCGCCGGTCGGGTTGACGGCGATCAGGCATCGGCTGCCCGTTGTGACGCCACCTGCACGCGGAACTGTCCGACGTGGACGGCTCGCCCTCATGCCGGGGTGCCTGCAGCGGGTCTTCTTCGGCGACGTGAACGAGGCGACCATACGGGTGCTCGCGGCCGAGGGGTGGGAGGTGCACGCCCCGCGCCGGCCCCGCTGTTGTGGAGCGCTCGATGTGCACTCCGGCCGGGAGCCGCGGGCGCAGGATCTGGCCCGGTCGACCGTCGCGGCGTACGAGTCCTTCGACGCCGTCGTGGTGAACGTGGCCGGCTGCGGATCGGCGATGAAGGAGTACGACCAGCTCCTCGCCGACGATCCACTGTGGGCGGACCGGGCGCGCGAGTTCTCGGCCAAGGTGCGCGACGTACACGAGATACTGGACGCGTACGAGCCGCAGGCGGTACGCCATCGCATCGAGCTCATCGTGGCCTACCACGACGCGTGCCACCTCGCCCATGCCCAACAGGTACGGTCCGCTCCACGCAACCTGTTGCGTGGCATCCCCGGGCTCGCGCTGGTCGAACCCGTCGATTGGGAAGTCTGCTGTGGGTCGGCCGGCATCTACAACCTGCTTCAGCCGCGCGCCGCGGCGACGCTCGGCCGGCGCAAGGCGGCCAACCTGGCCGGCACCAACGCTGAGGTGATCGCCGCGGCGAACCCGGGCTGCGCATTGCAGATCGCCGCGTACCTCGATCGCCCCGTGCTCCATCCCGTGACGTTGGTCGATGCGGCGATCCGGGGGTCAGAGGCAGACCTTCCAGTCGCCGTGCTCCCGGACCATCGGTAGGCGGATCGGCATACTCAGGGACAGCCCGTTCGGGCCGCTCATATTTACCTTCACTGTGGCGGTGGCCGTGTCGCCCTGCTCGGTCACGTCGGTGACCTCGGCGGTGACCGTCGCCGGGAACTTCGCGAGTGGATTGTCGGTACCGGAGACCTGATCCGCCAGGCGAGCGCAAACCAAGTCCTTCGCGGCGGCGACATCGCCCCGCTTGGCGGCGTCGATGAATGCCTGCGCCACATCCTTCGGTGAGCCCGACGATCCGCCCGCGGCCAGGACGACCGCGACGACGACCGCGATGATGACGGCCGCCGCGGCGACTATCCCGATGATCAGCGGCCGGCGGTTCGGAGGCGGCGGCGCTGCGACCGGCGGCACAAGGCCAAAGGGCGCGGGAACCTCGCCGTACGGCGGCTGCGGCGGTCCCCACGGCTGCGGACCCTGCTGTGGCGGTGCCGCAGACGGCGGCGACCACGGCTGCGGATCCTGCTGCGGCTGCGGCGCCCAGTCGTCCGGATCCTGCTGCGGCTGCGGCGCCCAGTCGTCCGGCCGCGGCGTCGGCTCGTTCATCCCAGCTCGCCTCCGCGTCGCCAAACTGCGCGTGGTCAGGTTCCCCGCAGGGTAGCGGAGCGGTGCAATTAGTCGTTCCGCCCGCGACCAGTGATCCAACAGAATATCGGGAACCTGCAGCGGGCTGAACACGTTCGATATTCTCTTGGATCTTCGAGGGCCGGCCGGCAGCATGGGCAGGGGTTGGCGGCCTTTGCCCGGATACGCCGGATACCCGGGATCCGCCGATACCCCGCATCACCGACCACCCACGTCGTCAGCCGCGGACTATTCTCGCGGACGCGTGACGATACGAATGGAGCGCCCGTGACATCAAGCCAAAGCGCCCCGGACCCGTCGTGGGCCGAGCCGGGGGTGGAACAAGTCGCGCCCGGGGTGTGGCGGATGCCGCTGGTGCTTCCGAACGACGGGCTCAAGGCCGTGAACGTCTACGCGCTACGTGACGGAGACGGCCTCACCTTCGTCGACGGTGGCTGGGCGCTCGACGCCGCTCGCCGGGCCCTCGCCGACGGTCTGGCCGAGATCGGGGCGGGGCTCGCCGACATCCGCCGGTTCCTGGTCACCCACGTCCACCGCGACCACTACACCAACGCTCTTGCCGTCCGCACGGAGTTCGGTACCCGGGTTCTGCTCGGGGCGGGCGAGCGGCCATCGGTCGAGCTGTTCTCCGGCGCCACCCCCGTGCGCTTCGAGCGCCAGTTCGACCGGTTGGACCGGGCCGGGGCGGGAACGCTCGCGGCTCGACTGCGGGCGCTCAGCGACAGCCGCAAGGAGGCGGTCCACCGGCTCGAGCACCCCGACGACTGGATCGCGGGAGGCGAACGCTTCCAGGTCGGTGACCGGAGACTTGAGGCGATCTCCACTCCCGGCCACACCCGGGGCCACGTCGTCTTCGCCGACCACGAGGCCGGGCTCCTGTTCGCGGGTGACCATGTGCTGCCGCACATCACGCCGTCGATCGGGTTCGAGGTCAACCCGCCGGTACTGGCGCTGCGCGACTACCTCGGGTCCCTCCGGATGGTCAGAGCCATGCCGGACATGCGTCTGCTGCCCGCCCATGGCCCGGTCGAGGAATCGGTGCACGCTCGGGTGGACGCCCTGCTCGCCCACCACGCCAAGCGGCTCGATGCCATGGCGCGGGTACTCCGAGCTGGCTGGCGTTCGCCCTACGAGGTGGCCCGGCAGGTCGGCTGGACCAGGCGTAACCGGCGGCTCGACGAGCTCGACCTGTTCAACCAGATGCTCGCCGTCTTCGAAACCGTCCTGCACCTCGATCTGCTCGTGGCTCAGGGAATCGCGGTCGCAAAGGAGTCCGGCGGCGTGGTTGAGTACGGCGTGAACGGCGGGATTCCGCTCTCGGCGTGACAATTCCCAGGCTCCCGCTGACCGACCGGGTCGTACGATCGCAGGGCCGACGACGGGGAGGAGACGGCATGTCCGAGCCGACAGCGAGTGAGCATCGCAGGGCCGTCAGGCCCATTGCGGGGTCCCCGCGGAGACGTGGAGCGCGGCGGCGCTGCATCGGCGAGCGTGCGAGCCGAACAACGCGGCCCTTCGTGGGGTGGAAGGAGCGGAGCGAGCGCGGAGGCGAGGCTGCGTGACCGTGATCGAGGTGGCCGACCTGACCCGGACGTTCCGGTCGGGACGCGGCTTGGTCACCCGGCTACGGGGCCGACCGGCACGCGAGGTCAAGGCCGTTCGCGGGATCAGCTTCTCGGTCGAGCGCGGCGAGCTTTTCGGGTTGCTGGGCCCCAACGGCGCTGGCAAGACGACCACTATCAAGATGCTCATCACGCTGCTCCTGCCGACGTCGGGAGAGGCCCGCGTGCTGGGGCACGACGTCGTTCGCGATCCGCGCGAGGTTCGTCGGCGGGTCGGGTACGTCTTCGGCGGCGACAAGGGGCTCTACGACCGCCTCTCCGGTCGCGACAACCTGCGCTACTTTGCCGAACTGTACGCGGTGCCGCCGAGGGAGCAGGCACGTCGCATCGACGAGTTGTTGGAACTGGTCGGGCTCAAGGGGCGCGAACGGGAACGCGTGGAAGGGTACTCGCGCGGGATGCGGCAACGGTTGCACATCGCTCGCGGGCTGCTCCACAAGCCGCAGGTCCTCTTCCTCGACGAGCCGAGCATCGGCATCGACCCGGTGGGCGCCCGGGAGCTGCGGGCGACGGTGAAGACCCTGGTACGCAACGGAACGACGGTCCTCCTCACGACCCACTACATGTTCGAGGCGGACGAGTTGTGCGATCGCATCGCGGTCATCGGCGCCGGCCGGATCATCGCCACCGGTACGCCGGATGGTCTCAAGCAGCGGGTGAGCACGGGCGGCGTGGTCGAGGTCGAGGTGTTCGGCGTGGCCGACGGTGTCGTCGGGGAGATCCGGCATGTGCCCGGCGTACGGGGTGTGGTGGTTGAGGAGCGCGGGCAGGCGCAGGTGCTTGTCGTACGGGCCGACGCGGGCGCGGATGTCGCACAGCCGATTCTGTCCTGTTTGGATGGTGTACGGGTGGGTCGGGTCGTCACCCGCGAGCCGACACTGGAGGACGCGTACGTCGAACTGGTGAGCACGGCGTGAGCAACGTCCGCCTGGTCGCACTCCTGTGGTGGCTGCAATTGAAGATTCGCAGCCGCTCGGCCTTCGACGGCCTGCTCTCGCTGCTCTGGCCGATGATCTTCGCGACAACGATCTTCCTGATGTACCGTTCGGGCGGCAATACCGGGCCGGCGTTGGTCTCCGCCGCGGTCGGCGCCGCCGTCATGGGAATCTGGTCATCGACGAGTACGACCGCCGCCTCCTCGTTGCAGTGGGAACGTCGCCTCGGCACGCTCGAATTGCTGGTGGCCGCACCTCGACCGTTCCCGTTGCTCATCTTTCCGGTCACCCTGTCGATGACGACGATCGGTGGCTACAGCCTCGTCGCTACGCTGCTGTGGGGTCGGTTCGTCTTCGGCATCGACATCAGCGTGGCGCTGCCGTTCGCCTTCGTCGTGGCGGTCGCCGCCACCGTCCTCTCGACGGGATTGCTCGGTTTCCTGCTGGCGGTCACGTTCGTCCGCTACCGGACGGCCTGGGCTCTGGGTTCGGCCATCGAGATGCCGGTGTGGCTCATCTGCGGATTCATCGTGCCGCTCGGCCTGCTGCCCGGCTGGGTACATCCGATCTCCTGGGTGCTCGCACCCACGTGGGGGATGGCCGCCATCCGGGGTGCCGCCGAGGGCGGCGCGGTCCTCGGCAACATCGGTCTCTGCCTCGCCCTGGGCCTCGGGTACGGGCTCGCCGGCACGCTGCTCTCGGAGCGGCTGCTCGACTCGGCCCGCCGCAACGCATCGCTGGCGCTGACATGAGGTCGGCGGTGCGGCTGTTCCTGGTCGGCGGCCTGGTCAGCTACCGGGCGCTGTTCAACTGGCTCAATCCCTGGATTCTCGTCCCCACCTTCGTGCTGAGCCCGTTGTTCCAGATCCTGCTGTTCGCGTACATCGGAAGGACCGCCGCCGTCGGTAGCGACGAGTTCTTTCTCATCGGAAACGCCGTCCAGTACGCCGCGATCCCCTGCCTGTTCGCGATGGGCTCGACCATCGCCGGCGAACGTCAGTGGGGAACATTGCCTCTGCTGCTTGCCTCTCCGGCGCGCCGGATCCCTCTCTTCCTCGGGCGCTCGCTGCCGGTGGTGGTCAACGCGTTCGGGGTGGCCGTGGTCGGACTCGCCGGTGGCGCACTGCTGCTGCGGGTACGCCTGCCGTGGGAGGTCCTTTCGCCGCTCGCGCTCGTCATCGCCGTCGCGACGTTCTCCTGCACCGGATTGGGACTGCTGATGGCGGCGGTCGCTCTGCGGGTACGGGAAGAGGCGGTGCTCTCCAACGTCGTCTTCGGGACGCTGTTGATATTTGCCGGAGTCAACGTGGCTGTGGTCTCGTTGCCCGGTTGGATGCAGGCGATCTCGAACTGGTTGCCGCTCACCCACGGCATCGAAGCCGCCCGCACGGTGGCGGCTGGTGGGTCGATCGGCGACGTCGGAGGGCTTCTCGCCGCCGAAGCGGGGCTCGGCATGCTCTACGTCGTCGCCGGCTTGGCGCTGCTGCGCCTGCTCGAACGGGAGAGCCGGCGGCTCGCCACCCTCGAAACGTACTGAGCCGCCAAGGTCATGAGCGATGCGTGCGACTTCGTGGGGCAGTCACTCGAAGAGTGAGTGCTGTTGCCCGCGTTCCTCATGGGCACGCTGCCGCCGGCGGAGTTGGATCACGATGATGTCCACGACGGCCGTCGCGGCGATGATGCCCGAGGCGATCGCCGCGACCGTCAGATGGATGAACACAAACGCGACCGTCAGCGCGGCGAATGCGACCAGTCCGAAGATGGCCAGCACGAGGCGCAGGTTGAGCGCGGAGTACGGATGGCCGACCGTTCCCCGGGCTCGTCTGGGCTGTGCTCCGATGGGCATCGTCACCGCCATGTCTCCGCGCTCGACTCAACGATATTCGTTCCCGGCCCGACCCGCCCGACGAAATCGATTGCGGCTGACGCGACGTCAGCCCGTACGGTCGGGGAATGCGGATCACGGTCCACGACACCCTTACCCAGACCCGCGAACTGCTCGCCGCACCCCTCGCCCGACGGCCGGAGTTGTTGCTCGAGATGCTCGCACCTGTTTTGCCGATGTACGGCTACGCGCCGGCGGGTCCGGTCGAGTCGCACCACCTGGGCAACGGGTTCAGGGTCGATGTCGACAAGGGCGACCTCTACCGCGAGGCCCTGGACCGGCTGGAGTCCGTCGACGCGCTGGGCCAGGTCGAGCGCTGCCTCCACGAGGGCACGCAGCGTCAGGAGTCGGCCACCCCCCACCTGAAAGCCGCCGACGAGCTGCACGCCGTCCTCGTGCTCGGTGACCCGTCGGACCCGTTCTTCCTCAACGTCACCGGTGGCTACTTCGGCATCGGCGGCTTCCCCGGCTACCTGAGCGTCACGGTCTGGCCCATGGACGCCAACGAACACAAGATCGGCTATTGTGCGGCGCACGAGCTCAACCACAACTTGCGCTTCGCGAATGTGGCATGGAACCCCGCGAGGGTGACCGTCGGTGACCAGGTCATCAGCGAAGGACTGGCCGAAGCGTTCGTCCGGGAGCTCTACGGCGAGCAGGCGATGGGACCGTGGGGCGACCCAGCCAAGGGCGACGACGTGGCCTACCGGAAGGTCATCGGCGGGCTCGGCGTCACCGGCATGCGTAACTTCGCGTCCTATGTGCACGGTGATGAAACGGCCAAGCGGATGGGTGGCGTGGCCGTCGGCCTGCCAACCGGTGCCGGCTACGTCGCGGGTCTGCGACTGGTGGACGCCCATCTGGCCACCGCCGGGCTGACCGCCTCGCAGAGCACCCTGCTGCCCGCAGCCGAGATCATCGAGAACGCTCTCGGCAGTCGGTCTTGACCTGTCTGCCGGCTTCGTCAAGGTGACGGCCGACTCATGATCGGCATTGCCGTACCGAACGCGTCGCTGACGAGCCTGTAGCAAGTCCTGGTTTCCCCTAGGGCCAAAGTCACTTTCGGGGAATGCCTCGGCGACAGCGCCTGCCGGCCCCATATCTACCTACTGGGAATCGATCGCATGATCGCCGTAACGGCATCAGACGCGCCGCCACACGCGACGTTTCTGGTGTTGGGACAGCGATCTTCGACCGCCTATCCCGGCATGTGAGACGCACACAGCCCTTTCACGCAGCTCGGGGCGTCGATCTCGCAACGGCCCACGGGGAGACCATAGTTCGCGACGCTGCAACAGGCTTTGGGCCGCCACGCCGATCTTGCCTCAGCTGAGCGCAAACGTGCGGGAAAGTACTTGCCGAACCGGAAAGCAGTCTGCTAGCTTTCCAGACAGGCAAGTACTTTCGTGTACGCGAGGAGGGCACCATGAGCGAGCCGGTCCGTCCCGACGAGGCCGCCCAGGCATTGGCCGAGATCGGTCAGCGACACGAGCAGATGGTCGACACGGCGACCATCCCGAACTGGTACTGGTGGGCGATCGCCGCCCTCATGATCGGGTTCGCGGCCGCGGCCGACAGCCGGGTCGATTCCGTGACGGGTATCGCGGCGGCACTGTTCGCGATCGGCGTGGTCTCCCTGACGTTGCGGGTCGTCCTGGGCGGACTGCGCCGGGCACGTCTGCGCAACGACCTGCTCGGCGCGCGCGGGGTGGCGGCGATTCTCGGGTTCGTCGCCGTCGTGCTGGCCATATCGCTGCCGGTGGCCTTCATCCTCGACGCGATCGGTTACGGGCACCCGGCTCTGGTCGGGGTGGGCATCGGCGCACTCCTCCTCGCCGTCGGAGGCCCCCTCCTGATGCGGTATCTCCACGCGCTGATGATGGCCAACCAGGCTGGTGGCGCACGGTGACCAAGGCCAGGTTCGACGAGTTCGTCCACGCTCCGACGCGGCTGTCCATCGTCGCATTGCTGGCCGCGGCCGACTGGGCCGACTTCACGTTCATACGGGACAGCGTCGGCCTGAGTGACTCCGCGCTCTCCAAGCAACTGACCGCACTGGACGAGGCCGGCTACATCCAGATACGCAAGGGATTCGTGGGCAAGCGTCCGCGCACGTCAGCTCGTCTGACCGCGTTCGGCCGCGGGGCTTTCGAGCGCCATGTCGCCGCATTGCAGGAGATCGTCGCCCGGGCCGGCGCTTCGGTCCTACCCCGATGAGTCGGTCGTGGTGGGGATGGGGCGACGCCGACCAGGCACTCTCCACTTCGGAGTGCGAGGCGCTCGCACAGCGCATCCGTCCGCTGCTCGCCCTCGACGGGACATTGGTTCCGGTACCGGTGATCCCGGACCTTCCGGCGCCACGGGCCACACCGCCGGCCGGGCTGGAGTCCCTGGTCTCGTCCGACCCGGTGGACCGCGCCGGCCACACCTATGGCAAGGCCTACCGCGACGTCGTGCGGGCACTGCGCGGTGATCTCTCACCCGCGCCCGACCTCGTGGCTTACCCCCGCAACGAGGCCGACGTCGCCGCGATCCTCGACTGGGCGGCCGATCTGTTCGTCGTGCCGTACGGCGGAGGCACGTCGGTCGTCGGTGGCATCGAGTGCCGCGACCGCTCGCGCCCCGTGGTGAGCCTTGACCTGTCCCGGCTGAGCGGCGTCGTCGAGGTCGACGACGTCAGCCTGGCGGCTCGAATCCGGGCCGGAACCCTCGGACCATCCATTGAGGACAGACTACGTCCGCACGGGCTCACCCTGCGCCATTTTCCGCAGAGCTTCGAATTCTCCACCCTCGGGGGCTGGATCGCGACCCGGGCCGGCGGCCACTACGCCACGGGGTACACGCACATCGACGATCTGATCGAAGCTGTGCGGGTCGTCACTCCGGTCGGGGCAGGCGCGTCGGTGCGGGTACCAGCGTCGGGCGCCGGACCCGCGCCGGACCGGCTCTGGCTGGGCTCCGAGGGCATCCTTGGCGTGATCACCGAGGCGTGGGTACGGGTACAGCGCCGGCCGACGTTCGTCGAGTCGGCCGCCGTACGCTTCGACGAGTTCGACCGGGCGGTCGAGGCGACCCGGGCCATCGTGCAGTCGGGGCTGCGGCCGGCGAACTGTCGGCTGCTCGATCCACTGGAGGCGATGCTCGGTACCGGTGTGGGAGACGGCTCGTGCCGGCTATTGCTGGGCTTCGAGTCCTCCGACGCGCCGGTCGATCAGGCCCTGACGAGAGCAGTCGAGTTGTGCCGTGGATTCGGCGGCACTGTGGACAGTGACGCCCGTCAGACCCGGTGGCGCGGAAGCTTCCTGCGCGCGCCGTATCTGCGCGACGCGTTGGCACGGCTCGGCGTCGTCGTCGAGACCTTCGAGACGGCGAGCACCTGGTCGGCCTTCCCGGCGCTGCACGCCGCCGTGACCCTCGCCCTCGACAGTGCCGGCGCGCTGGTGGCGTGCCGGTTCACCCATGTCTACCCGGACGGCCCGGCCGCGTACTTCACCGTCTACGCTCCGGGCCGGCGCGGTGCGGAGGTCGAGATCTGGGACGCGCTCAAGGTACGGGCGAGTGACGCGATCGTGGCTCACGGCGGGACGATCACCCACCACCATGCGATCGGCCGGGATCACATGCCGTGGTACCAGCGCGAATCCCCCGAACCTTTCTCGCTCGCCCTGCGCTCGGCGAAGGCTGCACTCGATCCGACCGGGATGCTGAACCCGGGCGTGCTGGTCTCTGAGGGCCGTCGGTCCACCTAAGATATAGCCACGCCCCGGTTATCGTCGGCGGAACTCGGCGCGCCACCAACGGCCGGGGCCGTCGGTCAGCTCCTCCACCCGTACGGTAGCGAGCCCGTCCGCGGTGAATGCGTCGATGTCGTTGCGGGTCAACGGCCACGGTGGGCCCGGCGGCGCAGGGTCTGCGTCGTGGCGGGCGGCGGCGATCACAATGAGCGTGCCTCCGGGCGCGGCGAAATCGGCGACCCGAGCTATCGCCCGTGGTCGCACATCGATCGGGAGCGCCTGCACGGTGAAGACCTCGACGACGAGGTCGAAGGCCTGTGACCACTGCGGCGGCGGGTTGAACAGATCGGCAACCAGATACTCCACTGTGGAGTCTGGGTACCGGTCGCGCACGATGCTGATCGCCGTCGGGGAGATGTCGAAGGCAACCGTGTCGAACCCGAGGCCGGCGATGAACTCGGAGTTCTGGCCCAGCCCGCTGCCTATGACGATCGCGCGCCGGCCGGTTCCGCTCCGACCGCGAGCCCACTCCACAAGGGATGGTCGTGGACCGTCCGTGTCCCAGGGCAGAGCGACCTCGCCCGCGACCCCGCTGGCGTAGAGCTGCTCGAACCATCCTGTCGGATCGTCCGCGGCGAGCGAGCGAGCAGCCACACGGTCGGCCTGACTCGGCCAGCCACCCGACGTGTGCTTGAGGATGGCCGGCACAACGATGCCCCACGTTTGCCGCGGTGGCGCCTCGTGCCCCATCCCGGCGACGGCGAGCAACCGCGCACCCGGTATCTCGCCGGCGAGCGCCCGTCCGTGCGCGAGCGGAACGAGTGGATCCAGCTCTCCATGAATCACCAGGGCTGGTATGTCCAGTGTGGAGAGCCTTGACCGCCACGGCTTCTTGCGCGGGATATGCGGGTGGTTGCTATCGGTCATGTCGGGCAGGCTGCTACCCGGGCCGGTCGACGTCGCCATCAGAGTGAGGGATGCGACCCGGGCGGGATGCTCGAGCGCGGTGAGCAGCGCGACGGCGCCGCCCATCGAGAGCCCGACCAGATGGGCGGCTTCAACGCCGGCGTGGTCGAGGATGCCGATAAGGTCCCGGACGAGGTCGGTGAACCGGTACGACGGCTGACCAGGTTCGTCCGTTGTGGACTCCCCGGTGTCGCGCTGGTCGAACCGGATGACGAAGCGTGGCCCACAAGCGAGGCGCTCGCAGAATGGCACCTCCCATACATCCATGGAGCTGCCGGCGCCGGCGATGAGGAGGATGGCCGGGTCACTGCGATCGCCGAAGGTCTCGATGGCCAGATCCACGTCGTTAATACGCGTCAGCACGTGCCCACCTTCGCACATACGGGTTCAGGACCAATGGAGCGGACGGGCGAACGAGGCGGACAACCCGGTCGTGGAGTCACCGGTCGCCGAGTCGAGCTGGGCCTGGGTGAGGAAGATGGCGCTGGCGAGGTTCGCGCCGCCCAGTTTGGCTCCGCGCAGATCCGCGCCGGTAAGATCGGCCAGGGCGAGGTCGGTCCGGCGGAGATCGGCTCCGATGAGCCGGGCCCCGCGCAGGCAGGCCCGCCGGAGGTCAGCGCCGCGCAGGTCGGCGCCGATCAGATTGGCCCCGCGGCAGTCGGGACCCCGGTTGCGTCCCCGGACGGCCTTGCTGGTGCGGACGAGCAACCTGTTCACCCCGTCGCGGTACGCAATCACGTCCATCGCGAGCAGCGATTCGACATCGGAGCGGGTCAGTCGTTCGGTCCGGTCCAGCGCCTCCTCGAGCTCGACCGTCAACCGGGCGGCCGGCCGCAGATCGATCGCCTGGTTCAGGTACCACAGCAGCTCGTGCAGTTGGCGCATCACGGCGAAGGCGGCGAACATCGTCGGCGCGGTCTCAGGCGCCTGCCGCCAGTCGTGACCGCCAAAGGTGATTCTGGCGACCTTCTGACCAGCTCCGAAGCAGTCGAACACGGCGCAGCCGGCGAATCCCCGCGCCCGAAGCGTCGTATGGATTCCGCAGCGGAAGTCGGGCGTCAGGTTGGGGCAGGCCGTGCCGGCTGGTTTGTCGATGGCGAACTCGGACGAGGCCGAGAACGCCGGTGCCACGCAACACAGGCCGAAGCACTGGCCGCAGTCGGCCCGGAGATCGTTCAGCGGGCGCGAGGAGCGAGCGTCTGCGGGCCCCGCAGCTTGCCCGCGGTCCTTGGCCGGTTGCCGTGACACAGGGCCGAGTCTAACGCTGGAGCTGACCGTCCACTTGCGACACTTCGATAATCGGACGGCGGCTGCGAAGGCCGAAGGCCGCCGCGGCGAGTGCGACAAGCCCTGCCACCGTACCGTCGGCCAGGTTGGCTCCCGCGCCGTCACGCACTCCGAACACGATCCCCAGTAACGTCGGGCCCAGCAGGCCGGCCGCCACCGCGCCGGCGAGTGCCGTCGTCACCAGGGCCGTGCTCGCCGGTGGTGGGCGCCACATCGCCCAGCGGCCCGCCAGTCCACGGCGTACGGCCAGGCCCAAGCCAAGAGCTAGCAGGCCGAGCACACCGAGTGCGACCCGGTACTCGACCACCTCGCCCCAATGATGCAGAGCGGCCGCCGCGTTGCAGGTTGCCGCGTTGGGGAAGTACTCCTTGAAGTCGGCGCACCGCTGCGGTGTATACGTCACACCCGGTGCGTCACCCGCGACGAACTCGGCTCCGAACGCGCGCCCGAGGACCTCGGCGAGGAGTCCGCTCACACCCAGCGCCAGCAAGCCGACAACGCCGATGATGAAGCCTCCGACGAGGAGTGGGCGGATCAGCGCGCCGAATCCGCGGTGGGTCCGCTGGAGCGCAGCAGCGATCGAGCCCGCTCGGCCGAAGCGGTCAACGGCTTGGAGTTCTGCCTCCCGTTGAGGCAGTCCGGTCGCCTTCGCGTCGGCCGTCGCCGCTCGCAGGTGGTCCTCAGCCTCCACAAGAGAGCGTCGACCGGCCCGGCCGGTACCGGCGAGGCGATCGAAGAGCTCGTCGAGGAACCCTTCGACCGGACCATCCGGGAGTAGGTCCTCCGTCATAGCGCCGCCTCGGCCGCGGGATGTGCCTCGGCGGTCATGCCGCAGCCTCTGCCGCAACCGGGCCGATGACCGAGCCAACACCGCGCGCGAAGGCACGCCAGTCCCGCTGCCGGGCGCGCAGAGCCGCCTCTCCGGCCGGGGTGAGCGCGTACACACGACGGCGCCGCGACGCTTCGCTGCTCCAGCGGCTGGCTACCTCACCGACCCGTTCGAGCCTGTGCAGCGCCGGATAGACTGTCCCCTCGGGCAGGTCGAATGCGCCATCCGAGTGCAATCGCAGCGCCGCTATCAAGGCGTACCCGTGCGCCGGCCCGGTGCGCCGGAGAGTCGCGAGCAGCAGCAGATCGAGGTGCCCACGCAGGTCCACACCTAGGAACCTAGGCATAGTACGTCTAGGTGTCAAGGCGAGCAACCACCGGGGTGTGTCCCACTGAGCTAGGGGCTGAAGATCTGTTTCCTCCGCGAAAATGCGCAGCTGGCTTACCTTTTCGACGGAGGAAACGGATCATCATGACCCGCGGGCGGCCTGCTCGAGCTCGGTGGCCACGGCGATCAGCGACGCCTCGCGACCGGGCAACGACACCAGCTGGACCGAGTCCGGGGCGCTCGGAGCACCGCCGAACGGCAGGCTCATCGCCGGGAACCCGGTGAGGTTCCATGCCTGCGTGTACGGCGTGGTCCGGGCACCGTTGAGGTACGAACGAAGGTAGTTCTTCCGGGTTCCCCAGCCGAACGGCGGCGCCGCATGCGAGATGACCGGGCTGACCAGAACGTCCACATCGGAGAACCACGTCTCGGCGGCCTGCTGCCACGCCTGGGCCGGGGCCGCGGCCGGCTTGCCCTGGCGCCGCAGACGCTGCCCTCGCCTGGCCATCCATCGCGTGCGTGCCTCCAGCTTGGCCGGGTCGAGACCGAACCGCTCGACCTCCTCGGCCACGCCGGCCAGCCACCGGGCCACCCACGCGTTCGCGAGCGTCAGCGGGTACGGAGGATTGCGGCGGACGACAATGTGACCGGCGGCGGCGATGAGGACGGCGGCGCGCTCCACCGCCGCCCGCGCGGTGCGCCCGGCCGGGCCGATCGGCGAGGGAGAGCGGAGGGAGACCGCCACCCGCAGCGGGCCGTTGACCGGGCCGCGCGATCGCCAGGTCGTGCCGTCGGCGAGGATGTCGAGGGCGAGCACAGCGTCGGCGACTGTGGTGGCGACCGGGCCGTACTCACTGAGGCCGTACCACTCCGACGTGACACCACCGGCCAACGGAACCACACCACGGGCCGGCTTGAAGCCGACCACGCCACAGTTGGCCGGCGGGATCCGCAGCGACCCGCCGCCGTCCGACCCCAAGGCCAGCGGAACCATTCCGGCGGCGACGGCGGCCGCGCCGCCACCGGTTGACCCACCCGCGTTGCGGCCCGGGTTACGCGGGTTGCGGGTACCGCCGTGCGCAAGCGACTCGGTGAACCCCCAGATGCCCAGCTCCGGCAGCTTCGTCTTGCCGATCACGAGGGCACCGGCCCCGCGCAAGCGGCGCACCAGCAGATCGTCCTCCGCGGCCGGCTCGGCCGAGGTGGCCCCCGAACCGTGTCGCGTCGGCAGGCCGGCCACAGCGACGCTGTCCTTGATGGCAACCGGAACGCCGGCCAGCGGTAGGTCGGCCAGATCGGGTCGACGCGCCAGTTCGTCCGCGGCCCGTCTCGCACCGTCGGTGTCAACGACCTGGAATGCGCCGATGTGCGCGTCCCTCGCCGCGATGACGGCGAGGCTCGCGTCGACCACTTCACGCGGGGTACGGCGGCCGGAGCGGACCTGGGCGGCCGTTTCGATAGCGGACTCCATGGCGACGACCGTACGGTGACGACCGCTGCCCCGACCACCCCGAGATCTGGCGCGACGCCTGGCGCGGGTCTAGCGTTCGCACATGAGCCAGCCGTCCGAAGCCACCAAGATCACGCTTGACGAGTCCGAAATCCCGCGGCAGTGGTACAACCTGCTCGCGGATCTTCCATCGCCTCCGCCTCCGGTCCTGCACCCGGGCACGCTGCAGCCGGTCGGCCCCGATGACCTCGCGCCTCTGTTCCCGATGGCGCTCATCCAGCAGGAGGTGGCGACCGACCGGTACATCGATATTCCGGCCGAGGTCCTTGACGTGTACCGGTTGTGGCGACCCTCCCCGCTCTACCGGGCGCACCGGTTGGAGCGGGCGCTGGGCACTCCGGCGAAGATCTACTACAAGTACGAGGGTGTGTCACCGGCCGGCTCGCACAAGCCGAACACCGCGGTGGCGCAGGCGTTCTACAACGCGCAGGCCGGGATCCGCCGGCTGACCACCGAGACCGGGGCCGGTCAGTGGGGGACGGCACTCGCGTTCGCCTGCGCGCAGTTCGGGCTGGACTGCGAGATCTGGCAGGTACGTGCTTCGTACGATCAGAAGCCGTACCGGAAGATCATGATTGAGACGTTCGGCGGCGTCGTCCATCCCTCGCCGTCGCAGCTGACCCAGTCCGGGCGGGCGATCCTGGCCGAACATCCGGATTCGCCCGGCAGCCTCGGCATCGCCATCTCCGAGGCGGTCGAAGTGGCCGCGCAGGATCCGCAGACCAACTACGCGCTAGGCAGCGTGCTCAATCACGTGCTCCTGCATCAGACGGTCATCGGACAGGAGGCGCTGGCCCAGTTCGCGAAGGTCGGCATGACTCCGGACCTCATCGTCGGCTGCACCGGCGGCGGCTCCAACTTCGCGGGGCTCATGTTCCCGTTCCTGCGGGAGAAGCTCGCCGGAAGGATGGACGTGACGATCCGTGCGGTCGAGCCGGCCAGTTGCCCGTCGCTGACCAGGGGCGTGTACGCGTACGACTTCGGTGACACCGCCGGGATGACGCCCTTGATGAAGATGCACACCCTCGGCCATGACTTCATACCCGACCCGATCCACGCCGGAGGCCTGCGCTACCACGGCATGTCGCCGCTGATCTCGCATATCTACGAGCTCGGTTTGATCGAGGCGGCGGCGAAGACGCAGCGCGAGTGCTTCGAGGCGGGCGTTCGCTTCGCCCGTACCGAGGGGATCATCCCCGCGCCCGAGCCGACGCACGCGCTGGCCGCGTGTATCGAGGAGGCCCTGCGGTGCAAGGAGACCGGTGAGTCGAAGGTCATCCTGACGGCGCTGTGCGGTCATGGCCTCCTCGATCTCGCGGCGTACGGCGCCTTCCTGGACGGCAGTCTGGTCGACCACGAGCTGACCGCAGAGGACATCGCGGCGTTCGTGGCCGATCTACCCGCCGTACCGGCCTAATAGTCTACATAGGACGAGTTAGCCGACTGCATGGACAAGGATGAGCGCCCCAGAAATCAATGCCGCGAAGTTGAAGATGCCGAAACACCCGGTGAAGACGGGCGCCGGGACCCCGGTCGCCTCGCGCAGCTTGGCGGAGTCGGTTGCGGGACCGGCGGCAGTTCCGTTGACCGGAGCCAGTTGCATGACGTGACGTAGGCCGGCGATCAGAAGGAACCAGATCCACGTGTACCCGAAGAGCTGCTGCAGATCTTGACTCGCCTTGGCCGCGATGAGGTACATCAGGCCGCCCGTGGCGAGGATGACCCCTGCGGTGAACCAGCTGTGGCATGCGATGACCGCGGCCGCGAGGAAGAACAAGCTGAGCCAGAGCATGGCGTTCACCCGGCCGGTATTGAGCAGGATCGCTCCGACAAGGCCGAAGACTGAAGGGCCGGTGTACCCGCTGAGCAGAATCAGCACGTTGGCGTTGGCCGGGACGTTGATCGACCGCACTTCTTCATTGCCGTCGCGGCCGATAACGAGTCTCTCGACGGTCACGCCAAGAATGGCCGCCGCGACAGCATGGCCGCCGACGTGGGCGAGCATCACGGTGTGCCGGACAACCGCCCAGAGCGCCGTCGCGATGAGCAATGCGACGAACCCCGTGCCGATGATGAGCCCCATCGACGCGGTTGGATGGATCGGCGCGGCGCGGAGGGTGACCATGGCGATGCTCCGGGGTGGGGCCGTGATCGCGGACCGTGCAGCATGAGTATCGCGAGGCGGTCGCCAGTCGTCCATAGGCGCCGTGGAGTGTGATGCTCGGTCGTCCGATGGTGGGCTCTGGAGCCGGGCCGGTGCGGGGCGCGGTTGGGCGAGCTAGCGTGAACGGGTGCCTCTGATGCCCGCGGGTCTACCCCGCACAGTGGGTGAGCTGCGTGCCGCCGGCCACCAGTACCGTACGGTCAAGCAAGAGCTTCGCGCGAACCTGTTGGCGAAGATGCGCGCCCGCGAGCAGCGTTTTCGCGGCATCGTCGGCTACGACGACACGGTGCTTCCCGAGGTGGAGCGGGCGATTCTGGCCGGCCACGACATGGTCCTGCTCGGCGAGCGGGGGCAGGGGAAGACGCGCCTGATCCGGGCACTGGTCGAGCTGCTGGACGAGTGGACCCCGGTGATTGCGGGCTCGGAGCTGAACGAGCACCCGATGAACCCGATTACGCCGACAACCCGCCACCAGGTCGAGGAGGCCGGCGACGACCAACCCGTCGGATGGCTGCACCGATCGCACCGGTACGGGGAGAAGCTCGCCACCCCCGACACCAGCGTGGGTGATCTCGTCGGGGACGTCGATCCGATCCGGGTGGCCCAGGGCCGTACCCTCGGTGATCCGGAGACCATCCACTACGGCCTGGTGCCCCGGACGAACCGGGGCATCTTCGCGGTGAACGAACTCCCCGACCTGGCTGAACGGATCCAGGTCAGCCTGCTCAACGTGTTGGAGGAGCGCGACATCCAGGTCCGGGGGTACCAGCTGCGTCTTCCCCTCGATCTCCTGCTCGTCGCCAGCGCGAACCCGGAGGACTACACCAACCGCGGCCGGATCATCACCCCGCTGAAGGACCGGTTCGGGGCGGAGATCCGCACCCATTACCCGCTCGATCTGGAGCTCGAGATCGAGCTCGTACGCCAGGAGGCCGGCCTGGTCGCAACCGTGCCCGAGCACATCGTCGAGGTGCTCGCGCGGTTCGCCCGGGCCGTGCGCTCCTCGCCGGCCGTCGATGCCCGTACCGGCGTTTCGGCCCGGTTCGGAATCGCCGCGTGCGAGACGGTGGCCGCCTCGGCGCTGCGCCGGTCAGGCCTGCTCAACGAACTCGAGCCGGTCGCCCGCATCGGCGACGCCGTCTCGGTCACCAGCACGCTGCGGGGCAAGGTCGAATTCGAGAGCGGCGAGGAGGGCCGGGAGATCGAGGTGCTCTCGCACCTGTTGCGTACCGCCACCGCCGACACGTTCCGTGGTCGACTGGCCGGGATCGACCTGTCCAGCTTCATCAACCTCGTCGCCGATGGCAACATCATCGAGACCGGTGACCTGGTTCCGGCCGACGAGATCCTGCGGCAGGTCGGCACCGTGCCCGGTCTGGCCAAGGTGCTGGACCGGCTGGACCTCGGTGATGCGCCCAGCCGGGGCGAGGCGGCCGCCGGAGTCGAGTTCGTGCTCGAAGGACTTCACCTGACCCGGCGGATGTCCAAGGCGTTCACCGCCGAGGGCCGGACCCTCTACGGCAGTCGAGAATGATCACCCCACGAAGTGCTCCGTTGTTCGGCTCGCAAGCTCGCCGAGGCAGCTCGCTGCGCTCGCGGCTACGCGAGGACCCCGATGAGTAGACGCAATCGGTACGGGGAGTGGCAGGGCGGCCCCGACCCGCTTGCGCCACCGTATGACGTACGGGCCGCCGTCGACTCGGTCGGCCGCGAGGTGCTCGCTGGCGGCAGCCTGCGCGAGGCGCTGCGTAACCTGCTGCGGCGCGGCCCGTCGGGCACACGCGGGCTGGACGACCTGTTGGCGCGGGCCCGCCGGATGCGCCGCGAGGCCATGCGCCGAGGACAGCTCGATGGCGCGGTGACCAGGGCGCAGCAACTGCTCGACCAGGCGATCGCGGCCGAACGGGAGGAGCTTGGCCGGCGCGACGACGAGGCGGCCCGGTTCGCGGAGTCCACATTGGACAATCTGCCCCGATCGACGTCACGGGCGGTCGAGGAGCTGGCGGACTACGACTGGGCCAGTGACGAGGCCCGCCGGTTGTACCAGCAGATCCTGGACGGTCTCCGACAGGAGATCGTCGAGCAGCGCTTCCGTGGGTTGCGACAGGCGTTGTCGGACCCGGCTGCGCAGCAGGCCATGGCCGAGATGATGCGGGATCTCAACGCATTGCTGGAGCGGCACGTCCGGGGCGAGGACACCACCGACCAGTTCAACGAGTTCATGCGCAAGCACGGCGAGTACTTCCCCGAGAACCCGTCCAATGTGGACGAGCTCATCGACGCCCTGGCGAGGCGAGCGGCGGCCGGGGAGCGGCTGATGCGCTCGCTCTCGCCCGAGCAGCAGGACGAGCTCGGTCGGCTGATGGCTCAGGCCCTCGGAAAC
Organism: Actinomycetota bacterium; assembly: GCA_046728155.1. GTDB lineage: Bacteria > Actinomycetota > Actinomycetes > Mycobacteriales > Micromonosporaceae > CAWDLX01. Next base: position 25,667 of record JBKPDY010000103.1, read on the forward strand.
GGGGCGTTGGCCCGTGAGCTGGCGGCTCTCGTGGACAACCTGCGTGCCCTGCGCCCTGATCTCGCCTGGGACCGCCGCGAACGGATGCGCGGCGACGAGCCGCTCGGGTACGGCCAGGCCACCAGCGCGCTCGAGGAGATCGGCGACCTCGATGACCTGATGGATCAGCTGGCTCAGGAACACCCTGGAGCGACCCTGGATGACATCGATGTCGAATCGGTCGCACGCAACCTGGGCCGGGACGCGGCCGACGACGTCCGTCGCCTGCAGGAGCTGGAGAAGCAGCTGCGCCAACAGGGCTGGGTCACCGGTCCGGCCGAGTCGCTGACGCTCAGCCCAAAGGCGTTACGCCGCCTCGGCGGGACGGCCCTGCGGACCATCTTCTCCGACCTCGAGCCCGGACGGCGTGGGCAACACGACCTGCACGACGCCGGAGCGGCGGGTGAGGTAACCGGCGCTTCCCGCGCGTGGGAGTACGGCGACGAGCAACCCCTGGACGTCGTGCGAACCGTATCCCGGGCGGTCCTGCGATCGGGTCCGGGCACGCCGGTACGTCTGCAGGTCGACGACTTCGAAGTCGTGGAGACCGAACGGCGCGCCAGCGCCGCGGTTGCCCTCTGCGTCGACCTGTCGTTCTCGATGATCCTGCGCGACTGCTGGGGCCCGATGAAGCAGACCGCGCTGGCGCTCGCCCATCTGGTCGCGACGAGGTTTCCCCAGGACGCGCTGCAGATCATCGGATTCGGGCTCTCCGCTTCGGTTCTCACCCAGGCCGATCTCGCCGCCGCCGAGCCGGACATGGAGAAGGGCACCAACCTTCAGTACGCATTACGCCTGGCCGGACGCCACCTGCGCAAGCACTCCGACGCGGAGCCGGTGGTTCTCGTTGTCACCGACGGCGAACCGACCGCGCACAACTCGGCACACGGGCCGGTCTTCTGGTGGCCCCCGTCGCGGGAAACCATTGAGGCAACCGTCGTGGAGGTGGACCACCTCACCCGGTACGGCGCCACCCTGAACATGTTCATGCTCGGGGAGGATCCGGGGCTGCAGCGCTTCGTGGACGCGGTCGCCCGACGATCGGGTGGGCGCGTTTTCACCCCATCGGCGGAGGACCTGGGACGCTATGTCGTCTCCGACTATCTGCGTGTGCGGCGCGGCCGGCGCCGTGCGGCTTGAGCGCGCATTCGCCGGAACCGCCGTGTAGACCGTACCGGGCCGGGTATCAACGAGTAATGGCCAAGACAACATGGAGCCCGCACGAGGTGCGTGGCGAACTGGACACTCAGGATCGTAAGGAACTGCCGGACAGTGCGTACGCATTTCCGGACAGGCGGAAGGAACCGCTGACCGACGCTCAGCACGTACGCAACGCGATCGCCCGGTTCGACCAGGTCGACGGCGTCACCGATGCCGAGCGGGAACAGGCGTTCGCCAACATCAGGAAGGCGGCGGACCACTACGGGGTGGAGATGACCGAGACGAACTGGCGGGAGCTCGGCAAGCCGTCGACCACCGGTTCCAATCGGAACAAGGGTCGCCGCTAGTCCTGGTTCGTGGACGCTGACCGAGAACTACGGCTGGGCCGGGAGTTGGCGTCTTTGCCGACGTTGCCGGTGCTCAGCAGGTCGCGTACCTGAGTCAGATCGCTGATGAGGCCGGCCATCATCGCGTCCGGGTCGTCGGCGCGTAGCACGGCCGACGGATGGATGGTGGCGAGTAGCCTGATCGCGGTCACGTCGGCCGGGGCGTTCGGTGGCCAGTCCAGCGGTACGCCCCGGCTTCGGGTGACCGAGAAACCACTGCCCAGCAAGGCTTTGCCCGCGGTGGCGCCGAGCAGGACGAGGACTCTGGGTTTGACCACGGCCATCTCGGCGAGAAGCCACGGTCTACATGCGACGATCTCGGTCGCGCCGGGGGTCTTGTGGATCCGGCGCGGACCCCGGTCCGCCGGTACGAACTTGAAGTGCTTGACGGCGTTCGTCACGTACGTCGCCGCGCGGTCGATGCCGGCCGCCGTCAACGCTTCGTCCAGGACCCGGCCAGCCGGACCGACGAACGGCTTACCCGCTCGGTCCTCCTGATCGCCGGGCTGTTCGCCCACCAGCATTACGGTCGCAATCGTCGGTCCCCGCCCGAAGACCGTCTGGGTGGCGTGCTGGTAGAGCTCGCACCCACGGCAGGCGCGTGCGGCCTCGGCCAGCACCGGCAGCGTGAGCTGGCCGGACGGGATGAACGCCTGCGCGCCCGTCGCGGGCGCCTGTGGAGACTGCATGCTCTCATCCTGGTACGGTCCGAGCCGACGAGCCACCGCGACTCGGCGGGGTTTGGGTTCATACAAAGGATGGCGACGGGTGATCAAACGCTCCGATGTGGACAGTGCAGTGGTACGGATTCGTCCGTGGGCCCGTCGGACACCGCTGATGGCCGGCGATGAGCCCGAAGTGTGGTTCAAACTGGAGTACCTGCAACACACCGGGAGCTTCAAGGCCCGCGGCGCTCTGAACCGGCTTCTCGCGGCGCGCGAGACCGGGGAACTGGATCCGTCCGCCGGCATCGTCGTCGCCTCCGGTGGGAACGCCGGCATCGCGTACGCGTACGCCGCGGCCACCGTCAACGTGCCGGCGAGTGTCATCGTCCCGGAGACGACACCGTCGGTGAAGGTGGCGACGCTGCGCTCGTACGGTGCGCTGGTCGAACTGCGCGGAGCCGAGTACGCCGTCGCGAGTGATGCCGCGGTGGCGCACGCCGAGCGGACGGGTGCGATGCTGTGTCACGCCTACGACCAGCCCGACATGGTGGCCGGCGCCGGAACCATCTCCGTCGAACTGCTGGAGCAGTTGTCCGGCCCGGTCGATACCATCGTCGTGGCGACCGGCGGTGGCGGGCTGATGGCGGGCGTCGCGGTGGCCGCCGAGGGCGTCGCCCGAGTGGTCGCCGTGGAGCCGGCGACCTGCGCGACGCTGCGTGCGGCGATCGACCAAGGAGGGCCCGTCGACGTTCCGGTCTCCGGAATCGCCGCCGACTCGCTCGGTGCGCGTCGCCTGGGGACCATCGCCTACGAGGTAGCCATGCGGACTGGCGTCCACAGTGTACTGGTCTCCGACGATGATGTCGTCGGGGCCCGCCGCCTGCTGTGGGCCCGGTACCGCATCGTCGTGGAGCCGGGCGCCGCGGCCGCCATGGCGGCGCTCACCAGCCGAGCCTACGTGCCCGCGGACGGTGAGCGGATTGCCATCGTCCTCTGTGGAGCGAACACCGACCCCGCCGACCTGTAATCCCCGCTCAGGCAGGGGCGGCCGCCGTGACGCTCCTCGCTGCCGTGACGTTCCTGGCGGCGCGATCACGGAAGTGCCCGACCGCGGTCAGGCCGAGTCCGACACCCCCCCACGCGAGCAGGACCCACAGCGCGACACCGGTGCCGGCCCAGTCGAAGAACGAGGCGCCACGTAAGAGCGTGGAGCCGGCGCCGGGCGGGAGGTACTGTCCGATCGCCCCCCAGGGCTTGGGCAGCAGCTCAGGCGCGCTGGCCAGTCCCGAGATCGGGTTACCCAACACGAAGACCAGCAGAACACCGAGTCCGATGCCTGGGTTGCCCAGGAGCGCGCCGAGTCCACTCACGGTCGCGCTCATGGCGAGGGTGAGCAGCGCGATCGCGCCGGCAGCGGACCAGTACGAGCCAGCCAACAATCCAAGGCCGTGCATCACGCCGGACGCCAGCAGACCGGCCAGCGCGGCGAATGCAATCACCCCGATCAGGCGAACGGCATGCGACCGCACGACGAAAAGCAGCGCGATTCCAGCGGCGATGCTGGTCAGAAGCAGCGGCAGGAAAGCCGAGGCGAAGCCGGCTCCGCGCGGATCG